>NZ_QBJC02000002.1:0-344987 GCF_003057695.2 Pseudocitrobacter sp. RIT415 | reverse complement strand
GAAGCACTATGGGAAAGGTTTATAGTCATGAACCTGTTTTCCTGGAGCAGTAACTTTATAAATTCCTAAAATCATACAAAAATCCGATTTATTTAAACGACTTAGCCGGAAGCCATGGTAATGTTCGTTTTTTATCGAGATGGAATTCATAAAATGAAGAAAATTTTTCTTTGTGTATTAGGGGCATTAGCTCTCTCTGGCTGTGCCACTAAACAATATCCTCAGGTTCCCTCCGTCACGTCTGAAGAGTCGAGTCTGATGACCTGCGATGATGTTAAGCTGGAGATAGCCAAAACCCGTAGCCTGCAGCGCGAGATTGAGATCACGGGTGATTTTGATGAGCGAACGATCCTTGGTGCGATTGGCGATCTGGGAATTGGTAACGGTATAGCGAAAAGTGATGCCCAGGAGAAAGTCGCGCGCCGTCTGCAACAGTTGCAGTCACTTGAAACGGTAAAATGTCACTCGCTCATTAACTACTAGTAGCGATTATCCTGCCCAACCTGCGCTAAGCCGATGCGCAGGTTCAAACCTCCTGATCCTGTCTTTCGTAATAGGTCGCCCAGTTAGCTGTTGCTTTTGAGATGAACGAGGTTAATGCATTCGTTCCGAGCAAGGGTAAATTAACGATTAATTTATACAATGTTTATAAAATGTTTCGATATCGCATTGATTATCTGAAATTTGGCTTATACTGTTACAGGCTAAGACAAAACGTTAACAGGAGAGTATGCGATGAAAAAAGTATTGTTAGGGACAATGGCTGCGTTATCTATGGTGGCATTTAGTACTTCTGCAGCAGATCTGATCTCCAAGGATGAAGCCCATCACTTTAAGCTGGAATACATTGGTAACGTTTCAGTAGGGGCAACCAATGGACAGGTTTCTTCTCCGTCCGATCTGCACAAAAAGCTGTCCGAACTGGCGGATAAAAAAGGCGGAAAATATTACGTGATCATCGCGGCACGTGAGCATGGCCCTAACTTTGAAGCCGTTGCTGAAGTCTTTAAGTAAAAACTTAAGCACTCGTTATTGATAAGGCTCGCTTCGGCGGGTCTTTTTTGTATTTTAAGGCGGTTAACGCAATATGCATGTAACTGGATGTTGTCGAGTGGGCCGTGTCGCCGCATAATAACGCCGACCTCCGCAGGTGCGGGGTTAAGTTCGAGCTTTTACTCGCGACTGAAGGAATTGTAATGGAACGGCGTAATTTTCTAAAAAGCGCAGCCGCACTCTCCACGCTGGGTCTTGTCAGCCCGGTCTTCTCCGAAAGCAAACAGGTTGCTCAACCTGCCGTTATCTCCTCTGGCAAAGCCCGCCGTTTCGTGATGACGCAAACCTATAGCCTTAAAGCGCCGAAAGGATCTGAAGGGGTGGTTAATTTGTGGATCCCGGTGCCAGAAGATACCGCCTTCCAGCAGTTACTCGATCTCTCCTTCAGTGGTAATTATCAGAAAGCAACACTCAATGCCAACAACCGCTACGGCGCGAAAATGTTGTTTGTGACCTGGGCTGATTCTAAAGGCGCGCTGGATATTAAGGTCGAAATGACCATTGAAACCCGCGACTGGGAAGTGCTTAAAGAGAATAAACTGGCAGACTGGCAGTTGCCTGAAAGCGATGCGGTTATTCCGGATGAAATTAAGCCATTCCTGCAGGCGACGGCCCATATTCCGGTGGATGGTCTGGTGAAAGAGACTGCGTTAAAAATTATCGGTGAGGAAAAAGCACCGATAAAACAGGCTCGCCTGATCCACGATTGGGTCAGCACCCATATGCATCGTGACGATGCGGTGATCGGCTGCGGTACCGGCGATGTCGGTGAAATTCTGAAAACCAATAAACTGGGCGGGAAATGTACGGATATTAACTCCGTGTTTGTCGCGCTGTGCCGCTCGGTCGGTATTCCGGCGCGTGAGATGTTTGGTATTCGTCTGGGGTCGAGCGTGAAGCTCGATAACTATTCGAAAAAAGCCTTCGGTAGCGCTGATGCTCAGGGCGTAGCGAAAGTAAGCGGGGGGCAGCACTGCCGCGCCATGTTCTGGCTGGCAGGCTTCGGTTGGGTACCCGCAGATCCGGCTGATGTGACCAAAATGCGTCTTACCGAGAAAAAAGAGAATGGTGACCCGGCGGTAAAAGCGGTTAACGATTATCTGTTCGGCAACTGGGAGATGAATTGGGTTGGCTTTAACCACGCCCGCGATTTCGCGCTATTCCCGGCGTCTGAACAAGGTGACATCAACAACCTTGGCTACCCGTATGCGGAAGTGGACGGCGACCCGCTGAACTTCTACGACCCTGCGCTTTTCAGCTATGACTATGTCAGCGTCGAACAGCATTAAGGGCGGGCTGGTTACGCTTCTGGCGGCGGTTATCGCCGCCGGAGCGTCAACGCTGTGCTGCATCGGGCCGCTGTTGTATCTGGTTTTTGGCATTTCGGCTGCCGGGTTGATAGGCATTCCCGGCGCAACCTGGCTTCAGATCCCTATGCTGCTGCTGTCGCTCGGCCTGATGGCGCGTGGTTTCTGGCGTTTATATCTGTCCCCGAAGCCTATCTGCGTAAGCGTAGTCAGCCGTCGGGTGCTGGTGTGGCTGTACTGGTTGTCGGTGCCGTTGGTACTGGCTTTGCTCACGTATCCGTATGTGCTGCCCTGGATTTGGGAGATGATGGAATGAAAAAGTTACTGTGCATCGCGCTGTTACTGGCCGCGCCCGTAAGCTGGGCGGGAGATAAGCTGGTAACCATCGATGTGGGTGAAATGAACTGTTCGCTGTGCGTGATTTCCATTAATCAGGCATTACGTAGCACCGACGGTGTGATTAAAGCGAAAGCCTCGTTGAAAACGCGTCAGGCGCTGGTGACGGTGCCTGATAACTTTGATAATCAGCGACTGCTCGCGGCGATAGCGAAAACCGGTTTTAAAGGCGAAATAAATAACGTCGCTGAAGTGCAATAAAACTGGCTGGCGAGCCGGATCATAACGGGCTCGCCACGATAACGCTGATTTCATTTGTTTACTGAATATATTCTATTTTCGACTTACCGGTGCCATGATCTCTTTTAGGCGTTCATAGCGTTGCTCTGGCGTTAAATAGAATACCAAAAAATAATGTTTAATTTTGGGTTCCTGTAGCCATCGCTTTTTCATAATCTGTAGGTATGATTCGACGGTTTTCATCTTGCCCCTCCTGTCGTGTTATAAAAAATATAACCTGCAAAAAGGTGAAGAAAAACTGACGGGTTGAAATGAAAAGTTCCGGGTTTAGAAAATACCCGCCGTTTCCAGCGGGTAAATATTATCAGAACTGATACACCAGGCCGACACCGACCACGTCGTCGGTAGAGATACCGTTGCTGGTGTAGAACGCGTCGTCTTCATCCAGCAGGTTGATTTTATAATCAACGTAGGTAGACATGTTTTTGTTGAAGAAGTAGGTCATACCCACATCGGCGTATTTGACCAGATCTTTATCACCCACGCCGTTGGTGGTTTGCAGGTCTTTCCCTTTAGACATCAGGAAGGAAACGGCCGGGCGCAGACCGAAGTCGAACTGGTACTGCGCGGTCACTTCGAAGTTCTGCGTTTTGTCTGCAATACCGCCGCCATTATCGCTGCTGGTGCTGCCGTATGGGGTCATGTTACGGGTTTCAGAATACATGGTCGCCAGATAGATATTGTTGGCGTCATATTTCATACCCACCGTCCACGCGTCGGCTTTATCGCCGCCAGCATAGGCGCTATTTGCCGGGATGCCTGCGTTAACCTGGTCATTGGTACGGTCAGAAGAGGCGTAGGCGGCACCAACGCTAAAGTCCATGCCAATATTGTAGGTAGATGCCAGACCCCAGCCGTCGCCGTTCTCGTTACGGATGTTGCGGCCATTGCTATTACCCGTTCCTTCGTTGGAACCACAGTAATATTCTTTGCAGTTATTGCCTTCGTTATTGCCCTGATACTGCAGCGCAAAGTTCAGGCCATCAACCAGACCAAAGAAGTCGCTGTTGCGGTAAGTGGCCACGCCATTGGCGCGGTTGGTCATAAAGTTATCCGCTTTCGAATAGGAGTCGCCGCCAAATTCCGGCAGCATATCTGTCCAGCCTTCAATGTCGTACAGGACACCGTAGTTACGGCCATAATCGAAGGAACCGTATTCACCAAACTTCAGGCCCGCGAAGGCCAGACGCGTCCAGGACTGATCGCTGCTGGACTCAGTATTGTTCGCCTGAACGTTATATTCCCATTGACCATAGCCGGTCAGCATATCGTTAATCTGCGTTTCGCCTTTGAAACCCAGACGCACATAGCTCATATCACCATCGCTGTTGGTGTCATCAGAGAAATAATGCAGACCATCCACTTTGCCATAAAGATCTAATTTGTTGCCATCTTTGTTATAAATTTCTGCTGCGTGAGCGGCGCCTGCGCAAAGAAGTGCAGGGATGACAAGGGCCAGTACTTTTCTTTTCATTTAATTATTCCTTTAGATTGTTTTTATACACTCGATTCCCATCAGGGAACTTACGCATGCTAATTGAGTCAAAGAAGAGATGGTAAAAAACAATTGTTACGGAATAAGTAAAATCTCAAGAATATAATTCCTGTGAAACAGTAATAATTATGGTGAATATATTCATTAAATATATATAAAATAAAAATTATACAATGCAGTATTTTCGCAGTAAGATGCAGCCGTTATATGCCTTTATTGTCACACACTGATTGATTAACGTGTGCCGTTTTTATTTTCGTCTTTATAAAAGACAAGCCCGAATAACTATTCGGGCTTTTTTTTACGGATTGAGAAAAAACTTATTCCCCGGCTGTCGGTTTTTCTGCTTTACCCGCCAGCATCGCCAGGAAGTCATAGCGTTTTTGCAGATCGTCTGCCGCATCCTTCCAGAGCTGTTCTGCCACTTCCGGTTGCTGCGTGTTAAGACGACGGAAGCGCTGCTCATTCATCAGCGTTTCATCCAGCGCTGCTGATGGCGGGCGAGAATCGAGCATCAGCGGGATTTTCCCTTCATCGGCACGACGCGGGTCGAACCGGAACAGCGGCCAGAAGCCAGATGCGGTTAACTGACGCATCTGATCGTGACTCAGTGCCAGGTCGTAACCATGCTCTTCACACGGGCTGTAGGCGATAATCAGCGATGGGCCAGGATACGACTCCGCTTCCTGGATGGCTTTCACCGTCTGGTTAAGCTGCGCGCCCAGCGAAATCTGCGCGACATAAACGTGACCGTACATCATCATGCTGACGCCAAGGTCTTTGCGTGCTTTGCGCTTCCCGTGTTCACCAAATTTCGTGACTGCGCCGAGCGGGGTGGCTTTCGATGCCTGACCGCCGGTGTTGGAGTAACATTGGGTATCCAGCACCAAAATATTGACGTTTTCGGTCAGGCTCATCACGTGATCCAGACCGCCAAAGCCAATATCGTACGCCCAGCCGTCGCCGCCAATCAGCCACACCGATTTCTCGACCAGCGCATCGGCATCCGTCAGCAACTCTTGCGCGCCATCGACATTGGCCAGTGCCGCGCGAAGCTGTGCGACCTGTTCCCGGCGAATTTCCGGCGTGGCATCGGAGTGCAGCGCCGCATTCAATTCTGCCGGAATGTGCTCTGCAAAGCCGTCCAGCAGACGCATCACGCGCTGGCGATGTTGATCGACCGTCAGGCGGAAGCCAAGACCGAATTCGGCGTTATCCTCAAACAGTGAGTTCGCCCATGCCGGGCCGCGACCATTAATATCGGTGGTATACGGCGTAGAGGGCAGGTTCCCGCCGTAAATGGAAGAACACCCGGTGGCGTTGGCAATCAGCATACGGTCGCCATACAGTTGGGTGAGTAACTTGATATACGGCGTCTCACCGCAGCCGGAACAGGCACCGGAGTATTCGAACAGCGGGGTGATCAACTGTGACGTACGGATATCGATACGTTCCAGTTTACTACGGTCGATTTCTGGCAAGCCGAGGAAGAAGTCGTAGTTCACTTTCTCTTCTTCCACATGTTCCAGACGTGACATCATATTGATAGCTTTGATGTCCGGGTTCTGACGGTCTTTGGCCGGGCACACTTCGACGCACAGATTACAGCCGGTGCAATCTTCCGGCGCAACCTGCAGAACATACTTCTGACCGCGCATATCGCGGGATTTCACATCCAGAGAGTGCAGGGAGGCAGGGGCGTTTTCCATTGCGTCCGGGGAGACCACTTTGGCGCGGATTGCCGAGTGAGGGCAGGCAGCGACGCAGTGGTTGCACTGGGTACAGAGTTCCTCTTTCCAGATTGGGATCTCTTCGGCAATGTTGCGTTTTTCCCATTTCGTTGTGCCTACCGGCCAGGTGCCATCCGGCGGCAGCGCAGAGACGGGCAGGGCATCGCCCAGCCCCGCCAGCATCGCGGCGGTGACGGTTTTCACAAAATCAGGCGCGGCGTCGGAAACGACCGGTGGCCGGTTCGGGCTGCTGGCGACGACCGGCTCCAGCGGCACCGCAAACAGCGATTCGCGGGCCAGCGCCAGCGCCTGCCAGTTACGCTCAACCAGATCCTGGCCTTTGCTGCTGTAGCTTTTGGCAATCGCGCCCTGCAATTCCATAATCGCGCTATCGCCCGGCAGGATTTGTGTCAGATGGAAGAACGCCATCTGCATCACCGTGTTAATACGCGCGGCCAGGCCGCATTCACGGGCGATTTTCGCAGCGTTAATCACGTAAAAACGTGCTTTTTTCTGATTCAGCACCGCCTGTACTTCCTGCGGCAGCCGCGCCCATACTTCATCCGCCTGATACGGTGTATTGAGCAGGAAAATACCGCCAGGTTTGAGGCGTTCCGCCATCTGGTACTTATCAATAAACTGGAGCTGGTGGCAGCCGACAAAATCGGCCTGAGCGACCAGATAAGCTGAACGAATCGGTTCCTCGCTGACGCGCAAATGTGACACGGTCAGGCCGCCCGCTTTTTTCGAGTCGTAGACGAAATAACCCTGCGCGAACCACGGCGTCGAGTTACCGATAATCTTGATATTGTTTTTCGTCGCCGACACGCTACCGTCGCTGCCGAGACCATAGAAAAGGGCTTCCAGCTTCGCGCGCGACGGCAGACTGTTTTCTTGCAGCGCCAGAGACAGATTAGTCACGTCATCATAAATCCCGACGGTGAAGCGTGGTTTCGGTTTCGCCTGGCTGAGCTCGCTGAATATAGCCAGCACGCATTCCGGGCCGAACTCTTTCGAGGAAAGGCCGTAGCGGCCACCGATGACGCGCGGCAGCGTTTCGCGCTCGCCCTGATTAAAGGCTTCCGCCAGCGCGGTCATTACGTCGAGATAGAGCGGTTCGGCCTGTGCGCCGGGCTCTTTCGTGCGATCGAGCACTGCCACGCTGCGTGCGCTTTCCGGCAGAGCCTGTAACAGGTGTCGCGCGGAAAAAGGACGGTAGAGGCGCACCTTGAGCACGCCCACTTTCTCACCGCGCGTCAGCAGTTCATCGACCACCTCTTCGCAGGTGCCGATGGCGGAACCCATAATCACAATGACGCGTTCCGCCTGCGGGTGGCCGTAGTATTCAAACGGTTTGTACTCGCGTCCGGTCGCCTCGGCGAAATCGCGCATGGCTTGCTCGACGTGCTCATAAACAGCGTTGTACCACGGGTTAGTGGCTTCGCGAGACTGGAAATAGGTGTCCGGGTTGGCCGATGTACCACGGATAACCGGATGTTCCGGGTTCAGCGCCCGGGCGCGGTGCGCGGCAATTTCTTCCTCTGGCATCAGCCCACGAATGGTGTCATCGGCCAGCGGTACGATTTTGTTAATTTCGTGCGACGTCCGGAATCCATCGAAGAAATGAATAAACGGAATGCGGCTCTTCAGCGTGGCAATATGGGAAATCAGCGCGAAATCCTGCGCTTCCTGTACGCTACCGGCGCACAGCATGGCGCACCCGGTCTGGCGAACGGCCATCACGTCAGAGTGATCGCCAAAAATAGAGAGCGCGTGAGTGGCGACGGTACGCGCGGCGACGTGCAGTACAAACGGCGTTAACTGCCCGGCCAGTTTGTACAATGTTGGAATCATCAACAGTAATCCCTGCGATGACGTGAAAGAGGTGGAAAGAGCACCGGTTTGTAATGCACCGTGCACCGCGCCGATGGCCCCGGCTTCCGACTGCATCTCTACCACGCGAGGCGTATCGCCCCATACGTTTTTCAGGCCGTTGCCTGCCCAGGCGTCAGCCTGCTCAGCCATCGTGGAACTGGGTGTAATGGGGTAAATCGCGATAACTTCGCTGGTGCGAAACGCGACGCTCGCTACTGCGCCATTACCATCAACTGTGATCATTGAGAACACCTTACATTGCGCAAAAAGACGCTCGGGGAAAAATCCGCGAACCTGATAAACATCATTCTGAACGTCATAAAGCCAACAAAAATCCGCGACGTTACTGGGGATGATTTCTTATAAAGTCTAGCAAACGTCAGGCTGAATCATTTTTGCTTTTGTGTCCTTGATGCGGGTCAGTGACCCACATCAGATGATTCTGGTCATAAAAATTGACAGAAAATGTTTCTGGAGCGCATAAATGCGCGTTCCCTCTCTCGACGGGCCGGCGTGTGATGCCTATTATGCATAGGTTTGCTAATTATTTTGTTACGGAGAGAGACACATGCGAGCAGCGTTTTTCGTGGGGTGTGCGGCCTTATTATTGTCGGCGTGCAGCAGTGAGCCCGTTCAGCAGGCTACCGCCGCACACGTTTCGCCAGGGATGAGAGCGGCAATGTCCAATTCTGGGCAGGCTAATTGCGCCATGATTGGCGGGTCACTTTCTGTGGCAAGACAGCTCGACGGTTCCAGTATCGGCATGTGCGCATTACCTAACGGGAAACGTTGCAGCGAGCAATCCCTCGCCGTCGGAAGCTGTGGAAATTACTAACCCGGTTAATTCACCAGGTCAGACAGTTTATAAATCAGCGTGTGCTGCGCCGTGGCCAGGGTCAATTGCGACTCGGTCAAATCAACCTGTGCGCCTTGTGAAAGCATGGTGCTGATCGTTTTATCCAGTTCATTAAGCTCGGGGTCGGTGCAGAGCTTGCGTGTCATCGCCAGTTCTTTCACTTTCAACTCACCACCGTCGGACACGCGTCCCGTGCCGTTGAACTGGTTACACATATTGCCGGAAACGTGCAGTTGATGGATGATGGCCGTTTCCTGGCCGAAACTGAGTTCCAGCGGCGTTTTAACGTTGGTTAAGGCTTTTCCATCCACGCTTTCCAGTACGAAACGGTGGTGCTGAAGCTGTTCTGCGCTTGTTGAGACTTTGCTGTTGTAGACACATCCCGCCAGCAGTGCAACGGCTGCTACCAGGCAGACCTTTCTTTTCATTAGTATCCCCGAGAGATTATTCACACTATCAATGTTTCTTGAGTGTAACTTTACAACCAACAGCGTCTGTGGGGATTATCTGAAAGTGCTTAGGGGAAATCTTATGCGAGCATCGTTAATATCGGATACTCGCATCGAAATGCTTTAACGTTCTGCGACTCTTTTCCCTAGTGCATCAAAGAGATGCAGATGTGATTCCTGTACGGTAAGCGATAAGCTTGTACCCGGTGCGAAGCTCAACTGCTGGAATGATTTCAGACAAAGTGAATGTCCGTTAAGATCCATCCACACCAGGGTAGAGTCGCCCTGAAGCTCACAAAGCCGTGTTTTTGCCGTTATGGCGAAATCACCTTCCTGCTGATACTGAATGTGTTCCGGGCGAATGGCGACGAATACTTTATCGCCGTCGCTCATGCCTGCCAGTGGGCGGGAGAGGGGGAAAGTCAGCGCGTCGGCAATATGCAGCGCGCCAGCCCGCCAGACCGCAGGCAAGATATTGATTTTCGGCGTGCCGATAAACTCCGCGACAAACAGGTTTGCCGGATGATTGTAGAGATCCAGCGGCGTACCGACCTGCTCAATTTTCCCTTTATACAACACCACAATCCGGTCAGCGAGGGTCATGGCTTCGACCTGATCGTGGGTCACATAGATCATGGTGTTTTTCAGCGTGTTATGCAGTTGCTGGATCTCTTGTCGCATCTCAACGCGCAGGGCGGCATCCAGGTTAGAGAGCGGTTCATCAAACAGAAACAGTTCAGGCTGCTGGACAATTGAGCGGCCAATTGCCACGCGCTGGCGCTGGCCGCCGGACAAATTTTGCGGTAAACGGTCGAGCATTTCATCGAGCTTAAGCATAGTCGCCGCATGGGTGATGCGCTTGTCGATTTCATCGGCTGGCGTGCGTAAGTTGCGTAACCCAAACGAGAGGTTTTCCTTCACAGTCATGTGCGGATAAAGCGCGTAGGACTGAAATACCATCGACAGATTTCGCTTCCCGGCAGCCACTTCAGTGACATCGCGATCGCCCATTTTTAGCGTACCGCCATCTGGCGATTCCAGCCCGGCAATCATGCGCAGAAGGGTGGATTTCCCACATCCCGACGGCCCCACCAGAACGATGAATTCCCCGGAAGCGATCTCCAGAGAAAGGTTCTCAATAATGGTGCTCTTATCATAAACCTTGTGAATGTTTTTAAGACTCAGCGCGGTCATTGGCTCTCCTTAACTTTTCCATATGCGGCAATCAACGTGAGAAGTTCGTCTGTTTTATCAGCCAGTAAGACGCCATCCGCGCGCGTTTCCACATTCAGTCGCAGCAACGGCTCGGTATTCGATGCACGTAAATTAAAGCGCCAGTTGGCGAAATCGAGGCTCAGACCGTCGCAGTCGTCGTGCTGCGCGGCTTGAGATTGGTAATGCGCAGCCACGCAGGCCATCACATATTCCGGATCGGTAACGGTCATGTTCAGCTCGCCGGAAACCGGAAAACGCGCCTGCGCCAGCGTCACTAAAGAGGAAAGGGAGCACGTATCCCGGCCGATAATTTGTAACATCAGCAGCAACGGGATCATGCCGCTGTCGCAGTAGCCAAAATCACGGAAATAGTGATGGCCGCTCATCTCGCCGCCATAGATAGCATCTTCCTCGCGCATACGCGCTTTGATAAAGGCATGACCGGTTTTGCTGATAATCGGTTTTCCGCCACGCTGCGTGACCATTTCCAGGGTATTCCAGGTCAGACGCGGATCGAGAAGGATGGTGCCTCCCGACGCCTGCTGGAGAAAATGTTCGGCGAACAAGCCCACCAGGTAGTAGCTCTCAACAAATTCTCCGCGCTCGTCAAAGAAGAAGCAGCGGTCAAAATCACCGTCCCAGGCGACGCCAAAATCAGCGCGATGGTTGATGACGGCCTGGCGGGTCACCTCGCGGTTTTCAGCCAGCATCGGGTTAGGAATACCCGCCGGGAAGGTGCCATCGGGCTGATGGTGGATGCGGATAAACTCCACGTTGATACCGCGCGATTTCAACCCGGCGTCCAGCGCATCCAACGCCGGGCCAGCGGTACCGTGCCCCGCATTCACCACAATGCGTAACGGGCGCACCGGCGCGTGGTGCATAAAGCGCAGCAGACAGGCGACCCATGCCGGGCGATTATCGTAGTGAATCACCTGGCCGCGATGAACGGTGGGGGGAAAGTGATTCTGTTCGGCGAGGGCTTTAACGTCCAGCAGGCCATTATCATTGCTGACCGGACGCGCCTCTTCGCGCACCAGCTTCATGCCGTTATAGTGAGCCGGGTTGTGGCTGGCGGTGACCTGTATACCGCCGTCGGCACGGAGTTCACGGGTGGCGAAGTAGATTTCCTCGGTACCGCTCAGACCAATATCAATAACATCAACGCCGCTGGCTGTGAGCCCGTCGATCAGTGCGCTTTTCAGGCTTTCAGAGCTCAGGCGGATATCGGCGCCAACAACCACCCGCCGTGGATGTAGCCACGCGGCCCAGGCGCGACCAATGCGAAAGGCGATATCCGGGGTCAGGTTGACGCCCACTTCGCCACGAATGTCATAGGCTTTAAAACACGTTAGTTCGTCCATAATCTACTCTTCGGTTTAACTAAAATTTCAGGCCGATTCCCGGATAACGAGCTGCCTTGGCAGTTCATGGTGGGTGACGGGCCCGGTGCTCAAAAGCAGTTCCACGGCGATTTCGCCTTTACGCTCGGCATCCTGCGCGATAGTGGTAAGCCCTACGCCATCGACATTGACCGCCAGGTTATCGAAGCCGGTAACGGCGACCTGATCTGGCACCGCCAACCCGGCCCGGTGGCAATAGCGAATCGCGCCGACGGCAAAACGGTCTGAAAGGCAAATCAGTGCGGTGATATCGGGGTGGGGGGTCAGCAGCGCCTGGGCGGCGGCTTCGCCGTGATCCTCATCGTGGCGGGTTTCATACAGCCAACAGCGATCGACATCGATGCCATGAGCGAGAAAGGCGTCACGGCACGCATTAACGCGAGTGAGCATCAGGGTGTTATCACCGATAACGGCTTCACTGAGCGATCGCATTCCGAGGGTATCGGCCTGCGAGGCGAAGGCGATAATGCCAAAGCGCCGATGCCCTTTGCTTAACAGATAGTTGGCGATGTCGTGCATCGCGCCTGCGTTATCGATGGAGACGCTGCTGTAGCCTGGAAACTGGAAATCGAGTGTCACCACGCGCTGACCGCGAGCCAGAATTTGCTGGATAACATCCGCGCTGTTGTGGGTGGCATTGAGGATATAGCCATCGACCAGCGCCGTGAGCGGCGTTGTTCCGGTTTGTCGCGGTTTGCGCAGGGGAATCAACGCCAGATTGACGTCCTGCGCTTCGCAGCGCGAGGCAATGCCGCGCATCAACGCAATATCATGGGGATCGATAAACACATAGCTCATTGAATCGTTAAAAATCACACCAATGGTGTTGGCTTTCCCGGTACGCAGTGCGCGCGCCAGTTTGTCCGGCCCCTGAAAACCTATTTCGCTGGCATAACGTAAAATATGATCGCGTAATTCTGGCGACAGCTTTTCCGGGTTATTCCATGCATTAGAGACGGTGGTGTGCGACACGCCTAATATTGTCGCTAAAGATTTAATCGTAATGCGTGGTGTCACTGTGTTATCACGTGGATTTATTTTCATTTAATAATCTATATTTCTTGTTTATATATTCTTGCGTTCTATGTATTTGTCTTTTTTAAATGCAACTGGCGCTGAGTTTAACGTTAAACAAAAATCGTTTTGTGATGTGTTTAACGTTAAACAGAAAAACAGAGTGCTAATTTACGCCTCATTCAAAATCAGCTTTTACGATTTAATTGTCCTTTCTAGGGAAGAGGAGAGATATTGTGAAGACCGCGATGATGGCTAAATTAACGGCGTCAGCATTGCTGATGTTGTCATTATCTGGCTGTGGGCCAGATGAAAAACCAGCGGAAGAATCAGCGAAAACACCGATTAAAATGTGGGTGGCACCGAATGAAAATGAAGAAGCATTCTGGAATACGATGGTAAAAGAGTGGAATAAAGATCCGGCTCATACTCCTGTCGAGTTTACAACTATTCCTGCGGCAAATAGTTCCGAAGAAGCCATTATGAATGCGTTGGCTTCAGGAACGGAACCCGATTTATCCAGCAATATATTTATCGGTTTTGCCAGCCAGCTTGATGAAATTGGTCAAACGGAAGATCTGTCAAAAATGCCGGGCTATGAAGAACTCATCAAAAATCGTCAAATGACGAATATTCTTCCGGCATGGAAACTCAACGGCAAACAGACGGTACTGCCGATTTACGTCAACCCGATTGTCTGGTGGTGGCGTGGCGATTTGCTCAAGCAGTATGGTTTTGACCATGTGCCAACCCGCTACGACGAACTCTATCAACTGGCGGAAAAACGCGCGCAGGATAACCACGGCTACACCATTCAACTCACTGCCGGTAAAAACTGGTGGGAACGCTGGTTCGATCTCATCCCGCTGTACTATGCGCAAAGCAATGGCCAATCTTATATTATTGATAATAAAGCTCAGTTTAACGATCCCTCCGGGTTGTCCGTGCTGACGTTTATGGGAAAAGTCTTCGACAGTAAATGGAGCAGCTACGACTTCACCTCGGCGGACGATCCGCTGGCAAGCGGGCAGGTACTGGCTTCTGCGCGTGGCCCGTGGGATCTCGCGCGCTACCGTAAACAGTACCCGGAAGTCCTCAAATCCATTCAGATTGGCCCGATGCTGACGGAAAAAGGGACTGCGCATCCGCATACCTTCGGCGACAGTAAAGGGATGGTTATCTTCAATTCCAGTAAGCATAAAGCTGAAGCCTGGGCGTTTATGCAGTGGGTGTTCAGCAACGTCGAGCACGATCGTACCTGGCTTGAACTGACCGGGATGCCGCCGGCTCGCGCCGACCTGCTCAGCAATCCGACTTTTGTCAGCTACTTCGACAAAAATCCGCTGGAAAAAGAGATTGCGTCCTATGTGGATGTTGCGCTACCGCCGGTTGCCACCACGCAAACCACCGAAGTTCAGCGCAGCATGACGCAGATGCTGGAACAGGTTATTTTCGAAAATACCGATCCCGTTAAAGCACTTGAACAATCATCCCAGGAAATTAACACCCTGCTGGCGAAATAAGGGGAAGTCATGGCTGGATATGATTCCCGCACCGGAGGCCTTTTGGCCTCCACCTGGATTGGATATTCGCTGTTATTCTGGTTTTATCCGCTGGCCTGGCTGGCGGTTCTCAGCGTGACCCAGTGGCAATTTATTGGTACGCCGAAATTTATTGGCCTGCAAAATCTCTTTGGCGTGATGCAGGATAAATTATTTTGGCAATCGATGTGGAACGTCTGTCGTTTCCTGATGTGGTATCTGCCGATTGTATTTATCTCTTCCATGCTTTTCGCCGCGGGGTTGAAAAGAATTAAATATGGCAAATCATTTATTGCCCTGAGCTTTTTGTTGGCAAATATCTCATCGGGTGTGGCTTACTCCATCGTTTTTTCTAAATTGTTTAGTGAATACGGCCCGGTAAATCAATTTTTACGTGAATGGGCGGGCGTCTCGGTTCCGTGGTTTACCAACCCGGATTGTGCGATGTTATCTATTGCGCTGATCGTGACCTGGAAATTTGTCGGCTACTACGGGCTTATTCTTTATTCCGGCATGCTGGCAATTCCAAAAGATATTTACAGTGCGGCACTGTTAGATAAAACCGGAAAATTCAAACAGAGTTGGGCAATTACGTTACCGATGATGAATGCGCAAATCGTGATGGTCGTGGTGCTCGCCATGACCGTCGCCTTCGCCATTTTTACCGAACCCTACCTGATTACCGGTGGCGGGCCGCTTAACAGCACCACCAGCCCGATGGTAGTGATGTACGAAGTGGCGTTCCAGAAGATGAAGCCCACCTGGGCGGCGACCATGTCGATTATCGTGGCGGCGTGCAGCTTCCTGGCGATATGGCTCTTCCGCAAACTGTACGAAAAAAATATTGAGATCGTGTGAATGAAAAAGCTCACGCCTTTGAGTCTTGTAATCCACGCCGTGATGTTTCTGCTGGCGCTTACCTGGCTCTATCCATTTGTCTGGATGGTCATTTCGTCGCTGAAACCGACGGCGGAAATCTATACCACCGGGCTGTTCTCCGGCCATTTAACGCTGGAAAATTACACCTTTCTGTTTGATAACAGCAATCGTGCGGATAAGCCGTTCTTACGCACGTTATGCAACTCGCTGTTCGTCTCAATAACCATTACCGCCTGCGTGACAATCACCTCCATGCTGGTGGGCTATGCGGTGGCGAAAACCGAGTTTCGTGGCAAAAATGCATTCCGTAACCTGTTGATTGTACAGATGGTGTTCCCGGTCTTTATGTTCATCATCCCGCAGTTTGTGCTGATGCGGGAACTGGGCCTTATCAACAGCTATAGCGCGATGATCCTGCCTTACGCCATGAGCGCGTGGGGGATTTTCATGGTGTCACAAAGCTTTAAAGGGACGCCAAACGATTATCTCTACGCCGCACGCCTCGACCACGCCAGCCTGTGGGGGATCCTGCGTCACGTGATGATGCCGCTGAACAAATCCATTCTGGCGATCGTGGCATTGTTCACTTTTTCCAGCTCGTGGGACAACTTCCTGTGGCCACTTATCGTGATGCGCGAAGTGGACAAAATGCCGTTCTCCGTGCTGCTGGCAACATTCAGTAAATCGTATGGTGTTTACCTCGGCCCGGTGCTCGCGGGGTCGGTCGTGCAAATGTTGCCTGTCGTCATTCTGTTTATTGTGTTTCGCAAATACTTCCTCGAAGGAATGTCGTTGTCACTGAAATAGGGCAGATGCTATGGAAAGTAAACCCTGGTGGCAGGCTGCCACCTGCTATCAAATCTATTTGCCGTCCTTCTGTGACGGTAATGGCGATGGCCTGGGAGATTTCCCCGGCCTTATCTCAAAACTTGATTATCTCCAGTCGCTTGGCATAGGTGCGGTGTGGATTACGCCGTTCTATCCATCACCGCTGGTGGATAACGGCTACGATATCAGCGACTACTGCGCGGTCGATGAACGTTTTGGCAATATGGACGATTTTCGCCAGTTGGTGGCTGGCTGCCATGCGCGGGGAATTCGCGTCATTATTGACCTGGTGGTGAACCACGTTTCGTCTGAACATCCGTGGTTTAAGGATGCGTGGAATAACCCGGCGAGCCGCTATCGCGATTACTTTATTTTTCGCGACCAGCCTAATAACTGGCAGTCGTTTTTCTCGGGAAGCGCGTGGACTGCTGAGCCCGATACCGGCCAGTACTATTACCATAAATTCGCCCCGCAGCAGGTTGACCTGAATTGGGCGAATCCGCAGGTTGAGAAGGAGATTCATCGGGTTATTGATTACTGGATAGCGCAGGGCGTCGATGGTTTTCGCTTCGACGTGATTAACTTCCTGACCACCGACGGTGTGCTGGCTGATAACCCGCAAGAAAAGGGTGAACAGAAACACGCATTCGACATCAACCAACCCGGTATTATCGCCACCCTTGAACGGCTTTGTGGTTATATTCGCCAGCAGGGGGAATTTTTCCTGATTGGTGAGATTGGCAGCGACGACCTGACCGTACTGAAGCGTTATCAACGCCCGACGCTTATGGACGTGGTGTTTAACTTCAACATCGGCAGCCAGAAAACCTTCAATGTCGCCAATCTCTATGCGGCGCTGAAATCCACACTAGAGCAGCAATCCGGCCTGCCCACGCTCTTTTTTTCCAGCCATGATATGTCACGCATGATCAGTCGCTTTGGTGAAAACGAGCGCGATACCGCGCGGGCGCTGGCCGTACTGGCGCTTCAACTGACCGTTAGCGGCGTGCCCTTTATTTTCCAGGGGGAGGAGCTTGGGCTTACGGATTATCGTGCGCAACGCGCCGATCAATTGTTTGATATCCAGGGGATCACCCATTATCAGACTGCGCTGGACGCGGGAAAATCACCCGAAACGGCGTTAACGCTGGCGCTTGAGCACTCCCGTGACGGATCACGTGCACCCATTCCCTGGCGGGATGCGCCATTTGGCGGTTTCTCAACGGTTGCGCCGTGGATGCCCGTCAACGGCGATATCGCGCTGCTGAATGCCCGGTCTCAGCAAATGGACGAGGCATCACTTTGGCACCGCTATCAGCACCTCATCACCCTTCGCCGCCAAACGGAGGCGTTAATCCACGGTCAGCAGGGGCCGCTCGCGCTGACCAATGCGTGTATCTGGTTTACACGCCGCAGCGCCAGCGAACAGGTATGGGTCGCCATTAATTTTGGTGAGTCAGTCCCTAACCCCTGGCATTCCGTTGCCGCCGATATCCTGTATGGCGATGACGCCCCCGAAATTGGGAAGAATCACTGTTTAATTAAAAGGAGAGTTTATGAACAGGCACAGTAATAACCCGCTGATTACCCCGGCCGACATCGTGCCCTCGCAGCCGGGCAGAAAGGTAGAATGTGTGTTCAATACCGGCGTGACCGAATTTGGCGATGAAATCATTCTGCTGTTACGCGTTGCGGAAAGCGTGATTAGCCAGGATCCCAATCTGATAGTCGTTCCGTTGCTGGAAAAAACAGACGCGGGCTGGGTGGAATCGACCACCGCATTTGACAGACGCGACGAGCGTTATGACTTCAGCGACCCACGAACCATTGTGCTGAAAAGCGACAGGGCGCAGGTTTGGCTGACGTCTATGTCGCATTTGCGTCTGGCGCGTAGCCATGATGGCGTGCATTTCACCATTGACGATCATCCTTTTATTATCGCCAACACGCAGTATGAAGAATTTGGCTGCGAGGATGCGCGTATCACTGAAATCGAAGGCACCTGGTATATTAATTATTCTGCGGTTTCATCGCTTGGGATTTCTACCGCGCTGGCGACAACGCGCGATTTTGTCACCGTTGAGAAGAAAGGGCTGATCCTGTGCCCGGATAACCGCGACGTCTGTTTCTTCCCGGAAAAAGTGAACGGTCGTTATATGGCGCTGACCCGCCCGGCACCGTGTCACTTTGGTCACCCGGAAATCTGGATCTGCGAATCCCCGGATATGCTGCACTGGGGCAATCATCGCCACCTGCTTGGGCGCTCCGGTGATGAGTGGGATGCGCGCAAATCCGGTGGCGGCGCGCCGCTTATAAAAACCGAACGCGGCTGGCTGGAAATTTATCACGGTGTAGATGCTGACCAGCGCTACTGCCTCGGCGCGCTGCTGCTCGATCTAAACGATCCCACCAAAATTCTGGCGAAATCACCGGTGCCCTTGCTGGAGCCCGCCGCGCCGTACGAGCTGGAAGGCTTTTTTGGCAATGTGGTGTTCACCTGCGGGGCGCTGATGCGTGACGATGTGTTGCACGTGTGGTATGGCGCAGCGGATGAGTGCACCGCGCTGGCGACCTGGCCGCTGGATGCATTGTGGCGTCATCTGAGGCTGGCGTAATGGTTGCCCGCGTCAGCTGCCTCTATCAGCGCTATCTCGCGCAACGAACGCCGCGAAAATGTGGAAAAATTCGCTTTCATGGTGTGAAAGGCATGGATGTCTATAATCCCTCCGTGCCGTTTTGCGACGCGGATCGGTGGATGATTGCCGCACGTGTGGAAGCGCGCACGAGCGAAATGTCGCTGGTCTGTTTCTTCGCATGGGATGGTCATAACGATGCATCATTGCTGGAGGATGCGCCACGCTTTGCGCTTCAGGATCCCTTTGTAGCCTGGGTAGACAACCAGCTCGTAATGGGCGGAGTGGAAGTGGAATTTGATACATCTCACCAGCCTGTACGCTGGCGAACGCAGTTCTGGGCCGGGCCGTCAATCTCCCAAATGCATCTGATAGCAACGGGGCCATGGGGAATGAAAGATATCCGGCTTCTCTCGTTACCCGACCGACGTGTACTGGTGTTCACCCGGCCTCAGGGGGCGATCGGCGGCCGCGGGACGATTGGCTGGACGATCGTGGCGTCACTCAACGATCTCAATGAGGCGTCAATCACGAAAGCCACATTGCTGCACCATGTCGAGAGTATGGACTGGTGCGGGGTGAACAGCGCCCGCTTACTGCCAGATGGGCGAGTAGAGGCGCTGGCGCACGTAGCGCATTTTGATTCGGAACTGAACCGCCACTACTACGCGGCCAGGTTTATCTTTGATTATCGCAATGGGGAAAGTTCGCCAATCGAGATCATTGCCTGTCGGGATGATTTCCTGCCGGGGGAGAGCAAGCGCGACGACTTACGTGATGTGGTGTTTCCTGCGGGGTGGCTACAGATGCCGGAGCGAAGTCTGCTTTTTTGCGGAACAAGCGACTGCGAAGTGCAGTGGCTGGCGTGTTGAATTGCCGTCTGCTCTTACGTAGGCCCGACAAGCGTAGCGCATCGGGCCTTGTACAAGGCTGCCGGATACGGCGGTGCCTTATCCGGCCTACAAGCGTTCTCTTCGTTTGCCGGGCAAACGCTACCCGGCAAACGGTGCGCACTTACGCCAGGGCGTTCGGGCAATCTGTGCCTTTGTCGATCTGGCGCAGGTTTTCCAGCGTGGTTTCAGAAATGCTGGTCAGTGCTTCGGCGGTCAGGAAAGCCTGGTGGCCGGTAAACAGCACGTTATGGCAGGCAGACAAGCGACGGAACACGTCATCCTGAATCACGTCGTTAGACTTATCTTCGAAGAACAGATCGCGTTCGTTCTCGTACACGTCCATCCCCAGCGAGCCAATTTTCTGGTTTTTCAGCGCATCAATCGCAGCCTGAGAATCAATCAGCGCACCACGACTGGTGTTGACGATCATCACGCCGTCTTTCATCTGCGCAAACGCATCGGCGTTCAGTAGATGATAGTTTTCTGGCGTCAGTGGGCAGTGCAGGGAGATAACGTCCGATTGAGAAAACAGCGTCGCCAGGTCGACATATTCAACGCCCAGTTCCAGTGCAGCAGCGCTCGGATACGGGTCGAACGCCAGCAGACGCATGCCGAAACCTTTAAGAATGCGCAGTGCCGCAATACCGATTTTCCCGGTACCAATCACCCCAGCGGTTTTACCGTACATGGTGAATCCGGTTAATCCTTCCAGCGAGAAGTTGGCGTCACGGGTACGCTGATACGCGCGGTGAATACGGCGGTTCAGCGTCATCATCATGCCGATGGCGTGTTCAGCTACCGCTTCCGGTGAATAGGCCGGAACGCGCACCACGCGCAGGCCAAGCTCTTTAGCCGCATCGAGATCGACGTTGTTAAAGCCCGCACAGCGCAGGGCGATGTACTTAACGCCATTTTTCTTCAACTCTTCCAGCACCGGGCGGCTGCCGTCATCATTGACGAAAATACACACCGCTTCGCAGCCGTGGGCCGTTTTGGCGGTTTTTTCCGTTAACAGAAAGTCGAAAAATTCAAGCTCAAAGCCATAAGCCTCATTCACATTTTGCAGGTACTTTTTGTCGTACTGCTTTGTGCTATATACGGCGATTTTCATAAGACTTTTCTCCGGTGATTTTTGAGCCAGATTAGCATGGCTAAAATTATCTTACAATTTATAAAAAATAGTTGATAACCAGTCTGATAGAGACGATCCTGAAGGTCAGTATAAGACCTTTATTCTTTTCCGTATCAAATAATAATCTCCGGTTCTGATTCGGTTTGCATTTGATAAAAACGCTTCTCTCTATATGTGGCTCACGCGGTAAGTTTCAACTTAAATACTCCCGTTTCGCCAGCGCAGGCTACGCTATTAATGCACGTAAGCTTTATCTATCAGGTCTGGCATGACACAATATTGGTCATACACGGCTTTTACGCTTGATAAATCTGGATATTAATTAACCCATGAAGGGTAAATACAAAGCCGCTTTAGCGCTTCTTCTGCTTATTATTCTGCTGCCGTTAACCCTGGCGATGACGCTGGGTTACTGGGTGCCGACGCTCGTCGGGATCTGGCTACCGACCGGAACCCGTATCGCTTTTGAACAAAGCCCCAAATTTACCCGCAGCGGGCTCCAGATCCCTGACCTGAGATATTTTGCCGGTGATTGCACACTGGCGCGTCTGGAGAACGTTTCTCTGTCGCATCCCAGCCGCTGGCAGTTGCATGCCGGTAGCGTCAACATCGATTCCGCCTGCTTTAGCAAACTGCCGCAGACAGATGCCGTCCCCGGCGCGCCGCGTACGCTGGCAGAGTGGCAGTCAATGCTGCCGAACACCTGGCTTACCATTGATAATCTGCGCCTGGCTCCATGGGAAAAATGGCAGGGCAAGCTTGCACTTTCTCTGACGCCGCAGCGTCAGGAAATTCATTATGACGGGCCGGACGCGAAGCTCAGTGCACGCCTTGAAGGGCAAGCCTTGACTGTCAGCCAGTTTGAAGCGCAGGTGATGGACAATGAACCGCCGCTGAAACTGGTGGGGAAATTTACCATGCCGCTGGTACCGGAAGGTTTACCGGTGCAAGGACATGTTGAATCGACGTTCCAGTTGCCACAGGTCTCCCCGCTGGTGGATGCAGAACTGGACTGGAACGGTAATCAGGGCCAGTTACTGGCGATGGCGCGCGGCGAACCGGATCCGTTGCTTGATCTTCCATGGACGCTCACCGAGCAGCAACTCACCCTGAGCGATGGCCGCTGGAGCTGGCCGTTTCAGGAAGGCATTCCGCTCAGCGGGCGCGTGGGTCTGAAAATTGATGAATGGCAGAAAGGACTGGAGCAGATGCAAATCGCCGGCCGCCTGAACATACTGACTTCAGGCGATGCGGGTAAGGGCAACGCCGTGCTGACCATTGGCCCCGGCAAACTCAGCATGGACAATAGCGATATGCCGTTGCAGCTAACGGGCGAAGCCAAGCAGGGGGATTTAATTCTTTATGCGGTGCTGCCTGCGCATCTGAAGGGTACGCTCACCGACCCAACACTGACCTTCCTGCCCGGCGCGCTGCTGCGCTCGCGGGGCCGAATTATTGACTCTCTGAACATCGACGACATTCGCTGGCCGCTGGCGGGGGTCAAAGTTGCGCGACAGGGGGTGGATGGCCGCTTACAGGCGATTTTAAAAGCCCACGAAGACGCGGCAGGGGATTTTGTTCTGCATCTCGACGGTAAAGCCGACAACTTTTTGCCGGATAAAGGCACCTGGGCGTGGCGCTACTGGGGCGATGGACACTTTACGCCGATGCAGGCGCGCTGGGACGTGAAGGGCACCGGCATGTGGCGCGATAGCGCAATCGTGCTCAATACGCTCTCCACCGGGTTCGATAAATTGCAGTACGGCACCATGACGATGGCGAAGCCGCGTCTGGTGCTGGAGGAGCCCATCCACTGGGAGCGTGATGAACAGCACCCCTCCTTTAAAGGCGCGCTCTCACTGGATGCTGCAGAAACCACCTTTACCGGGGGCAGCGTTCTGCCGCCATCGACGTTCAAATTCAGCGTTGACGGGCGCGACCCGACATTTTTCCTGTTCAAAGGTAATCTGCGCGCGCAGGCGATTGGCCCGATACAGCTCAGTGGCCGCTGGGATGGCGAACGTCTGCGCGGTCAGGCGTGGTGGCCGAAGCAGTCGTTAACTGTCTTCCAGCCGCTCGTTCCGCCTGATCTCAAAATGGCGCTGCGCGATGGCGAGCTTTATGCGCAGGTGGCGTTTTCCGCCGCCGCCGGGCAAGGTTTTGAAGCGGGCGGACACGGCGTGCTGAAGGGCGGTAGCGCCTGGATGCCGGATAACCAGGTGAACGGCGTTGATTTTGTGCTACCGTTCCGCTTTAAAGAGGGCGTCTGGGATTTAGGCACGCGTCACCCCGTCTCACTGCGTATCGCCGAAATCGTCAACCAGGTCACGGCGAAAAACGTCACCGCCGATTTACAGGGCACCTGGCCGTACAGCGAGGCATCGCCACTCCAGTTAAGCAACGTCAGCGTCGATATTCTGGGCGGAAAACTCACCATGCAACAGCTTCGCATGCCGCAACATGATCCGGCGCTGCTGCGCCTGCAAAATATCTCAACCAGCGAGCTGGTTAGTGCGGTAAATACCAAGCAGTTCGCCATGTCGGGGGCGGTGAACGGCGCGCTACCGTTGTGGCTAAATAACGACAAATGGATAATCAAAGACGGCTGGCTGAATAATCCCGGCCCGATGACGCTGCGTGTCGATAAAGACATGGCGGATGCGATTGTCGAGGATAATATCGCTGCTGGCGCGGCCATCAACTGGCTGCGCTATATGGAAATTTCCCGCTCGTGGACGAAAATCAATTTAGATAACCTCGGGATGCTGACCCTGGACGCGAGAATCAGTGGCACCAGTCGTGTTGATGGCAAAAGTAACACGGTGCATTTAAATTACACGCATCATGAAAACGTTTTTGATTTGTGGCGAAGCCTGCGCTTTGGCGACAATCTTCAGTCATGGCTTGAGCAACACGCGACGCTTCCGGTATCGCGGTGTGACGGCGGCAAGGAATGTAAGGAGCAATAATGAAAATCACCATCGCCATGCTGAGTTTGCTGGCAACCACCCTGCTGTCGGGCTGCACGCCACGCATTGAAGTGGCCGCGCCAAAAGAGCCGATAACCATCAATATGAATGTGAAAATCGAGCATGAGATCCACATTAAAGTCGATAAAGACGTGGAAAACCTACTGAAATCACGCAGCGATTTGTTCTGAGGTCAGGATGATGAAAAAACGCATATGGGCACTGCTGGCGCTGGGGCTTTTCAGCGTACAAGCGATGGCGCTGACCCTGAATGAAGCCCGCCAACAGGGGCGCGTCGGTGAGACGCAAAGCGGTTATATCGCGGCCTTAAAGCAGGATAAAGAGACGGTCACACTGGTGCAAAACATCAATCAGGCGAGAAGCCAGAGTTATCAGCAACTGGCGGAAACCAACAATATTCCGGTCGATGAAGTGGCAAAACTGGCGGGCAAAAAGTTGATCGCTAAAGCGCAGCCCGGTGAGTATGTGCAGGGGCTGAACGGCAAGTGGATGCGTAAGTAATCAGCGGCTCTTACGGCGGTATTCCCCTGGGGTTAGGCCAAAACGCTGCTTAAAGGCCGTTGAAAAATGGCTCTGGTCGGTGAAACCCCAGTTAAAACCAATTCCGGCCAGTTTTTCATCTTCCCCGGCGTGACGAATCGCCTCGGCGCAAAAATCGAGGCGACGGTTGCGAATATACTGCGCGACGACGAGCCCCTTATCGGCAAACATGCGGTACAGACTGCGCACCGACATTCCCGTCTCACCAGCGATCCATTCCGGGCGCAACGTCTCTTCACGAATATTATCGTCAATCAGCGTGACGACCTTTTGAAACTGGCGCTCGCGGCGCGGCGGGGTGGATTCACGCTGATGCAGCACCGGGCGCAGCAGGCACACCATCGCCTGTAATGCGGCTTCGCTTTCACTCTCCGACATCGCCGTGTTGTTCATGCTCTCCTGCAACAGGCTGTGGCTCAACTGTACCATTGGCAGGTTAGAGGGCAAGCGCTCGGCGCAGCCGATCTTCTGATGTGGAAAATGCTGCTCCAGCAGAGGGCGCGGCAGCAGAAGTGAAATTTGTCGCGAATCCTGTTCCCAGTACAGCGAGCACGGGCGAGAGGCGTCAATCAGAGAGATATCGCCCGCGCCAATCACCACCTGACGCGCGTCCTGCTCCATCATGGCCTGGCCACTCAACTGAAACACCGTATAAAACCAGGCGTCATCACCTCCTTTAATTTCCTGCGAGGTGCGAAAAAGCGATGCGCCACGGGTGGTGACGGTGCTGAGTTTCAACCCTTTGGCATAGCTGGTTTCCAGTTTGCCGACAAAATTGTCCGCCAACGGATTCCCGGCAAAATTGCCGCATACCTGATTAATCTGGTTCAGCCACTGCTCAAATTCACGATTTACAACGGGGGTCATGGCTCTTTATCGCTCTGTTAAATGTTTTATCAGTGTTGCATTTATGTTGCGCTAAACGAAGCTAATGACGCTGACTATAGGAAAGAAGTCTCACAAGTTATAGAGGGAGAGTCGACTATTGTCGCTATTTGCGGAGCCTGTCACAGCAGACAAAGCGAATGTCACGGGGATAAAAGCGCCATTGTCACAGAGTGAGTAGACTGAAATCACGATGGGTAAGTAATAAGGAAAATCTATGTCAGAGGCAAACGTAGCGGTACTTAATAACGTACAACAATTTCTCGACCGCCAGCACGGTCTCTGGATCGATGGCCAGCAGGTGCCGTCACAGAGCGATAAACGGCTGACGATTTTTAACCCGGCGACCGGGCAGGCCATTTCCTCGACTGCCGATGCCAGCGAGGCGGATGTTGACCTCGCGGTGATGTCGGCGTGGAAAGCGTTTGTGTCGCGCGTATGGGCGGGGCGCTTACCTGCCGAGCGTGAACGCATTCTGCTGCGCTTTGCCGACCTGGTTGAGCAGCATAGCGAAGAGTTGGCACAACTGGAGACGCTGGAGCAGGGTAAATCCATTGCTATTTCCCGCGCGTTTGAAGTGGGATGCACGCTCAACTGGATGCGCTACACCGCAGGCCTGACGACGAAGATTGCCGGTAAAACACTGGATCTCTCCATTCCATTGCCGCAGGGCGCACGCTATCAGGCGTGGACGCGTAGAGAGCCGGTGGGTGTGGTTGCGGGCGTGGTGCCGTGGAACTTCCCGCTGATGATTGGTATGTGGAAGGTGATGCCCGCGCTGGCGGCCGGCTGTTCTATCGTGATCAAACCGTCGGAAACTACGCCGCTCACCATGCTGCGCGTGGCTGAGCTGGCGGTGGAAGCGGGGATCCCGGAAGGTGTATTTAACGTGGTGACGGGGTCTGGTGCAGTGTGTGGCGCGGCGCTGACGTCACATCCCCATGTGGCGAAAGTGAGCTTTACCGGCTCGACCGCAACGGGCAAGCAGATCGCGCGTACCGCTGCCGATCGTCTGACCCGCGTGACGTTGGAGCTGGGTGGTAAAAATCCGGCGATTGTGCTGAAAGATGCCAACCCGGAGTGGGTGATTGAAGGCCTGATGACCGGGAGTTTCCTCAACCAAGGCCAGGTGTGTGCCGCCAGTTCGCGCATTTATATCGAAGCGCCGCTGTTCGACACGCTGGTCAGCGGTTTTGAGCAGGCGGTGAAGTCGTTGCAGGTGGGGCCGGGCATGTCACCCTCGGCGCACATCAACCCGCTGGTATCGCGCCTGCATTGCGATAAAGTGCTCTCATTCCTTGATGATGCTCAGGCGCATAATGCCGAGCTGATTCGCGGCGCAAACGGCCCGGCGGGCGACGGTTACTATGTTGCGCCGACGCTGGTGGTTAACCCGGACGCGAAGCTGCGTTTAACCCGTGAAGAAGTCTTTGGCCCGGTGGTAAACCTGGTACGCGTCGCTGATGGCGAAGAAGCGCTGCGCCTGGCGAATGACACCGAATATGGCCTGACCGCCAGCGTCTGGACGCAAAATCTGTCACAGGCGCTGGAATATGGCGACCGCTTAGAAGCTGGCACAGTATGGGTCAACAGCCACACCTTAATCGATGCCAACCTGCCGTTTGGCGGGATGAAGCAGTCGGGCACCGGACGCGACTTCGGGCCGGACTGGCTGGATGGCTGGTGTGAAACGAAATCGGTGTGTGTGCGGTATTAATAATTGATGTTGTGCCCGGAGGTGTTTGCTCCGGGCATTGGCGAGCTAAGTGTGCCGGATGCGCTACGCTTATCCGGCCTACGGGTTTTCTGGAATATTATGTAGGCCGGATAAGGCGTTTACGCCGCATCCGGCATCAACAAAGCGCACAGCGTCAACAATCAGAAACGGCGCAAAGCGCCGTTCCTGCAACTCACTCCATCACTTCTCTTTCGTCGCCCCCAGCGTTGGCGTTTCATCAAAGAAGTTCCACGGTTTCAGCAGCGTATGCACCCATTCCGTTGGCATGATCGGCCACTCTTCGGCGCGGGCGACGTGCGTGGTGCCGGTCGTCATCCACACGACCGTATCGGTGTTGTCCAGCGACTCATTGTCTTTGGTGTACTGACCGAGCCCGGTGTCGTGCGTTGAACGGTTCGGGTATTTCCCTTCCGGGAAGCGCTCGTCCGGATGATAGCGCGTCACCCACAGCTGTTTATCCATAAAGCTCAGGCGATGATAAATCCACTCGTCTGGAGAGAACTGTGCGCCTTTGGCAACCGGATGCGTGCCGCCTGCATACGGGATTATCTGATAGGAAACCGGGTTACCCATGCGGTTTTCTTTATTTGGATTGCTCAACAGGCGAATGGTACCCGGGTCAAATTTCTGCGCGGCGTCCTTCTCATTACTGATGCCGTACTCGTTAATCTGCATGGTACTGGTGCGCGGGCCGCCTGCGGTATTTGGTTTCACTACCGGATCCATTGCCACCAGGCTGTTGTTCTCACCGTCAACGTCGAGGTCGAGGCGGAAGTTGTAGATGTGCTGATGCGTGGTGCCGACAATATTATGGTCGATCAGCGTGCCGTAACGGGTATCGTCTTTCGCGCTTGGGTCGTGCATAGTTTTGGCCTTCACGCCTTTCACTGCTTCAATACCGGTGGCACCTGCATCGATACCGATGGTGCCATTTTCGTGGAAGATCCAGTCGAAAATGTAGTCATAGTTGCCTACGGTACTTATCCAGCGCACAACCAGCTCACGACGCTGGGTGCTGACGTTCGGCTGGCCCATCTCCTGGTGCTTATACTCCGGCCCGGCATAGCGTTCGAAAATAGCAATTGCGCGCGGGATCTCGGTGGGGGTGCCGGTGTAATCAGCGATGGTCTCGTTCAGCAGTACGGCGTTAGACGGCGCATCTTTGCCGCGCGCGATAGGCGAGGTGAGGGTACCCATACCGTAGTCACCGGAATCCAGGTACGCTTTGAAGTACCAGCCGATATCCGGATCGCCGTAAGGCACAATCATCCCGCCCAGCGATCCTTCGTACATCACTTTGCGTTTGGTGCCGTTGTCGTTAAAGGTGACGGTCGAGATCATCGGCCCGACGCGAGAGTTCATGCTCAGGTGGAAATCCCAGTTGCGCCAGTGAATCATATCGCCAGTGATGGTGTAGTTTTTACCTTCTGGTTCAATGATATCCAGCGGTTTCACCGCCGGGGCAATGCGGTCACGCCCATCATAGGCGCGCGCGGCCATCGGCACCGGGATCACAGGGCCTTCTTCCAGCTTCACAATCTTCTTCTGTTCCAGGTCAACTACCGCAACCAGGTTCTCAATCGGGTGCGCCCAGTAGTTGCCGTCGCCGACATCCAGATAACTGATCACTTTCAGCAGGCGTCCATCCTGTTTAAGGCCGTCTTTGCCGTCAAAGTAGCCCACGGTGAGCGGAGTGGTAATGGCTTTTTTAGGATCGTTGATGCCGCGTTTTTTCAGTGCTTCAGCATATTCTGTGCTGGCGTTAATGATGTTTTGCACGCTGGCAAAGTCATCAATCAGCACCATGCCGTGCGCGTCTTTGATGGCCTGCCAGGAGAGAATCTTTTTATTTTGCAGATCAACCACGCCTTCGATGATGTGTTTGCCATCCAGCATGATGACATCCGCTTTACGCGGTTCTGTCACGGCTTTGCCTTCCAGTGCAAAGGCCCACACGGCGGCTTTCTCAGGCGAGCGCAGTGAGATCTCGGTAAAACGGGTATTCGGTTTAAAATCTGGCGATGCTTTGACTATCTCAACGGCTTGCTTGATTTCATCCGCGCTCAGCGCGTTGAGGGGGTGAGGGGCTTTTTCTACCTGGAAGGTTTGATCCAGACCAGACTGGAATACGTCATTAATGAAGGTATCAGAAACCCAGGCTTTGTTGTCTTTCATCACTACCGGCACCTGCAGATTCAGCGTCTGGCCGTTGACGATCGCGGTTTTAGCGCCCGGTTTCACTTTAACGTACGCGCCGTCTTTAATCAGCGTGAAAACTTGTGCGTAGTCATCCCATTGCACATCAGCGCCAAAATCGGCCAGTGTTTTATCCATCGGCACCATGTGCGCTTCGCCGCCGTGGGCGAAAACCGGCGATTGCCAGGCGCAAAACAGGGCTACGGCCAGAGCCAGTGCCGTCTTGCGGGGAGAAAAAATAGCGGAGCTTCCCATTTTAAACCTCGTCTTGTTGTTGTGTTTCTCGCTCGCTACCGCTCTCTGCGGGCGGTTTTTAACGCTTTCACCCTAACAGCCTTGCTGTGAAGTGGTTTGCCTGCTCCTGCCAGGTTGTTTGGCAGTTTTGCCAGATATAAAAAATGCCTCCGGAGAGGCATGGTTGTGGGGGCTCTCCCTCACCCCGGCCCTCTCCCGCAGGGAGAGGGTGAAAACCTGCTCATTGGGAGACATGAGTGCGGTCGATTCCCTCTCCCTGTGGGAGAGGGTTAGGGTGAGGGGGCGCCTTAGAAATCCCCGCTCTGCCGCGCGACCAGCGTCAGGATCGAATAGAGCGCGACCGCCTGCTGGTGCTGGTTGTAAATCTCAACCGACCATTCCACCACACCGGTAGGTGTCTCTTCCGCCGTTTTCTGTCGCTTGATGGTTTTACGTTTACAGGTCAGACGCACCTGGATGGTGTCACCCGGTTTGACCGGTTCGATAAAGCGCAGATTTTCCATGCCATAGTTGGCGATAACCGGCCCGACGCCAGGGTCAACAAACAGGCCCGCAGCGGCGGAAATCAGGAAGTAACCGTGGGCTACGCGCTCGCCAAACAGCGATTCGGCGGCGGCGAGTTTGTCCATGTGGGCGTAGAAGTGGTCGCCGCTCAGACAGGCGAAATTCACCACGTCCGCTTCAGTGACCGTGCGACGATGGGTCAGCAGGCTGTCGCCGGGCTGGATCTCTTCGAAGTATTTGCGGAACGGATGCACCCGATCTTCCGTGACTGCTGCGCCGCGTACCCACTGTTTGCCAATGGCGGCGAGCATGGTCGGGCTACCCTGAATAGCGGTACGCTGCATGTAGTGTTTTACAGAGCGTAAGCCGCCCAGTTCTTCGCCACCGCCCGCGCGCCCCGGGCCACCGTGTACCAGTTGCGGCAGGGGGGAGCCGTGGCCGGTCGATTCTTTTGAGGACTCTTCGTTGAGTACCTGAATACGCCCGTGCGCGCGTGCCGCGCCGAGAATAAACTCGCGCGCTAATACGCCGTCGGCGGTCACCAGCGTGCCTGCCAGGCTACCTTCACCCGCCCGTGCCAGCGCCAGCGCGTGGTCACGGTTCTGATACGGCATCAGCGTCGCTACCGGGCCAAAGGCCTCAACCGAATGGACTGCGCTGATTTCATCTGGCTGCGAGCAGAGCAGCAATGTCGGCGGGAAGAATGCGCCAGCGGCTTTGTCGTCCGCTTTACCACCCAGCAGAATCTGACATCCCGCGGCCACCAGCAAGTCCACTTTTTCCTGCACATCCTGACGCTGGTCAATATTCACCAGCGCGCCCATCTTCACGCCTTCCTGCGCCGGGTCGCCGACAACGATTTTCCCCAAACGCGCAATCAGGGCGTCACTGACGGCATTGATTTGATTCTGCGGCACGATGATACGGCGAATCGCGGTACATTTTTGCCCCGCTTTGGCCGTCATCTCGCGAACAATCTCGCGAATGAACAGAGCAAATTCCGGCTGCTCTGGTGTGACATCGTCGCCCAGCACGCAGCAGTTCAGAGAGTCGGCTTCCATGGTGAACGGAATCGACTTCGCCACGATGTTGGGATGCACGCGCAGCTGTTGCCCGGTGGCTGCGGAACCGGTGAAGGTGACCACGTCCTGGCTGTCGAGCTTTTCGAGCAGGTCGCCCGCGCCACCGCAGATGACGCTTAACGCACCGTCAGGCACCAGGCCACTGTCGATAATTGATTTCACCATCGCCTGGGTGAGCTGGGCGCTGGCGGTGGCCGGTTTGATGATCGCCGCCATCCCGGCAAGCCAGGTCGGGGCCAGTTTTTCCAGCATGCCCCAGCAGGGGAAGTTAAAGGCGTTGATGTGAACGGCTACGCCTGATTTTGAGGTCAGCACATGGCGTGCGGCAAATCCGCCCGCTTTCGAAAGAGGTATCAGTTCATCTTCCGGCCACAGCGTGTCGTCCGGCAGTTCCCGGTTGCCGAGACCTGCGTAGGTAAAGAGGGTGCCGATCCCGCCTTCGATATCCACCCAACTGTCTGCGCGCGTCGCGCCGGTTTGCGCTGACAGCGCGTAGAAATGTTCTTTTTCCGCTAACAGGTGTTTGGCCACGGCCTTCAGCATGGCGGCACGTTCAATAAAGGTCATCGCCTGGAGCGCTTTGCTGCCTTGCTCAATGGCATAACGGCGGGCCTGCGCCATATCCAGCCCTTCGCTGGTGACTTCCCACAGTGCTTCGCCGCTGATGGCATGGTGAATCGTACGGGCGCGCCCCTGGCCGGTTTGCCATGCGCCGGATAAGAAGCTGGCTAACTGCTGCATCGCTAATCTCCAAATGTTACGTGATTTACTTATACATAGTTAAATTGCGAATCGTAAATCGCAAGCTGATTTTTAATGTTTTTTTAACATTGTGATCGCTGCGTATTTTGTGTTCTAAGTTAAATTGATGTTTATAAAGGTTATTGTGAAATGCTTTGCGAGTGTTGTCACATAATGCACAAACAAAATTTGTGGTTTTATTTAACTAATGTGTAACTTTTAAGAAAGAAAGTGATTCAGATGTATTAGGTTAGTGAGTGAATTTAGAATCATAAAGGTGATGACGTGACAGAAGAACAACGCTTTAACCAGCGCATCGCGCAGGAGACGGCCATCGAACCGCAGGACTGGATGCCCGACGCCTACCGTAAAACGCTGATCCGCCAGATTGGTCAGCACGCCCACTCTGAAATTGTCGGCATGTTGCCGGAAGGCAACTGGATCACCCGTGCACCAACGCTGCGTCGCAAAGCCATTCTGCTGGCGAAGGTGCAGGATGAAGCGGGGCACGGCCTCTATCTCTACAGTGCAGCAGAAACCCTCGGCTGTGCGCGTGAAGACATCTACCAGAAGATGCTCGATGGACGCATGAAGTACTCCTCCATTTTTAACTATCCCACCCTGAGCTGGGCCGATATCGGCGTCATTGGCTGGCTGGTTGACGGTGCGGCGATTGTTAACCAGGTGGCGCTGTGCCGTACCTCTTACGGCCCGTATGCCCGTGCGATGGTGAAAATCTGTAAAGAAGAGAGCTTCCATCAGCGTCAGGGCTATGAAGCCTGCATGGCGCTGGCACAGGGGAGCGAATCTCAGCGCCAGATGTTGCAGGACGCGATCAACCGTTTCTGGTGGCCGGCGCTAATGATGTTCGGGCCGAACGACGATAACTCGCCGAACAGTGCCCAGAGCCTGGAGTGGCGCATCAAGCTGTTTACCAATGACGAACTGCGTCAGCGCTTTGTTGATAACACCGTGCCGCAGGTTGAAATGCTGGGGATGACTATTCCTGATCCTGACCTTCGTTTTGATGAAGCAACCGGCCACTACCGGTTTGGTGAAATTGACTGGAATGAGTTTAACAACGTGATCCATGGCCGAGGCATCTGTAACCACGAACGCCTGGCCGCAAAACGCAAAGCCTGGGAAGAGGGCGCGTGGGTGCGGGAAGCCGCGCTGGCGCATGCGCAAAAACAACAAACCCGCAACGCGGCATAAGGAGAAGCACGATGAGCAATGTTTACTGGCCGTTATATGAAGTTTTTGTTCGCAGCAAACAGGGGTTATCCCACCGCCATGTAGGCAGCCTTCACGCCGCCGATGACGCGATGGCACTGGAAAACGCGCGCGATGCCTACACCCGTCGCAACGAAGGCTGTTCTATCTGGGTAGTGAAAGCGAGCGAAATCGTCGCCTCGCAGCCGGAAGAACGCGGTGAATTTTTCGACCCGTCGGAAAGCAAGGTCTATCGCCATCCGACGTTTTACACCATCCCTGATGGCATCGAGCACATGTGAGGTTGGTGATGACGACACAAAATTCCGTCGCGATTTATGCCCAACGTTTGGGTGACAACGGCCTGGTGCTCTCGCAGCGTCTTGGCGCCTGGTGCGGCCATGCGCCGGAGCTGGAAATTGACCTGGCGCTGGCGAACATCGGCCTCGATTTACTCGGCCAGGCCCGCAACTTCCTGAGCTATGCCGCTGAGTGTTACGGCAGCGGCGATGAAGACACACTGGCTTACGGTCGCGAAGAGCGCCAGTTCAGTAATCTGCTGCTGGCGGAACAACCGAATGGCAACTTTGCCGACACCATCGCCCGTCAGTTTCTGATGGACGCCTGGCACGTTGCGCTTTACAGCCGCCTGGTGCAGAGCCGCGATGCGCAAATTGCTGCCATTGCTGCCAAGTCTCTTAAAGAAGTGCGTTATCACCTGCGATTCAGCCGCGGCTGGCTGGTGCGTATGGGCGACGGCACTGCGGATTCCGCGCAGAAAATGCAGCAGGCGCTGAACAACATCTGGCGCTTTACTGGCGAACTTTTTGAAGTGGATGCCGTTGAGCAGGAACTGATTGAGCAGGGCATCGCCGTGGATGTGCGCGAGCTGAAAGACGAGTGGCAGACCACCGTGCGCAGCGCGCTTGCGGATGCCTGCCTGCAACTGCCGGAAGAAGAGGCTTTCCGCACCGGGGGCAAGCAAGGTCTGCATACCGAACATCTGGGGCCGATGCTGGCGGAAATGCAATATCTGCAACGTATCTACCCCGCGCTTCAGTGGTAACCAGGAGGTCATAGTGCAACGAATTGCCGCGATAGCACCGTCGAAAGTGCATGAGATCTGGCGCCTGTTGAGCGAGATCCCCGACCCGGAAGTCCCGGTACTCACCATCACCGATTTAGGGATGGTGCGCAGCGTCGCACCGCAGGGTGACGGCTGGGAGATCGGTTTTACGCCGACCTACTCCGGCTGCCCGGCAACCGAACATTTGTTGGGCGCTATTCGCGACGTGATGACCGAACACGGCTTCACGCCGGTCAATATCGTGCTGCAACTTGACCCTGCCTGGACCACCGACTGGATGAACGCCGATGCCCGTGAACGCTTACGCCAGTATGGCATTAGCCCGCCGCAGGCCCATGCCTGCCATGCATCGGTTCCTGAGGATGTGGTCTGCCCGCGCTGCGGCAGCACGCACACCTCGCTCATTAGCGAATTTGGTTCGACAGCCTGCAAAGCACTCTACCGCTGTGATAGCTGCCGCGAACCCTTCGACTATTTCAAATGTATTTGAGGTTGCCATGACGACGTTTCATTCGCTTACGGTGGCAAAAGTGGAACCGGAAACCCGCGATGCGGTGACCATTACTTTTGCCGTACCCGACACGTTGCGGGAGGCTTACGCTTTCCGTCCTGGTCAGCACCTGACGCTGAAAACCCGCATTGGTGGTGAAGAGCTGCGTCGTTGCTACTCCATCTGCCGTACCGGTACGCCGGGGCAAATTAGCGTTGCGGTGAAAGCCATTGAAGGCGGGCGTTTCTCCCGCTTCGCCCAGAGCGATATCAAGCAAGGTATGGCGTTTGAGGTGATGGTGCCGCAGGGCCACTTCGGCTATCAACCGCAGGCCGAGCGCACCGCCCGCTATCTGGCGATTGCCGCCGGTTCTGGCATCACGCCAATGCTGGCGATTATTGAATCCACGTTGACCACAGAAGTAAATAGCCAGTTCACGCTGATCTACGGTAACCGCAGCAGCCAGAGCATGATGTTCCGTCAGGCGCTGGCCGACCTGAAAGACAAATACCCGCAACGCCTGCAACTGATCAATCTGTTTAGCCAGGAAACCGTGGAGAGCGAACTGCTTTCTGGCCATATCAACAGTGAAAAACTGCACGCGCTGGCCCGCAATCTGGTGCAGTTCGACCAGCTTGATGAAGCGTTTATCTGTGGCCCGGCGGCGATGATGGATGACGCGGAAATCGCGCTGCGCGAGTTAGGCATGCCGGAGAAGGCGATTCACCTGGAGCGCTTCAACACACCGGGTAGCACGATTAAACGCGTTTCGACTGTACAGGCTGAAGGCCGCAGCGTAACGATTCGTCATGATGGACGTGACCGGCAGATCTCTCTGAATGCAGAGGATGACAGCATTCTCGATGCCGCACTGCGTCAGGGCGCGGATCTGCCCTACGCCTGTAAAGGCGGTGTCTGCGCCACCTGTAAATGCAAAGTGTTACGCGGCGAAGTGGAGATGGCGACCAACTATAGCCTTGAGCCAGATGAAGTGGCGGCAGGCTATGTTCTGAGCTGTCAGGCGCTGCCAAAAGGCGACGGCGTGATTGTCGACTTCGATGCGAAGGGGCTGGCATGAGCGAACTGATCGTTGCCCGTCACGAACGTGTGTTGCTGCTGACGCTGAATCGCCCGCAGGCGCGCAATGCCCTGAACAATGCCTTGCTGGCGCAAATTGCCAGCGAACTGGAAAACGCCGCGCGCGATCCGGAAATTTCTGCCTGCGTCATCTTTGGCAATGACCGTTTCTTCGCAGCCGGCGCAGATCTCAACGAGATGGCGGCTAACGATATGCCCGCCACGCTCAACGATATTCGTCCGCGTTTATGGGCGCGTATCGATGCGTTCAATAAACCGCTGATTGCCGCCGTCAATGGCTATGCGCTGGGCGCAGGCTGCGAACTCGTGCTGCTGTGTGACACGGTGGTTGCGGGTGATAACGCCCGTTTCGGCTTACCGGAAATCTCGCTCGGCATTATGCCGGGCGCAGGCGGTACCCAGCGTTTAATTCGCTGCGTCGGCAAGGCGCTTGCCAGCCGAATGGTGCTGACGGGTGAAGCGATTGACGTTCATCAGGCGCAGCAGGCCGGGCTGGTGAGCGACGTCTACCCGGCGGGTTTAACCCTCGAATATGCCCTGAAACTGGCAAAAACCATCGCCCGCCATTCTCCGCTGGCGTTACAGGCAGCAAAACAGGCGCTGCGGCAGTCGCAGGAAGTCGGGTTGCATGCGGGTCTGCAACAGGAGCGCCAGCTTTTTACCCTGCTGAGCGCGACCGAAGATCGTCAGGAAGGCATCAACGCTTTTCTGCAAAAACGCCAACCAGAATTTAAAGGACGTTAATCGTGGATGCTTTTATTTTGAGTCATGTTGAGCAGGGCGTAATGACCATTACGCTTAATCGCCCGGAACGTCTCAACAGTTTTAACGATGTGATGCATCAGCAACTTGCCGAGTGCCTGAAGCAGGCGGAACGCGACGAGACCATCCGTTGTTTGCTGATCACCGGCGCGGGGCGCGGTTTTTGCGCGGGGCAAGATCTGAACGATCGTAATGTCGATCCTAACGGCCCGGCACCGGATCTGGGCATGTCCGTTGAACGTTTTTATAACCCACTGGTGCGCCGCCTGGCAAAACTGCCGAAACCGGTGATTGCGGCCGTAAACGGTGTGGCAGCAGGTGCGGGGGCAACGCTGGCACTGGGCTGCGACATGGTGATTGCCGCGCGTTCGGCCAATTTCGTAATGGCGTTCAGCAAGCTGGGGCTGGTTCCCGATTGTGGTGGAACCTGGTTACTGCCGCGCACTGCCGGACGTGCGCGTGCAATGGGGCTGGCACTGTTAGGCGACAAAATGAGCGCCGAGCAGGCACAGCAGTGGGGCATGATCTGGCAGGTGGTGGATGACGCCGAACTGGCAGACACCAGCCTGACGCTGGCACGCCATTTAGCCACACAGCCAACCTACGGTTTAGGGCTGATCAAGCAAGCGCTGCTGGCGTCCGAAACTCACACGCTGGATCAGCAACTCGATATGGAGCGTGATTTCCAGCGTATGGCCGGACGCAGCGATGACTATCGCGAAGGCGTCAGCGCGTTTCTGGCGAAACGTCCACCACAGTTCAGCGGGAAATAAGCCATGAGCCATGAAATCAAAACGGTTGGTGTGATTGGCAGCGGCACGATGGGGGCGGGTATCGCGGAAGTGGCGGCGGCGGCGGGGCACGACGTGCTGCTGTTTGATATCAATCACGACGCGCTCACACGCGCCATCGATGGCATTCGCCAGCGACTGGACTCCCGCGTCTCGCGCGGCAAACTGAGCGCCGAAGCGAGCGAAAAAACGCTGAAAAAAATCTTTGCGGTGGCGGATATCGCTTCGCTTGCACCGGCTAACCTGGTGATTGAAGCGGCCTCAGAACGGTTGGATGTGAAAAAAGCGCTTTTCAGCCAGTTGGCGGAAATTTGCCCGCCGCAGACGCTGCTCACCAGTAATACCTCATCCATTTCAATTACGGCCATTGCGGCAGATGTTCCTTATCCGGAACGCGTGGCGGGGCTGCACTTCTTTAACCCGGCGCCGGTGATGAAGCTGGTGGAAGTGGTGAGCGGTCTGGCGACGTCGACAGAGGTGACAGAAACGTTATGCAACTGTGTCGCGGCGTGGGGTAAAACGCCGGTGCGCTGCCGTTCAACGCCGGGCTTTATCGTTAACCGCATTGCGCGTCCGTTCTACGCCGAAGCCTGGCGTGCACTGGAAGAACAGGTTGCGGCACCCGAAGTGATTGATGCCGCGCTGCGCGAGGGTGGCGGGTTTCCGATGGGGCCGCTGGCGCTGACCGACATGATTGGTCATGACGTTAACTTTGCGGTCACCAGTTCAGTATTCAACGCTTTCTGGCAGGACCGCCGCTTCTTACCGTCGCTGCTGCAACAGGAACTGGTGTTGGGTGGGCGATTGGGCAAGAAGAGCGGGCAAGGCGTATATCACTGGCCGGTTGAAGCCGTCTCTGACCCGTATCTGGCAGCGGTTTCAGCCGTTCCTGGCGAGATCACAGAAAACGGTGACAGTGTCACAATTGACGATCTTCTGCTGATTGAAACGCAGGGAGAAACTGCGCTGGCACTGGCAGCCCGACATCAGCGCCCGGTGGTGGTCTTTGACCGAATCGAGAAGGACGTCGTGGTGCTGGCCGCCGCGCAGACTAACGCTCAGGTTGATACTGATAAAGCCGTGTACTACTTCCAGAAGCAGGGCAAAAAAGTGCTGCAAGTTACCGATTACCCTGGGCTTCTGGTGTGGCGCACGGTCGCGATGCTGGCGAACGAAGCGCTGGATGCGGTGCAGAAACAGGTTGCCAGTGAAGCGGATATCGATACGGCGATGCGTCTTGGTGTTAATTACCCGAAAGGGCCGTTGCAGTGGGGCGCGGAACTTGGCTGGGCACGCGTGCTGCGCGTGCTGGAAAACCTGCAAGCCCATTACGGCGAAGAGCGCTACCGTCCATCTTCCTTACTGCGCCAGCGTGCGCTGCTGGAGAATCACCATGAGTAACGCATGGCAAAATGCCCACGCGATGTATGCGCGCGACACCTGCGCACAGGCATTGGGCATCGACATCATCGAAATGGATGAAGGGTTTGCAGTGCTCACCATGACTGTTGTGCCGAGCATGCTGAACGGCCACCAGACCTGCCACGGCGGGCAACTGTTTTCACTGGCGGATACCGCTTTTGCCTACGCCTGTAACAGTCAGGGGCTGGCGGCAGTGGCTTCAGCCTGCTCGATTGATTTCCTGCGCCCAGGATTTGCAGGCGACAAACTGACCGCCACTGCACGGGTAAAACATCAGGGGAAACAGACTGGCGTTTATGACATCGAAATTGTGAACCAACAACAAAAAACGGTAGCCCTGTTTCGCGGTAAATCCCACCGCATCGGCGGCACGGTAACAGGAGAAGCCTGATGCGTGATGCATTTATTTGTGACGGAATTCGTACCCCGATTGGCCGCTATGCAGGTGCGCTCTCAGGCGTGCGGGCTGACGATCTGGCGGCGGTTCCGCTGCGCGAACTGCTGGTGCGTAACCCAAAGCTTGATCCCGCGCGTATTGATGACGTGATCCTCGGCTGCGCAAATCAGGCCGGGGAAGATAACCGTGATGTGGCGCGTATGGCGCTGCTGCTGGCGGGCTATCCGCAGGATGTTTCCGGCACCACCATCAACCGTTTATGCGGTTCTGGCCTCGATGCGATTGGCTTTGCCGCCCGCGCGATTAAAGCCGGTGACGCCGACCTGCTGGTGGCGGGTGGCGTCGAGTCGATGTCGCGCGCACCGTTTGTGATGGGCAAGGCCACCGCGCCTTTCCAGCGTCAGGCCGAACTGTTTGATACCACCATCGGCTGGCGTTTTGTGAACCCGCTCATGCAGCAACACTTTGGTACTGACAGCATGCCGGAAACGGCAGAGAATGTAGCTGAATTGTTAAATATTAGTCGCGACGATCAGGATGCTTTCGCTTATCGCAGCCAACAGCGTGCCGCGAAAGCCCAGCGCGACGGCGTGTTTGCCGAAGAAATTGTCGCTGTGCGCGTGCCGGGAAAAAAGGGCACGTTTACCGATGTGCTGGATGACGAACATTTGCGCCCGGAAACGACGCTGGAACAGCTAAGCAAACTAAAAGCGCCGTTCCGTGCGAATGGCGTCATCACCGCAGGTAACGCCTCTGGTGTCAACGATGGTGCGGCGGCTTTGATCGTTGCAAGCGAACAGCAGGCTATCGCGCAGGGCCTGACTCCACGTGCGCGTATCGTCGCGATGGCGACGGCGGGCGTTGAGCCGCGTCTGATGGGGCTGGGCCCGGTACCTGCGGTACGTAAAGTGCTGGAGCGTGCGGGTTTAAGTATCACTGATATGGATGTTATTGAGCTGAATGAAGCCTTCGCCGCGCAGGCGCTGGGCGTGCTCAGACAGTTAGGGCTGCCCGACGAGGCGCCGCATATTAACCCAAACGGAGGCGCCATCGCCTTAGGCCATCCGTTGGGCATGAGTGGCGCGAGACTGGCGCTTACCGCCAGCCTTGAGCTGCAACGCCGTCAGGGCCGTTACGCCCTGTGTACGATGTGTGTTGGTGTGGGTCAGGGCATCGCCATGATCCTGGAGCGTGTGTGAGCTAATTTTTACCTGCGAGTACCCTATAATGACAACAAATACAAAGCTGGACCTAATCGAAAAAGCATCGCTGGACGAGCTGCAGGCACTGCAAACGCAACGCCTGAAGTGGACTCTCAATCACGCCTACGAAAATGTGCCGATGTATCGCCGCAAATTCGATGAAGCGGGCGTTCACCCGGATGACTTCAAAGAATTGAAGGACATCGAAAAATTCCCGTGCACCACCAAGCAGGATCTGCGCGATAACTATCCGTTCGGCATGTTTGCCGTACCGATGGAGCAGGTGGTGCGCGTGCATGCTTCTTCCGGTACCACCGGTAAACCGACCGTGGTCGGCTATACCCAGAATGATATCAATATCTGGGCCGATATTGTCGCGCGCTCTTTGCGTGCGGCGGGCGGCACACCGAAAGATAAAATCCACGTCGCCTACGGCTATGGCCTGTTTACGGGCGGGCTGGGCGCGCACTACGGTGCAGAACGTTTGGGGGCGACGGTTATCCCAATGTCCGGCGGCCAGACTGAAAAACAGGCGCAGCTTATCCGCGATTTTCAGCCGGATATGATTATGGTGACGCCTTCCTACTGCCTGAATCTGATTGAAGAACTGGAACGTCAAATGGGCGGCGATGCAACTCAGTGCTCACTTCGCGTTGGCGTATTTGGTGCTGAGCCGTGGACGATGGCGATGCGTAAAGAGATTGAAAGCCGTCTGGGGATTACCGCGCTGGATATCTATGGCCTGTCTGAAGTGATGGGGCCGGGGGTGGCAATGGAGTGTATTGAAACCGCCGATGGCCCAACCATCTGGGAAGATCATTTCTATCCCGAAATCGTTAACCCGAATGATGGCACGGTGCTAAATGATGGAGAACATGGCGAATTACTGTTCACGACGCTGACCAAAGAAGCGCTGCCGGTAATTCGTTATCGTACTCGCGATCTGACACGCCTGCTGCCAGGCACCGCACGCACCATGCGTCGTATGGATCGCATCAGCGGGCGCAGCGACGATATGCTGATTATTCGTGGCGTGAACGTCTTCCCGTCACAGCTGGAAGAAGAGATTGTGAAGTTTGAACATCTTTCACCACATTATCAGCTGGAAGTGAATCGTCGTGGGCATCTGGACTCCCTGTCGATTCAGGTTGAGCTGAAAGAGAGCAGTTTGTACCTGAGCCATGAACAGCGCTGTCAGGTGTGCCACCAGTTACGTCACCGCATTAAGTCGATGGTCGGGATTTCCACCGATGTGACGATCGTTAACTGTGGTGCGATCCCGCGTTCGGAAGGCAAAGCGTGCAGAGTGTTTGATTTGCGTAAGATTGCCAGCGTGTAACTTTCACCCTCACCCTAACCCTCTCCCTCAGGGAGAGGGAACTGTCTGGTGCGGTCTTCTCCCTCTCCCTTTGGGAGAGGGCCGGGGTGAGGGGAAACCTATGCTATGATTCATAAATCAAAACAATAACAACAGGATGAATCAGATGACTAAAATTGATACCTTCATTCAGCAGGCTGTGTCATCGGTGCCCATTAGCGGCACGTCATTGATCGCCTCGCTGTACGGTGATTCTCTGTTGCATCGCGGTGGTACCGTCTGGCTGGGCAGCCTGGCGGCGATGCTTGAAGGTCTCGGATTTGGAGAACGATTTGTCCGTACCGCGCTGTTTCGTCTCAATAAAGAGGGCTGGCTGGATGTGGAACGTATCGGCCGCCGCAGCTTTTATCGCCTGAGCGATAAAGGTCAGCGCTTGACTCGCCGCGCGGAAAATAAAATCTACCGTGCGGAAACGCCCGCCTGGGATGGCACCTGGCTGCTATTACTGTCCGAAGGTCTCGATCGCGCAACGCTCTCAGACGTCAAAAAACAGCTTATCTGGCAGGGATTTGGCACGCTTGCCCCTAGCCTGATGGCGTCACCGTCGCAGAAAATGGCTGATGTGCAGTCGTTGCTGCATGAAGCGGGTGTCGCGGAAAACGTTATCTGTTTTGAAGCCCACTCGCCACTGGCTCTGTCGCGCGCAGCGTTGAGCGCACGCGTGGAAGAGTGCTGGCAACTGACCGAGCAGAATGCCATGTACGACACGTTTATCCAGTTGTTCCGCCCATTGCTGCCGTTGCTGCGAGAGGGGGATGAACTTACGCCGGAACGTGGATTCCAGATTCAACTGCTTTTGATTCACTTTTATCGACGCGTGGTGCTGAAAGACCCGCTGTTGCCGGAGGAGTTGCTTCCGGCACACTGGCTCGGTGGTTCCGCGCGTCAGCTCTGTATCAACATTTATCAACGTGTGGCTCCCGCCGCGCTGGCTTTTGTCAGCGAAAAAGGCGAAACTCCGGTCGGCGAGCTACCTGCGCCGGGCTCGCTATTTTATCAACGATTTGGCGGGTTGCCGGTGAGTGAAGGGAGGTCTTATGCCAGTGTATCAGATTGATGGCTTAACCCCGGTAGTGCCGGACGAGAGCTATGTTCATCCGACCGCGGTATTAATTGGTGACGTCATCCTGGGTAAAGGTGTGTACGTTGGGCCAAACGCCAGTCTGCGCGGTGATTTTGGCCGTATCGTGGTAAAAGATGGCGCGAATATTCAGGATAACTGTGTGATGCACGGTTTCCCGGAGCAGGATACGGTGGTGGAAGAAGATGGCCATATCGGACATAGCGCCATACTGCATGGCTGCATTGTGCGCCGTAACGCGCTGGTTGGTATGAATGCGGTGGTGATGGATGGTGCGGTGATCGGCGAGAACAGTATCGTCGGTGCGGCGGCCTTTGTGAAAGCAAAAGCGGAGATGCCTGCGAATCATCTAATTATTGGTAGCCCGGCTAAAGCTATCCGCGAACTCAGCGAGCAGGAGATGTCGTGGAAGAAACAGGGGACGCGTGAATATCAGGTACTGGTAGAACGCTGTAAAAAAACGATGCATCAGGTTGAACCCCTACGCGCGGTGGAAGAGGGGCGAAAGCGACTGATATTTGATGAAAGTTTACGACCCAAGTCGGCGCAATGAATAAAAAGGGCAGATAATTGATATCTGCCTTTTTTATTCTGGTAAGGATGCTATTTAGGGGCGAGGGATTCAAATAACATTCACCGTTCTAATAACTTTGAACGGTGAATGTTAATGATAATTCCCTTTAACAGAGGGTGAAACTTATTGAATGAGCGAAGCTTGCACGATTTAATGCGAAATATCTTACATTATTAAATGGTTTGATTCACGTGCATTATATATTTAGTTTTTCTTAAAAAAGCATTAAGTTGATAATTTCTATTGTTATAAATAAACTTTTACAAGTTTGGCTTTCGTCAGGGTCGCGTTTGGTTTTAGAAACTTAAATGCAGCCACCTCTTTTGTTTTTATTGGTCTTTATTTTTTCAACAAGGAAGGGAATTCTCATGCAAAAGAAGACATTACTGTCTGCCTGTATCGCTTTAGCTTTAAGCGGGCAGGGGTGGGCCGCTGATATTATTGATGCGGAAAGCGCCTCTGCGGAACGTAAAATCGCAAAAGTCGTTTGCCCGGGTGATACGCAAAAACTTAATCAACTCGAACGCAAAAATCTGCCTGCTGAGTGCCTTAGCGAATCACAAAATAATCTCTATCCCTGGCTCGCCGTGGGCGGTACTGCGCTTTTGACTACATTCGCCGCCATTGAACTAACAGATAACGACGGGCATCACTCCCACACAACCCAACCCCCTGCGCCGCCGATCAATCCTGACGATAACGTTATTCCCCCCGATGATGGCGGAGACGATGACGTGACGCCGCCCGATGATGGTGGAGACGATGATGTGACGCCGCCCGATGATGGTGGAGACGATGATGTGACGCCGCCAGATGATGGTGGAGACGATGATGTGACGCCGCCGGATGATGGTGGAGACGATGATGTAACACCGCCGGATGACAAACCCGACCCCATTAAATACAACAACAATGTCACTTGGGATCAAGCTGAAAAAACGGTGCAAATCCGCAACGCAACTTTTACCTATACCGAGAACGCGGATGGGAGCTTTACCCTGACCTCAAAAGACGGTTACTCGACTATCGTCAAAAAGTGGCAGGTCGATGAGGCCAGCAATACGGTGGTCTTCGGGGGCGTCAATGCGTCAGGTGATATCACGTGGCGCTACGACGAGGAGGGTAAAATTCATATTACCAAAGAAGCCGGCGTAGTGGTTGATGGCAGCACGGGAGATGAGATTAAGGTCAGCGACGCCACTATTACGGATCATGGTGGCAACACGGCATTGAATGGCGGTACGGTAATGACCGTGGAAGGCGACAACGTAGTCCTCAATAACGACGGGAAAACTACCGCTATTGGCGAAGGTTCTGTCGTCGGTATCCTGACGGGCGACGATATTACTATTAATAACAATGGTGAAACGGAAGTTGACGGTGGCACTGCGGTTATTGTTAACGGAAATAGCGCAACGATTACAACCGAGGGCGACGGGACATTTACCAACGGTGGTACCGGGAGTCTGATTAACGGTGATGATGCTGTTATCGATAATAAAGGCAACATGACCGTCGATGGCGAAAACTCAGTGGCGACCAAAATTATCGGTGATGACGCGCTTATTAAGCAGGAAGGCGATCTTTACGTTAGCGGCGGCGCTCACGGCATCGACGTTGCGGGTAACGGCACTATTGTAAGCAATAAAGGGAATATCACCGTAGTGGATGATAAATCCATCGGCGTATTACTGGATGGCAGTGACGCCACCTTTATGAATATTGGTGATATCACGGTTGGCGAGGCGGGTCATGAGGGAAACCCGTTCGGTGTGCTGATCGACGGCGACCACGCCACTTTTGTCAGCGTAGGTGATATCACTACCCATAATAGCGGAACTGGTGTAAGCGTCGCGGGTGATGAGGGCAGTATCTCCCTTTCGGGCAAGATGTCTGTCAATGACGCCACAATCGGGTTAGATGTGAGCGGCAGCGGTAACAGCATCACGCTGACAACTTATGAGCTAAGTATTGCAGGTGAAAATGCGACGGGCGTAGAAATATCGGGCAATAGCAACGAACTTGAAATTTCCGGAGATATGACCGTCGATGGGAAAAATACGGTTGGAACGCGAGTCATGGGTGATGATGCCAGCGTTCTTCAGAACGGCGATCTTTACGTCAGCGGTGCCGCGCACGGCATTGATATCAAAGGTGAACGCGCCAAAATTAGCAATACCGGTAAAATCACCGTTATCGACAAAGATTCGGTCGGTGTGCTGATCGACGGCGATGATGAGCAGTTCGGTAACATCGGTGAAATTAGTGTTTCGCAAAATGCTACCGGTGTTTCCCTTGTTGGCGATCGTGAACTGGTATCTCTGCGTGGAGATATGAATGTCACGCATGAGCGGGATGACAGCGGTAATTTCCAGGGGGCGACGGGTATAAGTATTGCCGGAAATGACAGCCTGGTCACGCTGGAGGGTGACATCAACCTGGCCTCAGATATGAGCACATTGCCGACTAAATCGGATGACAATCTCAACGGATTAGTTATTACCGGTGAAAATAATATCATTAACTTAAATGGTAATTTAAATATTGAAGCCTACTCACCTTTATTTGGTGCTGCACACGACGAACAGCCTGAACTGGATGGTGTAGTTGTCACCGGGGATGATAATGTCATTAATCTGAGTGGCGGTGTTAACATAACTGGGGATACCGGTGGTCATGTTATTAATGGTGTTTATGTCTCAGGTAAGAGTACGGTAAATATCAGTGGGCACTCTGTTCTTGATATTACATCGGTGCGCAGTACAACCGGGCTTTTTTATGTCACGGGAGGCGGGCAGGTTACACTTGACGAAAATTCCGTTACGGATATTTTTAGCCCGGTTCGCGATCCTGCTTTTTTTGGTGATAACTCGATCATAATGGCAAATGGTGTTGGTTCCAGCGCAGCGAATAAAGGAACTATTAATGCCTCGACGGCGAAGGAAATCATGACTGCCGTTAGCGGTGCCAGGATCATAAATTCTGGAACCATGAGTGTCAGAACCGGAGCTGGCAGTGCGAGCGACGGTAAAACAGCGGTAATGCGCTCTAATGGTAAGGATAGCCACGCCACCAATGCTTCGGGTGGGGTTATTAATCTCACATCCACTGTTTCTCCAAGTGGTGACGGGGGTGAAGGAGCTTATCCGCTGGGATGGCTTAAAGGAACCTACTACGCGATGCTTGCAAGCAGCTATGGGGAAGTCGAAAATCAGAGCGGTGCAACTATCAATCTGCATGGTGCAGGAACCTACGGTGTTGCCGCAGCAAAAGGCACAGCGACCAATGCGGGCGAAATCAATGTTGACGGATTTACCCCAACGCTTGATGACAACGGTAACATTATCAGCGAAGCCTACTGGCAGACGAATACAGTATATCTGATGAGCGGTGGCATGCTGATTGGCACGTCAAGCAGTGGTTATGGGTGGGGAGACGGATCTGGGCTTAATACCGGCACAATCAATGTCAATAACGAAGGCTTTGGTATGCTGGCAATGGCAGACGGTACTGTCATTAATCAGGGTGAGATCAACCTGACGTCTGATGAAGGAGCCACTAAACAACAGAATAATCAATTGTTTGCCATGGGTGCTATTAATTCGGGTGTTGCAATTAATGACAAAACTGGGACTATTAATATCGACACCGATGTTGGCCAGGCGTTTTATTCTGATGGCTCAGGGATAATTATCAATTACGGCACTATTTGTACCTTTGGTGTGTGTCAGAGCAGTAGCGAATATAATCCAACCGATCCGTTTGTAAGCTTGCTTTATTCCGGTGGCGATAGTATCACAGCAGAAGGTCAGTCAATTAATTTCACGAAACCGGTAATTATCACAGATGATACGCCAGGCGCAGTAACAAATGCCGGGACCATAACCGGTCAGATGATAACCGTGATGAGTGGTGAGCTTGATAATACCAGTACAGGGAGTATCAGTAGTCTGATTAAACTTAACGAAAGTGGGGTGGTTAATAACGAGGGCACGCTGACAAATATCGATATTACCAATGGTACTCTGAACAATGACGCGACGGTGACCGGCCAGGTGACAATGTATGCCGGTGCCAATAAATCACTGGTGAACAATACGGGTACTTTAAATAAACTGGTGCAGAAAGCGGGCGTCTTTAACAATAGCGGCACCATCACCGGTCGTATTGACCAGCAGAACGGCACCTTTAATAACCAGCAGGGTGGTACGGTTAAAAACGGTTCTAAATTAGCCAACGGCGCGGTGGTGAATAACGAAGGTGAATGGATTCTTGGCGAGAGCAGTGGCGGCACCAATGCTGGCATGTTAGAAATCAACAATAACGCCGTATTTAATAACAGCGGCGAATTTGTTCTCGATAACAACAAAAATGCCATCCACCTGAACCAGTCAGGTACGCTGTACAACACCGGGCATATGTCGTTGAAGGACTCTTCCAATAACGGCGCGGTCAATATATGGGGCGGCAATGGGCGCTTTATCAACAACGGTAAAGTGGATTCAACCGCTAAATCTGTCGTTGTTAGTGCCAGTAATGCAGCGGCGACCGACGCGTTCTTCTGGAACATGAGTGAAGGTGAGATTAATTTCGACCGTGCCAACGCCAGCGCCGTTAAATTCACCCATAACAACTATGTCGCGCAAAATGACGGCACCATGAATATCAGCGGCAACAATGCCGTCGCGATGGAAGGAAGCAATAATGCGCAACTGGTTAACAACGGCACCATTAACCTGGGAACAGAAGGCTCGACCGATACCGGCCTGATTGGTATGCAACTGGATGCTAACGCTACGGCTGACGCGGTTATTGAGAACAACGGCACTATTAATATTTATGCCAATGATACTTTTGCTTTCAGTGTGCTGGGTTCACAGGGGCATGTTGTTAACAACGGTACAGTCGTGATCGCTGATGGCGTAACCGGGTCTGGCCTGATTAAACAGGGTGACGGCGTGAACGTGGAAGGGATTAATGGCAACAACGGTAATAACACCGAAGTCCATTATGGTGATTACACATTGCCGGATGTACCGAACACCACGGTGACATCGTTTGCTGATAATTCAAGTGGCGAAGCTGGCGCGACCAACAACCTCAACGGCTACGTTGTGGGAACCAACGCTGACGGCAGCGCCGGTAAGCTCAAAGTTAACAACGCCAGTATGAATGGCGTAGAGATTAACACCGGCTTCACCGCTGGTACGTCAGCGACCACCGTCACCTTCGATAACGTGGTGCAGGGCAGCAACCTGACGGATGCCGACGCCATCACGTCCACCTCCGTGGTGTGGAATGCACAGGGCAGCACCGATGCCAGCGGCAACGTCGATGTGAAGATGACGAAAAATGCTTACACCGACGTGGTGACGGATGGCAGTGTAAATGACGTGGCAAAGGCGCTGGACGCGGGCTACACCAACAACGATCTGTACACCAGTCTCAACGTTGGCACGACTGCTGAACTGAACAGCGCCCTGAAGCAAATCAGTGGCAGCCAGGCCACCACCGTGTTCCGAGAAGCGCGCGTGTTAAGTAACCGCTTCAGCATGCTGGCCGATGCGGCACCGAAGATGGGCAACGGTCTGGCTTTCAACGTCGTGGCGAAAGGTGATCCGCGTGCGGAGCTGGGCAATAACACCGAGTACGACATGCTGGCACTGCGTAAAACGCTCGATCTGAGTGCAAGCCAGAGTCTGAGCATGGAATATGGTATTGCACGTCTGGACGGCGATGGTGCTCAGAAAGCAGGCGACAATGGCGTGACAGGCGGCTATAGCCAGTTCTTCGGCCTGAAACATCAGATGTCCTTTGACAATGGTATGATCTGGAATAACGCGCTGCGCTACGATATTCACCAGCTCGACAGTAGCCGAACCGTGGCTTACGGTGACATCAGCAAAACAGCCGATACCAACGTCAAGCAGCAGTACCTTGAATTCCGCAGCGAAGGGGCGAAAACCTTTGAACCTCGCGAAGGGCTGAAAATCACGCCATATGTTGGCATGAAACTGCGCCACACGCTGGAAGGCGGTTATCAGGAACGCAACGCCGGTGATTTTAACCTGAATATGAACAGTGGCAGCGAAACGGCGGTGGACAGCATCGTCGGGTTGAAACTGGACTACGCAGGGAAAGAGGGCTGGAGCGCAAACGCCACGTTCGAGGGTGGGCCAAACCTGAGCTATGCCAGGAGTCAGCGTACGGCAAGTCTTGCCGGGGCAGGTAGCCAGCACTTTAACGTCGATGATGGTCAGAAGGGCGGCGGCATCAACAGCCTGGCGAGCGTTGGCGTGAAGTACAGCAGCAAAGAAAGTTCGCTGAACCTGGATGCTTACCACTGGAAAGAGGACGGCATCAGCGATAAAGGTGTGATGCTGAACGTCAAGAAAACGTTCTAATGGTTGTTGTGCCGGATGTGGCGCGAGCGCCACATCCGGCATGTTTTTTTACACATTCGCATTTATTACACATTTCCTCCCCGCACGTTCATTTCTATACTGTGGGCTCTTAATCTGCCTTATACAGGACAGGGTGTTATGAGCAACAACAGTGAAACGTTTACTCTTGGTACAAAATCGGTAAAACGACTGGGTTATGGCGCAATGCAACTGGCAGGGCCCGGCGTTTTCGGGCCACCAAAAGATCGCCATGTTGCCATTACGGTATTACGTGAAGCGCTGGCGTTGGGTGTAAACCATATCGACACCAGTGACTTTTACGGGCCGCACGTGACAAACCAGATTATCCGTGAAGCCTTGCACCCGTATCCGGATGACCTGACCATTGTCACCAAAATTGGTGCCCGTCGCGGAAAGGATGCGTCATGGCTTCCGGCATTTTCACCGGAAGAACTCAAACAGGCGATACACGATAATCTGCGCAATCTTGGCCTTGATGTGCTGGATGTGGTTAACCTGCGCGTGATGCTCGGCGACGGTCATGGCCCGGCAGAGGGGTCTATAGAAGCCAACTTTACCGTGCTGGCTGAACTACAGCAGCAGGGGCTGGTGAAGCATATCGGCCTGAGCAACGTCACGCCGACGCAGGTTGCTGAAGCGCGTAAAATTGCGGAAATCGTCTGCGTACAGAACGAATACAACATTGCACACCGCGCCGATGACGCGTTAATCGATGCGCTGGCACAGGAGGGTATCGCTTACGTGCCGTTCTTCCCGCTCGGTGGTTTTACGCCGCTACAATCCTCAACGCTCTCTGACGTGGCGGCAGGTCTGGGCGCGACGCCAATGCAGGTGGCGCTGGCGTGGTTGTTGCAGCGTTCGCCTAATATCCTGTTGATTCCTGGCACCTCTTCGGTGGGGCATTTGCGGGAAAATATGGCGGCAGGGGATTTAGTGCTCTCTGAAGACGTACTGGCAACGCTGGACAGCATTGCGAAAAATGCGGGTTAAATAAAAAAGCCTCCCGTTTTCGCGGGAGGCCTCTGAATGCTTACGCTGCAACCACGGCGTCAATGGCCGCTTTTGCGTCTGCCTGCGCTTTGGCCGCCATTTCCGGGCCATATGCGATGCCTTCCGCAAAGACGAATTTCACGTCGGTCAGGCCGATAAAGCCCAGGAAGGTAGACAGATACGGGGTAACCTGGTCAGTCGGGGTATCTTTATGGATGCCGCCACGGCTGGTGATCACCACTGTTTTCTTACCGGTAACCAGGCCTTCAGGGCCTTTTTCGGTGTAACGGAAGGTCACGCCAGCACGAGCTACCAGGTCAAAATAGTTTTTCAACTGAGTCGAGATATTGAAGTTGTACATCGGCGCCGCAATAACGATAACATCGTGGGCTTTCAGTTCAGCAATCAGCTCGTCAGACAGGGCCAGAGCTTCCTGTTGACGCGGCGTCAGCGGGGAGTCGCTCGGACGCAGTGCGCCAACCAGTTCACCATCCAGTACCGGGACTGGGTTAGCCGCCAGGTCACGAACGGTAATTTCGTCCGCGCTGTGTTTTTCACGCCACTGCTCAACAAAATAGTCGGACAGCTGATTAGACTGAGAATAGCCTGCCAGGATGCTGGATTTCAGAACCAATACTTTGCTCATGGGTGTTTCCTTTATACTTTGAGTGACGGGCCTTGCCCGGTTGCTTGCAGACACTTTATTCACAATCCTGCCACAGGGATAGCGCAATATATCGAATCCTCTGTTCGATTTTTTTGAATAACTGAGTTTCCTCTTTATGTCGCACACCGGGAAAACCGTTCGATGTCAGGCCAGGTGTGGTATCCTGAAGGGAACGTATGACGAGAACATTTCCGGCACACTGATGCCCGATAACGCTATGACAGAACAACAAAAACTTACCTTCGCGACGCTGAATCAGCGGCTCGACACATTGACGCTGCGCGATAAACAGCGCTTTGCCCGTCGCCTGCACGGTGTGAAGAAGGTTCAAAATCCTGATGCACAACAGGCCATTTACCAGGAAATGGCGAAAGAGATTGAACAGGCAGCAGGTAAATTCCTGCTGCGCGAAGCCGCACGCCCTGACATTACCTACCCGGATAACCTGCCGGTTAGCCAGAAAAAACAGGCTATTCTTGAGGCGGTGCGTGACAACCAGGTGGTGATTGTCGCCGGGGAAACGGGTTCCGGGAAAACCACCCAGTTGCCAAAGATTTGTATGGAACTGGGGCGCGGAATCAAAGGGCTGATTGGCCATACCCAGCCGCGTCGTCTGGCGGCGCGTACTGTGGCGAATCGTATCGCGGAAGAGCTGAAAACGGAGCCGGGCGGCTGTATCGGCTATAAAGTTCGTTTTAGCGATCATGTCAGCGACAACACCATGGTGAAGCTGATGACCGACGGTATCCTGCTGGCGGAAATCCAGCAGGATCGACTGTTGATGCAGTACGACACCATCATCATCGATGAAGCACACGAACGCAGCCTGAACATCGATTTTTTGCTCGGGTACTTAAAAGAGCTGCTGCCGCGCCGTCCCGATCTGAAAATTATCATCACATCGGCGACCATCGATCCTGAACGCTTCTCGCGCCACTTTAATAACGCGCCAATCATCGAAGTTTCGGGGCGCACGTATCCGGTGGAAGTGCGCTATCGCCCGATTGTCGAAGAGGCGGATGACACCGAGCGTGACCAGTTGCAGGCCATTTTTGACGCCGTGGATGAGCTGGGGCGTGAAAGTGCGGGTGATATTCTGATCTTTATGAGCGGCGAGCGTGAAATTCGCGATACCGCCGATGCGCTCAGCAAGCGAGATCTGCGCCATACGGAAATCCTGCCGCTGTACGCACGACTCTCCAACAGTGAACAGAACCGCGTCTTCCAGCCGCATAGCGGGCGTCGTATTGTGCTGGCGACCAACGTTGCTGAAACCTCGCTGACCGTGCCAGGCATAAAATACGTGATTGACCCGGGCACTGCGCGTATCAGCCGCTACAGCTTCCGCACCAAAGTGCAGCGTCTGCCGATTGAACCCGTGTCCCAGGCATCCGCAAACCAGCGTAAAGGACGCTGCGGGCGTGTCTCGGAAGGGATCTGTATTCGACTCTATTCGGAAGATGATTTCCTGTCGCGCCCGGAATTTACCGACCCGGAAATTTTGCGCACCAACCTGGCATCGGTTATTTTGCAGATGACCGCGCTGGGATTGGGGGATATTGCCGCCTTCCCATTTGTGGAAGCGCCGGATAAACGCAATATTCAGGATGGCGTGCGTCTTCTCGAAGAGCTGGGTGCCATCACCACGGACGAACAGCACACCGCCTATAAACTGACGCCGTTGGGCCGTCAGCTCTCGCAACTGCCGGTTGACCCGCGTCTGGCCCGTATGGTGCTGGAAGCGCAGAAACATGGCTGCGTGCGCGAAGCGATGATCATCACTTCTGCGCTCTCTATTCAGGATCCGCGTGAACGCCCGATGGATAAACAGCAGGCGTCCGATGAGAAACATCGTCGCTTCCACGACAAAGAGTCTGACTTCCTGGCATTCGTGAATCTGTGGAACTATCTCGGCGAACAGCAAAAAGCGCTGTCATCGAATGCCTTCCGCCGCCAGTGCCGCACGGATTTCCTCAACTATTTGCGCGTGCGCGAGTGGCAGGATATCTACACTCAGTTGCGCCAGGTGGTGAAAGAGCTGGGTATTCCTGTCAACAGCGAACCGGCTGAATATCGCGAAATCCATATTGCGCTGCTCACCGGTCTGCTTTCTCATATCGGGATGAAAGACGCCGATAAACAGGAATTTACCGGCGCACGTAATGCGCGCTTTTCGATATTCCCCGGTTCCGGTTTATTCAAAAAACCGCCGAAATGGACCATGGTTGCCGAGCTGGTAGAAACCAGTCGCCTGTGGGGCCGTATCGCTGCGCGCATCGACCCGGAATGGGTGGAGCCGGTTGCCCAGCACCTGATTAAACGTTCTTATAGTGAACCCCACTGGGAGCGGGCGCAGGGGGCGGTGATGGCGACTGAAAAAGTGACCGTTTACGGGCTGCCAATTGTCGCGGCGCGTAAGGTGAACTACAGCCAGATTGACCCGGCGTTGTGTCGCGAACTCTTTATTCGCCACGCGCTGGTGGAAGGTGACTGGCAGACGCGTCATGCGTTCTTCCGCGATAACCTGAAACTGCGCAACGAAATTGAAGAACTTGAGCACAAATCGCGTCGTCGTGACATTCTGGTCGATGACGAAACGCTGTTTGAGTTCTACGACCAGCGCATCAGCCACGACGTGATCTCCGCCCGACATTTCGATAACTGGTGGAAAAAAGCCAGCCGCGAAACCCCTGACCTGCTCAATTTTGAAAAGAGTATGCTCATCAAAGAGGGGGCGGAAAAGGTCAGCAAGCTGGACTATCCGAATTTCTGGCATCAGGGCAACCTCAAACTGCGCCTGAGCTACCAGTTTGAACCGGGCGCGGATGCGGACGGTGTGACCGTACACATTCCTCTGCCGCTGCTTAACCAGGTAGAGGAGAGTGGGTTCGAGTGGCAGATACCCGGACTGCGACGTGAACTGATAATTGCGTTGATTAAATCGCTGCCGAAACCGGTGCGTCGTAACTTTGTGCCAGCGCCAAACTACGCGGAAGCGTTTTTAGGTCGCGCCACACCGCTGGAACTGCCGCTGCTTGACAGCCTGGAACGTGAACTGCGGCGCATGACCGGTGTGACCGTCGACCGCGACGCCTGGCAGTGGGATCAGGTACCCGATCACCTGAAAATCACTTTCCGGGTGGTGGATGACAAAAACAAGAAACTTCAGGAAGGACGTTCTCTTCAGGCGCTGAAAGATACCCTCAAAGGGAAAGTTCAGGAAACGCTTTCCGCCGTTGCCGACGATGGTATTGAGCAAAGCGGGCTCCATATCTGGAGCTTTGGTAATTTGCCGGATCACTACGAGCAGAAACGCGGTAATTATAAAGTGAAGGCCTGGCCGGCGTTGGTGGATGAGCGTGAAAGCGTGGCAATTAAGCTGTTTGATAACCCGCAGGAACAGCAGCAGGCAATGTGGCGTGGTTTGCGCCGCTTGCTGCTGCTGAACATTCCGTCGCCGATTAAATATCTGCACGAGAAATTGCCGAATAAAGCCAAACTGGGGCTCTACTTTAACCCGTATGGCAAAGTGCTGGATCTCATTGATGATTGCATCTCCTGCGGCGTCGACAAACTGATCGATGAAGCGGGTGGCCCGGTATGGACTGAAGAGGGCTTCTCAAAGCTGCATGACAAAGTGCGTGCAGAACTGAACGAAACCGTCGTCGACATTGCCAAACAGGTCGAGCAGATCCTCACCGCGGTGTTCAATATCAACAAACGCCTGAAAGGGCGAGTGGATATGACCATGGCGCTGGGGCTTTCGGATATCAAAGCACAGATGGGCGGCCTGGTTTATCGCGGGTTTGTTACCGGCAACGGTTTCAAACGACTCGGTGACACGCTGCGCTATTTGCAGGCGATTGAGAAACGACTGGAAAAACTGGCTATCGATCCACACCGTGACCGTGCTCAGATGCTGAAAGTGGAAAGCGTGCAGCAGGCATGGCAGCAGTGGCTGAATAAACTGCCGCCTGCGCGCCGGGATGATGAGGATGTTCAGGAAATCCGCTGGATGATTGAAGAGCTGCGCGTCAGCTTCTTTGCTCAACAGTTGGGTACGCCGTATCCAATTTCCGATAAACGTGTGCTGCAGGCGATGGAGCAGATTAGCGCGTAGGTGTGATAACCGTGAGAAGTACGGCCCGATAACGCGTTGCGTATCGGGCCGCATAACGCATGACTACAACCCAGACGTCTGTGCATTCACTGCATCAATTCGACGACTACGGCTGGCAAAGAAAATAGCGATCAGCGAGATGGTGACCGTTGCGCCCAAATACCATGCAACCGGCACCCAATCCCCGTCGTATTTCGCCAGCAGACCCGTTGCGATAAGCGGGGCGGTACCCCCAGCCAGCGCGGCGCCAATCTGATAACCCAGCGTAATGCCGGTGTAGCGAACGTTAGCACTAAAAATTTCCGAACACAGTGTGCCCAGCACGGCGGTGATCGGGGCCCAGAGAATACCGAACATCACGACGGTCGCCAGCATAATCGCCCAGGTGGTACCGGTGTCCAGCAACATAAACCACGGCACGATAAACAGCCCCAGCAGTGTGACGCTCCCTGCGTACATACGTTTGCGGCCAATTTTATCCGACAACAACCCCATCAGCGGAATCATCACCGTCGCCACCAGTGCGCCGAGCGTAACGGCTTCCAGCACCTGTGATTTCTGATAGGTGAGGGTGGTCGTGGCATAGCTCACGATGAAGGTCGAAAAGATGTAGAACGGCGCGGTTTCGACAACTTTCAGGCCTGCCGCGATCAACACTTCACGCCAGTGATGCGTCAGCGTATCGCGCAGCGGCGCTTTTGCCACCTGGCCTGACTGTTTTACCTTCTTGAACTCTGGCGTTTCATCAATATCTTTACGGATCCACAACCCCAGCAACACCAGCACCGCACTCATCAGGAATGGAATACGCCAGCCCCAGGAGAGGAACTGCTCCTCACTGAATAGCGTCATCAGCGACACGATAAAGGTTGCCATCAGCATACCAATGGTCACGCCCGCTTGCGGAATGCTGCCGAAAAATCCTTTGCGTTTTTCTGGCGCGTATTCATAGGCCAGCAGCAACGCGCCGCCCCATTCACCGCCTATCCCCATGCCCTGAATAATACGCATCAGAATCAGGAGAATAGGTGCCCAAATGCCAATTTGATCGTAGGTCGGCAGCAGACCAATCATGACGGTTGCACCGCCCATCAACGAGAGCGTCAACACCAACGTCTTTTTGCGGCCAATACGGTCGCCAATGTGGGCAAAGAGAACGCCACCAATCGGGCGAATAAAGAACGTCAGCGAGAAGGAGAGATAAGAGAGGATGAGTCCAATAACCGGGTCGACCATCGGGAAGAAGATTTTATTAAACACCAGCGCTGCGGCGGTGCCGTATAAAAAATAATCAAACCATTCAATGGAGCTGCCGGTTAAACTGGCAATCAGGACTCGTTTGTTTTTTTTCAGGATCGTACTGCTGCTTTCTTGCGTCGTCATGAAGGAAAACTCCCGCCACATTAAGTTAGAATCAGGTGCCACCTGAGATCTCAAAGGTGCAACCTGCAAAATGTTAAAAAGGTTGCTTGTTTGTTAAGCAACTTAGAGGTGGCTGTCATTTTTAGCAAGCGCGAACGGGATAGTTATGCGCAAAAAGCAGGCATTATGCTGAACTAATCATTTGTTGAGTGAGTGATATGTAGTTTTATTATCTTTGTTTTGGTATTTAATAAGTGATTTATTCAGGTGCAACCGCGTGGTTTTTAGATGTTTCTGGTTATTTCAAGAATGTTACAAAGATGCAGGCCAGGTAAAAATAACGCTTTCGGAGTGATCCTCTGTCACGGAGCCTTAATCGCGTTACCCTGTGCTAACAGACTCACAGAGAGGGAGGATTATGCTAACACCATTACCACAATTACCCGATTGCACACTGGAGGCTGCCAATGTACTGGGTAGCTGGCTTGCGCAAAACGATTTTACCTCCCGGCCTCAACCCGATGATTATGAGCTGGTGGTGCTCGCGGGGAACGCCGTTATTCCGGTTATCGATGCGGCCTGTCAGCTGGCGATGGAGGAGGGGAAAACGCTCTTGATTAGCGGTGGTATCGGCCACTCAACAACCTTTCTTTATGCCGCCATAGCCCGGCACCCGCGATATAACACCTTGCGTACCACTGGGTTATCCGAAGCAGCTATCCTTGCGGAGATTGCCCAACAATTCTGGAAAATCCCCCGCGAGAATATTCTGGTTGAAGATACATCGACCAACTGCGGGGAAAATGCGCGTTTTACCCGTCGAATGTTAGATGCGCAGGGGATTACCCTTCGTAAGGGGATCGTCGTACAAGACCCCACTATGCAGCGTCGCACGATGGCGACGTTTGAACATGTCTGGCAGGACGTGGAAAACAGGCCGCTCTGGCGGAGTTATCCCGGCTGCCAGCCGGCGCTCTTCAACAGCGAAAACGGCGTGGCGTTTAAAGGGGATGACACCGGGTTGTGGCCGGTAGAACGATATCTCTCATTAATCATCGGAGAACTGCCACGTATACGTGATGATGCTCAGGGATATGGGCCACGCGGTAAAAACTTTATTGCTCATGTGGATATACCGCTAGCGGTTGAGCAGGCCTGGAAACAGTTAACGGAAGATGCCACGCTGCGGGAAATGTCGACCACACGCGCTCTGCGCTAAATGACCACGAATAACGCCCGGAAAGGAATATTTCCGGGCGATGGCTATTTACAGTTTGGCGTATTTTTCCAGTACGCGAATCAACTGGGTCACAAACCCGTACTCGTTATCGTACCAGGCTACGGTTTTGACCAGTTGCAGGTCGCCGGCTTCGGTCACCTCGGTCTGGGTGGCGTCAAAGACCGAACCAAAGTGCGTGCCGATAATATCGGTCGATACGATGTCATCGTTGGTGTAGCCAAACGACGCATTATTTTCTGTCGCTTTCTTCAGGGCAGCATTGACTTCATCGACGGTGACTTTTTTACCCAGAATCGAAACCAGTTCGGTCACCGAACCGGTTTTCGTCGGTACGCGCTGAGCATGTCCTTTTAGCTTGCCGACGAGAGCAGGGATAACGAGGCCTATCGCCTTCGCTGCGCCGGTGGTGTGCGGAATAATATTCTCTGCCGCGGCGCGAGAGGCGCGCAAATCTTTCCCGCGTGGCCCGTCGACCAGTGCCTGTGTTCCCGTATAGGCGTGGATGGTGGTCATGGTGCCCACTTTAATCTCGAATGCATCATTCAATGCTTTTGCCATTGGCGCCAGGCAGTTAGTGGTACATGAGGCCACCGAAATAATCGTGTCGCTGGCGTTAAGGGTGTCATCGTTCACGTTGTAAACCAGCGTTTTGATGTCGCCCGCCGGGGCAGAAATCAGCACTTTTTTTGCGCCGGCATCAATATGCGCCTGTGATTTTTCAGCCGAAGTGTAGAAGCCGGTGCATTCGACGATAATGTCAGCACCTTCTGATTTCCAGGGGATATTTTTTGCCTCTTTTTCAGCAAAGACTTTGATTGTTTTACCGTTAACAATAAGTGCATCATCATTGAAATCAACGCTCCACGGGAACGGCCCGTAGTTGGAATCGTACTTCAGCAAATATGCCAGTACTTTTGGCGACGTAAGATCGTTAATGGCGACGACTTCATTGCTGCTTGAGGTTTCCAGCAAACGGCGCAAGACCAGTCGACCAATACGCCCAAATCCGTTAATGCCAATTTTACTCATGATATTCTCCGTCAGTTCGGGGTGATACGGTTTTTTTACTTATCCAGGCTTAGTCCACCATCTGCGGATGGGCAACCCCATTTTGTTAGTCACGCAGCAATCAGATGAACAGGACGTAAGTAACTGCTGAAAAGTTAATGAATTTTTAAGTAAAAGCGGCTATTTTGCTTTTTTGTTAGTTACTTATCAGGGGGCGCGATGCGCGATAAATACTCAGGCCTGCAAATAGGCATTCACTGGCTGGTCTTCTTACTGGTAATCATTGCCTATTGTGCGATGGAATTCCGTGGTTACTTTCCGCGTAGCGCGCGTCCGGTTATCAACATGGTGCACGTCTCCTGCGGCATCGCTATTTTGGTTCTGATGGTGGCGCGTCTGCTGATTCGCCTGAAACGTCCGGCACCGCCGATTGTGCCGAAACCCAAGCCGATGATGACAGGAATGGCACATCTGGGGCACCTGGCGATTTACCTGCTGTTTATCGCCTTGCCCGTTATTGGTCTGGTGATGATGTATAACCGGGGGAATCCATGGTTTGCTTTTGGGCTAACCATGCCGCATGCGGCGGAATCGAACTTCGAAATTGTCGATATGATGAAGGAATATCATATTTTGCTGGCGAATATTGGTTACTGGCTGATTGGCCTGCACGCCCTGGCGGCCCTGGCGCATCATTATGTCTGGAAAGACAATACGCTACTGCGCATGATGCCGCGTAAACGGGGTTAATCATAAGTTAACTGAATAGTCCTTTATTGGCCATGTGGCGTGCGTTACCATAACGCCACCATGGTTAATATAGTGTAAGGAAGAGCAGGGTGTTCGCAGATTTTGGCGTACTAAATTACTGGACGTATGTGGTCGGGGCGATTTTTATTATTCTGGTGCCAGGGCCAAATACCTTCTTTGTCCTGAAAACGGGCGTAGCGCACGGTATTCGTGGCGGCTACATGGCAGCGCTGGCGGTCTTTATTGGCGACGCTGTGCTGATGTTCCTCTCTTACGCGGGCGTCGCGACGCTCATTAAAACCACGCCGGTATTGTTTAATCTGGTCCGCTATCTCGGGGCGATTTATCTACTTTATCTGGGCGGGAAAATGCTCTACAGCACGCTGAAGCGTAAAGCAGGGGAAGCTGAAACGCACGCCGAGCCGGGTCATGCTATTTTCAAACGCGCGCTGACGTTAAGCTTAACCAATCCTAAAGCGATTCTGTTTTATGTCTCTTTCTTCGTGCAGTTTATTGATGTGAAATCGGCTACGCCGGGGATGGCATTCTTTATTCTGGCGCTGACCCTTGAACTGGTGAGCTTTACCTACCTGAGTTTCCTGATTGTGTCAGGTTCGCTGGTAACGCGGTATGTGAAAACCCGTAAGAAGCTGGCGAAAATTGGCAATAGCCTGATTGGCCTGGTGTTTGTGGGTTTCGCGGCGCGACTGGCGACGCTGCAGTCCTGAGTTTCTTTAGGCCGGATACGCCCGTATCCGGCTCCTGCCCCAGGCAATCATTCCCTCTTACAAGTCCATTTCCAGACAGCTGGGTTTTACGGTGAAGGTGTAAAATCGCGGCGGGTGCTTGAGGCTATCTGTCTCAGGCATAGACCAAAAGGCAGATAGAGAAAAGCCCCGGAAACATTGAGCGTCTTGCAGGACGCTTAACACTTACCGAGGCCCAAATCTATGCCACACAGCATTAGATTAGCCTCTTACAGACCTTCGGGTCAAGGAGAAGCAGGCTATGAAACAACAACGCTCAGGCTTAATTGCCCTGGTTATCATCTGTATCACCGTGATTTTCGCGGTGTTAGCGATGCGGCGGGATCTCTGCGAGGTTCATTTCCGGACAAACCAGACGGAGGTTACTGTTTCTACAGCGTGCGACTCTAAACAGTAAGAGACAAGGCGGGGAGCGATCCCCGCCGTTTCTGATGTTGCGAGTATCCTTTGAGCACCCTTTTTATACTTCACTCAGTCCAAACCATTTAGCTAATCACAGCCAATCTGAACGCCTTTATGAGGCAATCATCCTCTTCTTACGAGTACGTTTTCAGACAGGTGAGTTTTACTGCAGAGGTGTAAAATCGCGGTGGGTGCTTGAGGCTATCTGTCTCAGGCAAAGACCAAAAGGCAGATAGAGAAAAGCCCCGGAAACATTGAGCGTCTTGCAGGACGCTTAACACTTACCGAGGCCACATCTATGCCCAACAGCATTAGATTAGCCTCTTACAGACCCACGGGTCAAGGAGAAGCAGGCTATGAAATGGCAACGTTCAGGCTTAATTGCCCTGGTTATCATCTGTATCACCGTGATTTTCGCGGTGTTAGCGATGCGGCGGGATCTCTGCGAGGTTCATTTCCGGACAAACCAGACGGAGGTTACTGTTTCTACAGCGTGCGAACCTAAACAGTAAGAGACAAGGCGGGGAGCAATCCCCGCCAATCTCAGTCGTTGTCTGGCGTCCTCAATGCACCCTTTCAATGCATTCACATGGTGATTGTTTTACATCCATGTTATATCGATGATAGTATACCCCCCTATACTAACGGAGGGCGTATGCCGCATTCCCCTGATGATAAAAAACGGGCGTTGACCCGGGTACGCCGCATTAAAGGGCAGGTTGATGCTCTTGAACGCGCGCTGGAATCCGGTGAACCGTGCCTGACTATTCTGCAACAGATCGCTTCTATTCGCGGGGCCGCCAATGGCCTGATGGGCGAACTGGTCGAAATGCATCTTAAAGACGAACTGGTCAGTGGCGAAACGACGCCCGACCAGCGCGCCGTGCGCATGGCTGAAGTCGGTCATCTGCTACGATCTTATTTAAAATAAAACATCACAAAGGAAGAGACCGCTATGAAATCACGTGCAGCTGTCGCGTTTGGCCCGGGTCAACCGTTAAAAATTGTTGAGATCGATGTCGCGCCGCCGAAAAAAGGCGAAGTGCTGGTAAAAATTACCCATACCGGGGTTTGCCATACCGATGCTTTTACCTTATCCGGTGATGATCCGGAAGGCGTGTTCCCGGCAGTGCTGGGTCATGAAGGCGGCGGCATCGTTGTTGAAGTGGGTGAAGGCGTGACCAGCCTGAAACCGGGCGACCATGTTATTCCGCTTTATACCGCCGAATGTGGCGAGTGTAAGTTCTGTAAGTCTGGCAAAACTAACCTCTGCCAGGCCGTTCGTGCGACCCAGGGCAAAGGCCTGATGCCGGATGGCACCACCCGTTTCTCCTACAACGGGGAACCGATTTATCACTATATGGGTACCAGTACGTTTAGCGAATACACCGTGTGCGCCGAGATATCACTGGCGAAAGTGAACCCCCAGGCGCCGCTGGACAAAGTTTGCCTGCTGGGCTGCGGCGTCACGACCGGTATCGGCGCGGTGCATAATACGGCGAAAGTAAAAGAGGGCGATACGGTTGCGATCTTCGGCCTGGGCGGCATTGGCCTTGCGGCAATTCAGGGCGCGGTACAGGCGAAAGCCGGGCGTATTCTGGCCATCGATACCAACCCGGATAAATTCAGGCTGGCAAAGGAAATGGGCGCGACCGATTTCATTAACCCTAAAGACCACGATAAACCGATTCAGGACGTCATTGTTGAAATGACCGACGGTGGCGTTGATTTTACCTTCGAATGTATCGGTAATGTCGACGTCATGCGAGCGGCGCTGGAATGTTGCCATAAAGGCTGGGGCGAAAGCGTGATCATCGGCGTGGCGGGGGCGGGCCAGGAGATTAAAACCCGTCCTTTCCAGCTGGTTACCGGGCGCGTATGGCGCGGGTCTGCCTTTGGCGGCGTAAAAGGCCGTACCCAGTTGCCGGGAATGGTGGAAGACGCCATGGCGGGAAAAATTCAGCTCGATCCGTTCATTACGCACCGTCTGCCGCTGGAGCAGATTAACGATGCATTTGACCTGATGCACGAAGGTAAATCTATTCGTACCGTTATTCATTTCGGCGACGAATAATCTCTGGCGTCCTCTCCCATCGGGGGAGGACGTTTTTTATCCCAAATTGTGACCCACCTGGCGCTTTTAGCCATCATCAAATCCTCTGACTTGCCGATGACAATCTTACGGGCGTGTTTTTACGCCGCTTACCTGAAGAGAGTCGATTGGCATGGACAAGACAAAAACACAACACCCGCCCCAAAAGCTCAGTTTCCTGCACCATATCCGTTTAGTTCCGCTTTTCTCCGCTATTCTCGGCGGCATCATACTGCTCTTTGCCTTAAGCTCCGGGCTGGCGGGCTATTTCCTGTTGCAGGCGGAACAAGATCAAAAGGATGTTACCGAAGAACTGCAGGTACGGATGGGCTTATCAAACAGTTCTAACCATCTGCGTACCACGCGTATTGAGCTTATCCACGCCGGTGCAGCAAGTCGGATTGCCGAGATGGAAGAGATGAAACGCAATATTGCGTCGGCGGAATCGCGCATGCAGCAATCACAGGCAGCGTTTACCCAATATCGTGAACGTCGGGTAAAAACGGCGGCAGATAGCGCATTGGATGAAGAACTTACCGCCCGCTATAGCGCTTATATTGATGGCCTGAAGCCGATGCTGAAATACGCGAAAAACGGCATGTTTGAAGCGATAATCAATCATGAAAATGAGCAGGCGAAGCCGCTGGATGACGGTTATAACGCGGTGCTGTTGAAGGTGATTCAGATTCGCACCGATCGCGCAAACCACCTTACTGCGCTTTCGCTTGAGCGTACCCGCCTGGGGTTAATGTTTATGGCGGCAGCCTTTGTGCTGGCGCTGGTGATCACCCTTATCACCTTCGTGGTATTGCGCCGCATTATTATTAAGCCCTTACAACATGCCGGTCAGCGGATAGCACAAATCGCCAGCGGCGATCTCACACTACCGGATGAACCTACTGGCAGCAGTGAAATCGGTCAACTTAGCCATCATCTGCAACAGATGCAGCAGGCGCTTGTGAAGACAGTGGGTACGGTACGACAGGGAGCTGAGGAAATTTATCGCGGAACCAGCGAAATCTCGGTGGGGAATACGGATCTTTCTGCGCGGACTGAGCAACAGGCGGCGGCCATTGAACAGACCGCAGCCAGCATGGAAGAACTTACCGCAACAGTAAAACAAAATGCTGATAACGCCCATCACGCCAGCAAACTGGCGGAAGATGCCTCCGGGAAAGCGACGCGTGGCGGGCAACTGGTTACGGGCGTGGTCACAACCATGGGTAATATTTCCAGCAGTTCAAAAAAGATCTCCGAAATTACCGCGGTGATTAATAGCATTGCCTTCCAGACCAACATCCTCGCCCTGAACGCAGCGGTGGAAGCGGCGCGAGCGGGTGAACAGGGGCGTGGATTCGCGGTGGTCGCCAGTGAAGTGCGTACGCTCGCCAGCCGCAGCGCGCAGGCGGCGAAAGAGATTGAAGGGCTGATTTCTGAATCTGTCACGCTGATTGAACGTGGTTCGGATGAAGTGGTTAACGCCGGGGCCACCATGACGGAGATTGTGGATGCGGTTAAACGTGTGACGGACATCATGCTGGAAATTGCGGCGGCGTCAGATGAACAGAGTCGCGGGATTTTGCAGGTCAGCCAGGCGATCACCGAAATGGATAACGTGACGCAGCAGAATGCCTCGCTGGTGGAGGAAGCATCGGCAGCGGCGGCCTCGCTGGAGGCGCAGGCGGCACGATTAACTGAAGCGGTAGGCACGTTTCGTATTGATTCACGCAGCGATGTGAAGAAAGAAAACGTCCCGGCTACCGAACCGACTTTAGCCGTGGCAGGCGGCGATAGCTGGGAAGCGTTTTAGATAGCAAGGTCGGGTGAGATATCACCCGACAATGAGGGTTACTGTTGGGTGTCCGGTAGGGCGTACGCAATGATGTAATCACCACGATCCGGTGACTGACGTGCACCGCCTGCGTTGATGATGATGTACTGTTTACCGGTTTTCGGCGACACGTACGTCATCGGGCCAGACTGGCTACCTACCGGCAGTCGGTCTTTCCAGACCTCTTTCCCGGTTGCCGTATCAAAGGCGCGCAGATAGAAATCCTGCGTACCGGCGAAGAACAGCAGACCGGATTGCGTGGTCATCGACGCGCCCAGCGTTGGCATTCCGATAGGGATCGGCATATGCATGCGGATACCCAGCGGGCCGGTGTCTTCCACCGTACCGACCGGCACCTGCCAGACGATTTTGCCTGATGTCAGATCGACCGCCGACATCGTACCAAATGGTGGTTTCTGGCACGGAATACCCAGCGGTGACAGGAAACGCTCGCGCATGGCACCATAAGGCGTACCTTCCATTGGCACAATGCCCATCTCAATACCGCTGGCATTTTTCGCCACTTTCTCGCGAGGCACCATGTAGTTCGCCAGGCCCAGACGCATATCGTTAACGAACATCAGGTGATTGTTAGGATCAACGGACACGCTGCCCCAGTTCATCCCGCCCAGTGAACCGGGATATTGCAGTGACCGATCTTCGCCCGGAGGGGTAAAGATGCCCTGATGACGCATCTCTTTAAACTGAATACGGCACAGCAGCAGGTCGATTGGCGTAGCACCCCACATATCCGATTCTTTCAGCGTTTCGTTGCCAATCATTGGCATACCGACAGAGTACGGCTGGGTAGGAGAATAACGTTCACCTTTCACATTGCCTGCCGGAACCGGGCGCTCTTCAACTTTCGCCACCGGTTCGCCGGTTTCGCGGTTAAGCATGAAGATCATCCCCTGCTTGCTGGTTTGCACCAGCACCGGCGTGGTGCCGCCTTTGCCGTCAGGCAAATCGGTCAGCAACGGCTGAGAAGGCAGATCGAAATCCCACAGATCGTGGTGTGTGGTTTGATAATGCCAGCGCACTTTCCCGGTGGTGGCATCAACGGCAACAATCGATGAGCTGTATTTATCATCCAGCGCCGTACGTTCGCCCGCCCAGAAATCTGGCGTCGCATTACCGGTCGGTAAATAGATGAGATTGAGTTTGGCGTCATACGACATTGCGGACCACACGTTTGGCGTGCCGCGCGTGTAAGTCTGGCCTTCCGGCGGCAGCCCGGTGATATTTGGGTTACCCGGATCCCACGCCCACGCCAGTTTACCTCTATGGACGTCATAAGCACGTACCACGCCCGGCGGTTCATCGGTGGAGAAGTTATCGGCCACGCGGCCACCCAGCACCACCACGTTCCCGGCGACTAAGGGGGTTGAGGTTTGCTGATAGTAACCGGGTTTGATTTCGCCCATCCCGACGCTCAGATCGACCACACCGTTATCACCAAAATCGGCGCACGGTTTACCGGTATCGGCGTTGATCGCAATAAGGCGCGCGTCGGTGGTCGGCAGGAACAAACGACGCGGACAGGCGGCGGGTGCACTGTTATTTTCCGGGGCGGCGACGCTCTGTGCCTCTTCGTAATAGCCTAACCCACGACAACGCTGCCAGTTTGGCGCGGTGGCTTTCGAATCATAACGCCACTTCTCTTTACCGCTGTCGACATCCAGCGCCAGCACTTTACTGTACGGTGTACAGACGAACAGCGTGTCGCCTACCTGGAGTGGAGTATTTTGATCTTCCGCACCGGAACCATTACTGACCGGAACATCCCCGGTGTGCGCTACCCACGCAACCTGCAGCTTATCGACGTTCTGCTTGTTGATTTGATCCAGCGCGGCAAAGCGATCGCCGTGCGTGGTGTTCCCCCAGTGCAGCCAGTTTTTCTGCTGCTCGCCTGCGCTCACCGGTTTCACAGGCACGTCTTCCTTTGCGCTTACCAGGGTATGGGTTTTGAACATTCCCCCCACACTTGCCAGCAATACCACGGCAATGATAGCTGCGACGCCAAATGCCGGGCCTTTTTTCACCGGTGGTGTTACGGACAGGAACGGCCAGACAATGGCGCAAAGGAGAGCCAGCACACCAAAGGTGAACAGGCGTGAAAAGAGTGGCCAGAAATCCCAGCCTGCGTCGCTGACAGACCAAATCAACGCGATGATAAACGCCAGCGCATACAGCGCTATCCCGCTGCGGCGATGACGTGCAATCAGCGCCGCAGCGACAATCATCACCAGTCCCATCAGTGCGAAGAACCACGTTCCCCCCACGGTGGCGAGTTTAATGCCCAGCGCTCCCACGGCCAGACCGATGATAAACATCAGCCCGGCCAGAAGCCATTTAAGGATCCGGGGGAGTCCTTTAAGTGAAATGCCCGTTGCCATACTCTTCTCCTGATGACAGCCAAACCCAAGCGTGCGAACCAAATGAATCACACATAAAGGGGGGTTTGTTTTAAATGAAAGGGTAAAGCCTGTTATTCGTATTCATTCGTTACATACACGAATTGCGAATGAACCATTTGGTTAAGGTGCGGCTATAATAGATCTGTTAAATCGCATTGCGCAATTGTTAATAAATAATTTCGCATTAATTGATCTAAGGTGACGAGTAAGGGGATGAAACGCGGGTCGCCCTCTCCATGACGGAGAGGGTAGGCATACGCAACGTTAGCCTGGCATAGATTTACGAATGGCTGCCAGCAGCGTCTGCGCTCCGCTGGAAAGTGGGCTATCCACACGCGTCAGCACGCCAATGGGTTCGCCCTGGCCTTGCGTTGCGATGGGAAGAGAGGTTAACGCACCGCGTCGCAGGTCGTCTCTGACCGCACCGGAGGGCACAAACCAGACGTAGTTATAATCGACGGTTAACTGACGAGACAGCGAGGCCGACAGCGTTTCAATACAGCCCGCCGGCATTTTACAGCCCTGACTCTGCAACAGCGTTTCCGCATTTTGTCGGGGAACGGTCCCTTTCGGCGAGACAACAACAGGCCACTCCATCACGCGGCTTAAGGTGATATTTTCATGCAGCAGAGGATGATCAGGGCGCACAACCAGTTTGAGCGACTCGAGAAACAGCAGCTCGTAGGTTAAGCCAGTCATCAGTTCCGGGTCAGACATCCGGCCAATACCAAAATCAATATCCCCGGATTTCAACGCCGCCAGCAGCATGGTGTTATTCATGGTCGCGACCTGAAGCGTGACATCATGCTGTTGCTGGTGAAATTGCCCCAGCACCATCGGTAAGATCCCAAGCGCAGCAGTGGGCAGCGCGCCGATGCGCACAACATCCTGATGGCTACCCTCTTTGCGGGTTAACGCCTGGCCTGCGGTATTTAGCGCATCCAGAACTTTTACCGCGTGCGTAAGAAACTGCTCGCCAACAAGCGTCAGCTGTGCGCCAAGACGCCCACGTTCGAATAAGCGGGTGCCGGTCAGTTGCTCCAGTTCATTGAGCGTTTTGGATAACGCTGGCTGGCTGAGATTAAGGGTTTCAGCCGCGCGCCCCAGAGTGCCTTGTTGAGCGACGGCAACGAAAGTGTGCAGGTGGCGCAGTCGAATGCGCTGACTAAAGAGAGCATTTTTTTCCATACGCGATGTTAAGAACAGATCGATAAGGGTGACAAGTAATACTGTTTAAATTTGATAACTTGATAGCAAATTATTATTAACATTTGATCTAATTGAGTTACAAGAAATTTCTGGCGTTGAGAAGAACGTCAGTAAGCAGGAAAGCCCGGTAAACGGAGCGCTACCGGGCAGGAGGGCGTTAAAGATCGAAAAAGACGGTTTCCTTATCACCCTGCAGATAGATATCAAAACGGTACACGGTCTCGTTACCGCGCGTTTCTTTCTGAGCGATTAACGTCTGACGGCGAACTTCCCACTCAATCAGGTTCAGCACCGGGTCGGTCTGATTCGCGGCCTGTTCGTCGGCAAAGTACATCCGCGTATTCAGGCCAATATTGATGCCGCGGGCGGCAATCCACAGATTGACGTGCGGTGCCATCATGCGACCATCGCGACCCACGACCGGGCCGGGCTTAATGGTTTCGAAGCGCCAGATGCCGCTATCAAAGTCTGAACAAGCGCGGCCCCAACCACGGAAATCGGCATCCAGCGCTTTTCCTTCCTGTCTGTCAGCCGGGTGGTTATAGCGCCCGTTGGCGTTCGCCTGCCAGATCTCCAGCAGGACATCGCGTACCGGCGTGCCTGAACCATCCAGTACACGCCCTTCAATGGTGATGCGCTCGCCCTGAGTATGGCTATTGACCAGTACCGGGCCGAAATTTTTCTCGAAAATATGAAAGCCGGCAGCGTCAGGCGCAAGGCCGATATGGACGTATGGGCCCGCGGTTTGCGAGGCCGTTTCCTGTAAATACTCTTTCATCGCGCAGCCCCCTGAGTGCGGTTTTCAAACAGCGTGGCACGTTGGCCGCGCAACACCAGATCAAAACGATACGCCAGACAATCCAGCGGAATGGCAGCATGCGTGTCCAGTTCGGCAATGAGCGTACGAATGGCATCATCGTTATTGATGGTTTTGACGATAGGGCACTGCTTGATCAGCGGGTCGCCTTCAAAATACATCTGGGTCACCAGACGTTGCGCAAAGGCATCGCCTGACAATGAAAAGTGAATATGCGAAGGACGCCAGTCGCTCGCCTGATTACGCCACGGATAGGGGCCCGGTTTGATGGTTCGGAAAAAGTAGTAGCCGTTTTCGTCCGTCAGCACGCGGCCGCAGCCGCCAAAATTGGGGTCGATGGGCGCCAGATATTGATCTTTCTTATGGCGATAGCGGCCACCGGCGTTCGCCTGCCACACTTCAACGAGCGTGTTTTTCATCGGGCGACCAAACCCGTCACGCACATAACCGTGAACGATGATCCGTTCGCCAATCGGTAAACCGTCTTTGGCGTAGTTCAGGATTAAATCGTTATCCTGAGGGCCGAGATCGTCACTCGAAAACACCGGCCCGGTGATTTCGGATAGCGAGTTTTGCAGGGAAATAAGTGCATTACGCGGCGAGCGCAACACACTGGTTTTGTAGCCCGGTGCGAACGCGGGCGGGTGACTGTTGTAGTCGCGATGGATAACTTCTTGCGGTGACCATTTCGTGTTCATAGGGTGGCTCCGTGTAGGGTATATTTTTGTCGCCACAGAGAGTGTGTGTAAATTTCATGTTAATATAAAGTGAATTTAAGGTGATTATTTAATAACCGTTGGTTATGCTTATCATCCCTTCCCAGCGTCATGCCGATCACACTTTCCAAATTCTTGCCACGAAGCCCCACGAGCTTTTCTACACTGCAGAATATATTCACTGGAGACATGACATCATGGCGCAAAGCATCACGGCAGATGAGATTCGGGAAGATTTTTCGCAGGCGATGTCGGCAATGTATCAGCAGGAAGTGCCGCAGTACGGCACATTGCTGGAACTGGTCGCCGATGTGAATCTGGCTGTACTGGAAAATAACACGCGCTTGCATGAACAGATGGTGAATGCCGATGAACTGGCGCGGCTTAATGTTGAACGCCATGGCGCGATTCGCGTGGGCACCGCAGAAGAATTATCGATGCTGCGGCGCATGTTCGCCATTATGGGGATGTATCCGGTTAGCTATTATGATCTCTCTCAGGCGGGCGTGCCGGTGCACTCTACGGCATTTCGCCCGGTGGAGGATGCGGCGCTTTCGCGCAATCCTTTCCGCGTATTTACCTCGCTTTTGCGCCTTGAATTGATTGACGATCCCGCGCTCAGGCAGCGCGCCGCTGAGATTTTACAGCAGCGTGATATTTTTACCCCTCGTTGCCGCGAACTGATTGCGCTACATGAAGAGCAGGGGGAATTCACAGCCTCTCAGGCGCAGGAGTTTGTTCAGCAAGCACTGGAAACCTTTCGCTGGCATCAGTCGGCGACAGTCGATCGCGAGACCTACCAGGCGCTGCATCAGCAGCATCGCTTAATTGCCGATGTGGTCTGTTTCCCCGGCTGTCACATCAATCATCTCACGCCACGAACGCTGGATATCGACCGTGTCCAGGCGCTGATGGCGGAATACGGCATTGAGCCGAAAGCGGTGATTGAAGGCCCGCCGCGCCGTGACGTTCCGTTGTTACTGCGTCAGACCAGTTTTAAAGCGCTGGAGGAACCGGTGAAATTTGCTGGTGACGGACAAGGCACACACACCGCGCGATTTGGTGAGATTGAACAGCGAGGCATCGCGTTAACGCCAAAAGGACGGGCGTTGTATGACAAGCTGCTCAATGAGGCGGGCGTCGGTAGCGATAATCTGACTCATCAACTGCATTTGCAGGATGTGTTCAAGGCGTTCCCGGATAGTGAATTTTTGCTCCGTCAGCAGGGGCTCGCCTGGTTTCGTTATCGCCTGACGCCCGCCGGCGAAGCGCATCGTCAGGCATTTCATCCCGGCGACGATCCACAGCCGTTAATTGAGCGCGGTTGGCTTATTGCGCAGCCGATTATTTATGAAGATTTTCTGCCGGTCAGCGCGGCGGGGATTTTTCAATCTAATCTGGGAAACGGCAATTCGTCGCGTCAGCACGGTAATGCCAGCCGGGATGCCTTTGAGCAGGCGCTGGGTTGCCCGGTACTGGATGAATTTGCCCTTTACGAGCAGGCCGAAATGCGTAGCAAACGGCGTTGCGGTCTGCTCTGAAACAGGTAATCTTGAGGGAGATTGATAAAGGACGGAATCGATGCACAACCCCTCAACGCCGCTGGCGGAAACCCGCCAGGGCACACTTCTTGGCCTCGTTGATGAGAATATTCACCTCTGGCGAGGCATTCCCTTTGCGCAACCGCCCGTTGGTTCGTTGCGCTGGCGCGCGCCGAGGCCCGTCCAACCGTGGTCAGGCGTGCGTCAGGCCGATACATTCTCTGCTTCCTGCTGGCAGAATATCGACTACTGTCGCGAACTGGGCGGCGGCGACCCGGGGCGCTTCTCGGAAGATTGTCTCTACCTGAATGTTTGGTCTCCGGCCGTGCGATCTGCTCGTTTGCCGGTGATGGTGTGGCTACACGGCGGGGGATACACCATTGGCGCGGGTGGTCTACCGCCGTACGACGGTAAAGCGCTGGCTCAGCGAGATGTGGTGGTGGTGACGGTTAACTATCGGCTCGGGCATCTGGGCTTTTTTGCGCATCCGGCCCTTGAAGGAGAAGACGACGAGCCGCTGAATAATTTTGCGCTGATGGATCAAATTGCCGCGCTACGCTGGGTCCAGGAGAACATCGCGGCCTTTGGCGGTGACAGCAATAATGTCACGTTATTTGGCGAGTCGGCGGGCGCGCGCAGCGTGCTGTCACTCATGACATCGCCGAAAGCGGCAGGGCTGTTTCACAAAGCAGTGATCCAAAGTGGCTATACGCTTCCCGATACTCCACGCGAAAAGGCGCTGGAGAAGGGCGTGCAGCTTGCCGCACACTTTGGTCTGGAAAATGCCAGCGCGGAGCAACTGCGCGCGATCCCAGCGGAAAAATTGTGGCCACTGGAGGCACCGCTGAATATTGGCCCAACGCCCATTGCCGGAGATGCGGTGCTGCCACAGCCCATGCTGGACGTCTTTTTTGCCGGGAAGCAACATGCCATGCCGGTGTTGATTGGTTCGAACAGCGACGAAGCCAGCGTGATGGCGGTGTTTGGTGTTGATCTTGCCGGCGAGATAGAAAAACTCAGGCGAACCCGGCGTCTGGGCTTGGGGCTCATTAAACTGCTCTATCCGGGCGTGAAAGGTGATGAGGAACTCGGACGTCAGGTCTGCCGGGACATGGCCTTTACCACACTGGGTTATGTGGTCATGCAGGCTCAGCAGCGGGTGAATCAACCCTGCTGGCGTTACTGGTTTGATTATGTAGCCGAAGCGGAACACGCGACTTACGCCAATGGCACGTGGCATGGCAACGAAGTGCCTTACGTTTTTGATACTCTGACACTGGCCGAACCCGCCCGATTCTACGTCAATGAACGAGACAGAGCCTTTGCGGCACAGGTAGCCGATTATTGGGTGAATTTTGCGCATCATGCCAGTGCAACCTGTACTGTGCTCAATGGCCCCACGCGCTGGCCTGCATCGCTACAGGGCCGTGACCGGTTACTGCGAATTGGCCTGAATAAGCACGCCGGTTTTAAAGTTGAAAACCGTTTTATGCGCGCGCGGCTGGCGTTGTTTAAGCGAGTGATGAAGCATCATGTGACGCTGGATTGAGCGACAACAGCAAAAGGCCCGCACGAAGCGGGCCAGGTAGAAAAATTGGGTGCGCTAAGGATAAGCCGTACACATAAAGAGTGGCGGGGATCGCTCCCCGCCGGTGCTCTTACGCGGACTCGCAAGCCGTGAAAACAGCAACCTCTGTTTCGCCCGTTCGGATGTGGACTTCACAGAGATCTTTCCTCATGACCAACGCCGCCAGAAGGGCGGTTATACAGATGATGACGAGGGCGATAAGTATCGCTTTATGCTGTTTCATGGCTCTCTTTTCCTTGACCTTATGGTCTGTAAGAGGCACTCTACATGTGTCGAGCATATAGGGGGCCTCGGGTTGATTGAAAAATCACTCGGGGCTTTTCTCTATCTGCCGTCCTGCAAATGCCTGAGACAGATAGCCTCAAGCACCCACGTCTATTCTACGCTTGTACACCCCGTATACTGGATTGATGAATTCCGAATTTTAGCGGTGGTTTTACTGCGCATCGGTTGTTATCGCTCGCCAACCACAGTAATAGCCGCTTCTCGCAACGTTGCAGGCGTCGGGCATGTCCTTATCCGTTGAACAGCAACTCGACACGCGTAATGACGCTGGCATAACGTTTTTTATACACAAATTTACACCTTATTCAGTCTCTTCCCCTCGACAGAATCTTTTTGCGCCAGTCAGAACAATTTATCGCGCCAACAATTGGATTATTAATCGATTTTGTCTAGAGTGGTCGGTTCCAACGACCTAATTGTTTACCGCATTCTTCTCAAAAAAAGGACGCTTTCTCAGGCATGAACCGCAGACACTTTCTTAAATCATCAATGGCTGTTGCCGCCGTGTGCGGGACATCCGGTGTGGCTTCCCTTTTTTCTCAGGCTGCGTTAGCGCAGGAGTCGGACATTGCGGACGGTCAAACCCGTCGTTTCGACTTTTCCGTGCTGCAGTCAATGGCGCACGATCTCTCCCGTCAGCCCTGGGGCGGCGCACCGCGTCCGCTGCCGGAAACGCTGGCGAACATGACGCCGCAGGCCTACAACAGCATTCAATATGATGCCGCGCACTCGCTGTGGAACAACGTTGACGATCGCCAGTTAGACATCCAGTTCTTCCATGTGGGGATGGGGTTCCGTCGTCGCGTGCGGATGTTCTCCGTAGACGCCGCGACGCAGCAGGCGCGCGAAGTGCATTTCCGTCCGGAGCTGTTTAAATACACTGACACGGGCGTCGATACCAAACAGCTCGAAGGGCAGACCGATCTCGGCTTCGCCGGGTTCCGCGCGTTTAAAGCACCGGAACTGGCGCGTCGTGATATCGTTTCGTTCCTTGGCGCGAGCTACTTCCGCGCAGTCGACAGCACCTATCAGTACGGCTTGTCCGCCCGAGGGCTGGCGGTGGATACCTACACCGACAGCCTGGAAGAGTTCCCGGATTTCACCTCGTTCTGGTTTGAAACGGTTAAACCGGGGGCAACCGTCTTTACGGTTTACGCGCTGCTCGACAGCCCAAGCGTGACCGGCGCGTATAAGTTCATCATCAACTGTGCGGAAAGCCAGGTGATTATGGACGTCGAGAATCATATCTACGCACGTAAGGACATCAAACAGCTGGGTATCGCGCCGATGACCAGTATGTTCAGTTGCGGCAATAACGAACGCCGCGTTTGCGATACTATCCATCCGCAAATTCATGATTCCGATCGTCTGGCGATGTGGCTGGGTAACGGCGAGTGGATTTGCCGCCCGCTGAACAACCCCCAGAAACTGCAGTTCAACGCGTATCAGGACAAAAACCCGAAAGGCTTCGGTTTGTTGCAACTTGATCGTGACTTCTCGCACTATCAGGACGTGATGGGCTGGTACAACAAGCGCCCGAGCCTGTGGGTTGAGCCGCGAAATCAGTGGGGGAAAGGTGCCGTCAGTTTGATGGAAATCCCGACCACCGGTGAAACGCTGGATAACATCGTTTGCTTCTGGCAGCCAGAAAAACCGGTGAAAGCCGGCGATACCCTGAACTTTAGCTACCGCCTCTACTGGAGCGCGATGCCGCCGGTGCGCTCACCGTTAGCGCGCGTGATGGCCACTCGCACAGGAATGGGCAGCTTCCCGGAAGGCTGGGCGCCGGGCGAGCATTACCCGGAAAAATGGTCACGTCGTTTTGCTATCGATTTCGTTGGCGGCGATCTGAAAGCAGCCGCGCCGAAAGGTATTGAGCCGGTCATTACGCTCTCCAGCGGGGAAGCCAAACAGATTGAGATCCTCTATGTGGAACCGTTCGACGGTTACCGCATTCTCTTTGACTGGTATCCAACTTCCGACTCAACCGATCCGGTTGAGATGCGCATGTTCCTGCGCTGTCAGGGGGATGCCATCAGTGAAACCTGGCTGTATCAGTACTTCCCGCCCGCGCCGGATAAACGTCAGTACGTTGATGACCGCGTGATGAAATAACGCCCCTGTAGGCCGGATAAGCGACACGCCATCCGGCTTTTTTATTGAGGAAAAACCATGTCTTCGCAGGAGATTATCCCGGTTAGCTCCACGTTGAGCCTCCACGCCGTCGATGAAAGCCACGTACCGGCGCTGCATCAGTTAGTTATTAAAAACCGAGACTGGCTTTCTCAGTCAATGAACTGGCCATTATTCGTCAACAGCGAGCAGGATACACGCCAGAATGTGCAGGGCAATATGATGCTGCATCAGCGCGGCGTTGTGAAAATGTTCATGATTTTCCATCATGATGTGTTGGTAGGCGTGCTGTCGTTTAATCAGATTGAACCGACCAATAAGACCGGTTATATCGGTTACTGGCTCGATGAGTCTGAGCAAGGTAAAGGTATTCTTTCCGCCGCGTTGCAGGCCTTTATGGATGACTTCGCGCAACGCGGCGAGGTACGGCGCTTCGTCATTAAATGCCGCGTGGATAACGCGCGCAGCAATCAGGTAGCCTTACGTAACGGGTTTAGTCTGGAAGGCTGTCTGAGGCAGGCTGAATTTCTCAACGGCATTTATTACGATCAGAATATCTACGCGCGGATTATTGACAACGCGTCAAAGTGAGCCCAACAGCGGCGTGCGCGTAATACGCTGCTCGCCGCGAATCACAGCGCGCCCGCGCACATGAATAACGTCATCGCCAAAGGCTTCGACGACGGCATCACCTTCAATCTCAACATGATGCTCGATCACCACATCGCCGCGAATGCGGGCATGCCCGTAAATTAACACGTTATCGTCAAGCAGGATCGGGCCGCCCTGAAGCCAGGCGTGACCGCCGACGCGCACGTGATGCTTCAACAGACAATTCCCTTCAACGACCGCATTTTCAGCCACCTGCGAGCTGTAACGCAGGGTGGGGATGGCATCTTCTCCGGCGCCGGCAACCACCCGTGCATTGCCATACACTTTCGCGCAGTCGCAGACCCAGACGTCATTTTCTGCGTTGCCTTCCAGCAGGGCGCGTTCGAAAATCTCCGCCCGGTGTTCAACAAACGCATAATTGACGATCGCTTCACCGTAAATTTGAGCCTGGTGAACAACGCGTGAGCGGCTCACCGTCGCGTGGTCGTAAATCTGAAGCACCTGGTCGTTATCAGGCGTTAGCCCCTGCGCGGCAATCACCTGGCTATGGTGCAAAATACGCGCGTTGCCAAAAAGATGGCACAATCCGCGCACGGTGGATGCCTGAATGGTGACGTTGTCACTTATTTGTGCGTGATGACTGACTTTACTGCCATCTATCCAGGCCTCACCGCGGATATGTGCGCGATGGCTGACTTCGCACGCTTGCGTCAAACGGGCGTTTCCCTCGATCCAGGCGCCTGCAAATACCACGCTATTTTCATCGTAGATCCAGCAATCACCTTGTTGACTCAGCGCATTTTCGTCGTCTACCCAACCGCCCGCGCTGCCTGCGACAACATCGGCAAAGTCACGCAGGGCGATAATCTGCCGCACAGTCACGCTGCGCTTCTCGCCATCTTCTGTAAACAGGTGCGTTCGGGTCTGCTCGCTAAGACGGTATTTTTTCATCGGTTATTCTCATCGCTTCGCACTAAGATAAACGTAGCAAATATTGCAGGTAGCGGGCGTTTAAAGATTACTTTAAAATGCATCTTCAAAATTAGTTGATAATATAAACAAAATGAAGAAATCGAAGTGTGAGAGCAAAGTGTTGAACTTACCCGCTGGCTATTTTGGCATGGTGTTGGGGACTATCGGGATGGGGTTTGCCTGGCGTTACGCCAGTACGATTTTGCCGGTAAGCCGGGCGATTGGCGATGGTCTGGTTATTCTGGCCATCGTGATGTGGAGCCTGCTGGCGCTGGCGTTTGTCAGCCGCGCGATACGCTTTCCGCATAGCGTGATCGATGAAATGCGTCATCCGATTGCCAGCAGCTTTGTCAGCCTGTTTCCGGCGACGACAATGCTGGTGTCAATTGGCGTTGCGCCGTGGAACAGGACGCTCGCGCTGGTGCTGTTTTCCGTGGGAGTGACGCTGCAACTGGCTTATGCCGCCTGGCAAACGGCGGGGCTGTGGCGCGGAGAACATCCCGAAGGCGCCACCACGCCGGGGCTCTATTTACCGACGGTGGCGAATAATTTTATAAGCACCATGGCCTGCGGCGCGCTCGGTTTTAACGATGCCGGGCTGGCGTTTCTGGGGGCGGGCGTTATTTCCTGGATCACGCTTGAACCTGCGATTGTTCAGCGCTTGCGTAGCGGTGGCGAATTGCCGGTGCCGCTACGTACCTCGTTAGGGATTCAACTTGCTCCGGCGCTGGTGGCCTGTAGCGCATGGCTGAGCGTCAACGGCGGGCAGGCTGATGTCTTCGCCAAAATGCTGTTTGGTTATGGCCTGCTGCAACTGCTGTTTATGCTGCGCCTGACGCCCTGGTATCTGCGTCAGGCCTTTAATGCGTCGTTCTGGAGCTTCTCGTTTGGTATCTCCGCGCTTGCCACAACGGCGCTGCATCTGGGTCATGCCAGTGGCGTTGGTTTCTACCATCACCTGGCATTGCCGATGTTTATCTTTACCAATTTTATTATTGGCCTGTTATTGATACGCACGCTGGTGTTACTGCTTCAGGGGAAACTGCTGGTTCGTGTGGAGCGTTCTGTTTTAGAAAAAAGTAAGGATTGATAATGACGATTCGTGATGAATACTACTTTAGCGAAAAATATGGCCTGACCCGCACGCATTCCGAGGTGCTGGAGGCGGCGAAAGTGATTAAGCCTGGCAAAACGTTGGATCTTGGCTGCGGTAACGGGCGTAACGCGCTCTACCTTGCGGCAAACGGTTTTGACGTGACCGCATGGGATAAGAATCCGGCAAGCATCACTAACCTGGAATCCATCCGCCGTGAAGAGGGGCTGGAGAATGTGCAATCGGCGATTAAAGATCTCAACGCACTGCGCTTTGAAGGGGAGTACGATTTTATTCTCTCTACCGTTGTGATGATGTTCCTGCAACCAGAAACGATTCCTGGCTTAATTGCGAATATGCAACGTTGTACTAAGCCTGGGGGATTTAACTTGATTGTCGCGGCGATGGATACGGATGATTATCCTTGTACCGTGGGGTTCCCTTTTGCCTTTAAACCTGATGAGCTGCGCCATTACTATGCAGGCTGGAACTTACTTAAATACAACGAGAATCCAGGTGAACTGCACCGAACTGATGCCAATGGTAATCGCATTAAGCTGCGTTTTGCCACGATGCTGGCGCAAAAAACGGTGTAAGCGCTAAAAATCGCACTCTTCTATTATTTATATTTTAAATTACCGGCTAAAAATTTCGCCGGTAATTTTTTTGTTTGCCTGCTAACTAATTATTTTTTTTCTATAAATTGCGAGCGACAACCATTTTTGCAACAACACCTCAGGCATTCCTTTGCTATAACTCTTTTGAAATCGTACCTCCACCAGGATCAAACCTATGCGTGCTCATACGTTCTTTAAAGTTGCGGCTCTTGCCGGCGTTATTGCTTTGTCTGGTTGCGCGTCGAAAGTCGCGGAACCTACGCAGTATTCTGGCTTTTTAAAAGATTATTCGAATCTACAGGAAACCACCTCCGCAACGGGTAAACCGACCCTGCGTTGGGTGGATCCTAATTACAATCCGAAAAACTATGACAGTATTGTCTATAACCCGGTGACCTATTATCCGACGCCTAAACCCAGCACCCAGATTGGTCAAAAAGCGCTGGATGATATTCGTCAATACACCGATCAGCAGATTAAACAGGCTGTCTCACAGCATAAAAAAATTGTCGCGACGCCAGGCCCACATAGCCTGATTTTCCGTGGTGCGATCACAGCGGTAGACTCAACTAACGAAGGGCTTCAGTTCTATGAAGTGGTGCCTGTGGCGCTGGTGGTTGCTGGTACCCAAATGGCGACCGGGCACCGTACCATGGACACCCATCTCTTCTTCGAAGGGGAGTTAATCGACGCGGCAACCCATAAACCGGTGGTGAAAGTGGTGCGTAAAGGCGAAGGGAAAGATCTCAATAATGAGGATACCCCGATGACGCTGCAAACCCTGAAACAGACCATCGACGATATGGCGGTGGATGCCGTTAAATTCGACCCGGCAATGAAATAAAGACAAATTGGGTGGCGTAAGCCACCCGATTTTTTACGCTCGTTTCATTTTCAGGCGCGGCTTGATAAACCCGGCAGGTACCCGTGCAAACATCACCAGATTCCCGACTAATATCAGCACCAGTCCGATAATGGCGTTGGCATGCCACTGATAACCTTCGTAAATTGTTGAGAGCGTCAGCGCAACCAGCGGAAAGAGTAACGTGCTGTACGCCGCGTTGCTGGCCCCAATTCTCCCTACCAACGTGAAGTAAGCGCCAAAGGCAATCACCGAACCAAAAATGGCGAGGTAGAACAGCGCACCGAGGTAGCTGATAGTCCACTGTGGCGTAAAGTTATCGCCGCGCAGCAGGGCGAGTGCGCCGATAATTAGCGTACCGTAGAGCATCGCCCAGCTATTGGTGGTTAGCGTTTCCAGCCCGCGTCGCTGGTGGCGGATGCTGAGCATATTTCCCAGCGAGAAGCCGTATGTGCCAAGCGCGCTGAGCAGAATTCCCGGCAACATCGTGCTGCTCAGCCCTGATACCTGAAGATCGTCCCAGAACAAGGTGATAATCCCAACCAGCCCCAGCAGTGCGGCGAGGTAAAAGCGTCCCGGTGGCGTCTGGCGAAAAAAGAGAAAGCTATTGATGGCGTTAAATAACACCGCCATCGAAAAAATCACCGATTCCAGCCCGGTGTTAATCCAGCTTGCGGCGGTATAAAAACACCAGAAGTTAAAGCCAAACACGCAGCATCCCTGCAAGACGCAAAACAGGTGGTCGCGTAAGGCAAGGCGACGCAAACGGTGTGTCAACAGCAGGATGATCAACATGGTGACGCTGGCTATCGCAAAGCGCCAGAAGATAGACACGGTAGCAGGCACCGGGCCTTGTTGTAAAAAGATGGCGATCCACGTTGTGCCCCAGATGGCCACAACCAGTATGTAGAGCAGTGCGTTCATGTGCGTTCCTTGATGACCCTGAAAATGACAGTTTGACGCGGCGCGGTGGAGGGCGCTTGCAGCGCCTTGCCACTGACTTGCAAATTCTTGCGGATTTTTTGTGAGGAGAGTCGAACAACTCTGGCAATCATCGGCCTCGCTACATAGACTAGGTCTATGAATCATTGTGACACTGACCGCTCATGACACATTCCTACGCGACTCTGGAACGCCTGCAAAGTCAGAACGCCGTACTGCGTGATACGGTTGTGCTTAATTCAGGTATTCAGCTTGCGGCCTGGTACAATAATTGTGACACTGTCACCGTTGAGAGCGATCACCACACGCTTAGTCTTTACGTGGCGGATGGCTATGAAAGTTATCAGAAAACGCCGCATGGCTGGAAAAATGGCGGGGGGCCGGACCGCTTCTGCCTGATGCCGCAGGCGTGTGAATCCACGTGGGATATTCGCGGCGATCTCTCTTTTGTTCATCTCTATTGCACCGACCAACATCTTAAACGTATAGGTGAGCAGATCTGGGATCGCAGCCCTGCATCCATTCAGCTTGAAGAGAAATCCTTTGCGGATGATGCCAAAATTACCGCGCTCTATCGTCAGTTCCTGTTAAGCTGCGACTGGCAGCAACCTGCAAACCAACTGACGCTAAGCAGCGCCAGCACACTGCTGTTGACGCATCTTATCCAGAATTACGCCTCCGTTAAGTGGCGGTTGCCAGCGGTGACGGGCGGCCTTGCGCCGTCGGTGCTGCGCAATGTGCTGGCGTGGATTGACGCGAATCTGTCACAACCGTTGACGCTTGCAGAACTGGCCGCCCAGGCCGCGCTCAGCGAATACCATTTTGCGCGTATGTTTCGTCAGTCAACCGGCCTTGCACCGCACCAGTATGTGATGCAACGGCGGATGGATCACGCTCAACAACTGGTGCGTCACACCGCATTACCGCTTACCGACATCGCGCTGGCCTGCGGATTTAGCTCGGCCAGTCATTTCAGCAATCGCTTCAAACGCGTGCATGGGATTACGCCATCGCAACTACGCGCGGCGCACCTTTGATAACAATGCGTAACTCGCGCCACCGAGAATCAAACCCCAGAAAGCCGATCCGACACCCGCGAGTGTCAGGCCGCTGGCGGTCACCAGAAACGTGACCATTGCGGCGTCACGCTCATTGTCCTGCTGCAGCGCCTGATACAGGCTACCGCTTAGCGTTCCCAATAGCGCCAACCCCGCCAGCATCTCAATCCAGGCGGTGGGAAGCGATGCCATCAACGCTGTTATCGACCCGCCAAACACCCCGGCCAACAGGTAAAACACGCCAGCCGCCGCAGCGGCGCGCCAGCGTTGTGTCGCTTGCGGATGGGCATCAGGGCTTTGGCAAATAGCGGCCGTAATGGCGGCGATGCAGATGGAATATACGCCAAACGGCGCGAACAGTAATGCGAGCGCGCCGGTAAAAATAATCAGCGGAGATGCGGGAATGCGGTAGCCCGATGCCTGTAATGTGGCAAATCCCGGCGCATTTTGCGAGGCCATGGTGACCAGGAAAAAAGGGATACCGACGCTTAACAGCAGCGCGGGAGTAAAATGTGGCGGGATGAATTCCGGGGCGACAAGAGTGAAAGAGAGCGTATTGCTCTGTACCTCGCCGCCCAGCCAGGCCGCCAGACTTCCTGCTATCAGCGCTGCTACTACTGCGTAACGTGGCGCGAAGACTTTACAGAGAAGCCAGGCGAGCAGCATGCTGCCGCAGAGGAGAAGGTGATTTTGCAGGCTGGAAAACGCCTGTAACCCGAAGCGCAGTAAGATCCCCGCCAGCATCGCCGCCGCCAGCGAATGGGGAACCCATTTCATTAACCGGGCAAATAACCCGGTTATGCCGCATAAGACAATCAGTGCGTTAGCGAAGATAAAAATTCCCACGGCCTCGTTAAGCGTTGCACCCTGTAAACCGCCCACCAGCAGCGCTGCGCCTGGCGTCGACCAGGCCGTTAAAATGGGCGCTTTTTTCCACAGCGTCAACGCCAGCGTGCTGATCCCCATCATGAGACCCAGAGCGGTCATCCATCCGGCAATTTGCGTGGCGTTTGCCCCCGCAGCGGCAGCGGCTTGCCAGATGATGGCGGCTGAGCTGGCGTAACCGACCAACACAGCGACAAACCCCGCCAGCAGCGTCGGGACGGGGCAAAAACGAGTGAACATACTGACCTCTTGTGCGTTATAACGTCCATTGAAACTGTAGCATTGAGCGTTATAGCGCACAAGTAGTGATGTTTAACACAGGCTGGGCAGTAAACCTTTGATATAATGAAGCCGTTTCCGCACGGGAGAAGAGATATGAATATTGCACAACATCTTTCAGCCACGCTGAGATCGCTGCGCCAGCAGCGTGAATGGAGTCTGTCGCGGCTGGCGGAAGAGACGGGCGTGTCTAAAGCGATGCTGGGGCAAATCGAACGTAATGAATCCAGCCCGACGGTGGCGACGTTGTGGAAAATCGCTACCGGGTTGAATGTGCCGTTTTCGGTTTTTATCACGCCGCCGCAGGCTGATGCACCCGGGGCATTTGATCCACAACAGCAGGCCATGATTGTCACACCGATTTTTCCGTGGGATCCGGAATTGTGCTTCGATCACTTTTCCATTGTGCTGTCGCCTGGTGCGTTAAGCGAATCGACGCCGCATGAAAAGGGCGTCATTGAGCACGTCGTTGCCATCAGCGGTACGCTGGATATGTATGTGTCGGGCGAGTGGTGCAGCCTGTCACCGGGAGAAGGGTTACGCTTTGCGGGTGACGAAGCCCATGCTTATCGCAACAGTAGCGACCAGCCGGTGCATTTTCATTCGTTGATTCACTACCCAAAAGAAAAAACCGCAAGCGAGCTTGCGGTGCGTCATAGAGACAGTAATCATCAATAACGTGACGAGGAAATCCGGAATACGCACTCACTGTAATCGCCCCGGCGTGCGCGCGGAAATAGTTAATTCTTCGATACTTTGCCGGAAAAGAGAAATTGACCGCGCAGACGTGGTGGAAAAGTGTTTGGTCTGCGCCAGGATCTGACTACAATAGCCGCCATTTTGACCCCAACGGATAACAACGACAGTATGCGCCTGCAAAACCATCATCTTGAATTACTCAGCCCGGCCCGAGATACAGCGATTGCCCGCGAAGCCATTCTTCACGGTGCGGACGCGGTTTATATCGGTGGCCCAGGCTTTGGTGCTCGCCATAATGCCAGCAACAGTCTGAGTGATATTGCCGAACTGGTGCCTTTCGCCCATCGCTACGGCGCGAAGATTTTTATCACCCTTAATACCATTCTTCATGATGATGAGCTGGAACCGGCGCAGAAGCTGATTACCGATCTCTACGAGACCGGCGTGGATGCGTTGATTGTGCAGGATATGGGCATACTGCAACTGGATATCCCGCCCATTGAGCTGCACGCCAGTACGCAGTGCGATATCCGCAGCGTTGAGAAAGCAAAATTCCTTTCTGATGTGGGCTTCAGTCAGATCGTGCTGGCGCGTGAGCTGAATCTGCAACAGATTCAGGCAATCCATGAAAACACCGATGCGACCATCGAATTCTTTATTCATGGCGCGTTGTGTGTGGCCTATTCCGGCCAGTGCAATATTTCCCATGCCCAGACCGGGCGTAGCGCTAACCGTGGCGATTGCTCGCAGGCCTGCCGTCTGCCGTATACCCTGAAGGACGACCAGGGGCGCGTGGTGGCGTTCGAAAAACATTTGCTGTCGATGAAAGATAACGATCAAACCGCCAACCTCGGCGCATTGATCGATGCGGGCGTGCGCTCCTTCAAAATTGAAGGGCGTTACAAAGACATGAGCTACGTGAAAAATATCACCGCCCATTATCGCCAGATGCTTGACGCGATTATTGAAGAGCGTGGCGACCTGGCGCGTGCTTCGGCGGGGCGTACGGAGCATTTCTTTATTCCCTCTACCGACAAAACGTTCCATCGCGGCAGCACAGACTATTTTGTTAACGCGCGTAAAGGTGATATCGGTGCCTTTGACTCGCCGAAGTTTGTTGGTTTACCGGTCGGTGAAGTGCTGAAAGTCAGCAAAGATCACCTGGATGTGGAAGTGACCGAACCGTTAGCCAATGGCGATGGCCTGAACGTGCTGATTAAACGCGAAGTGGTGGGCTTCCGTGCGAATACGGTCGAGAAAACCGGTGAAAACCGCTATCGCGTTTGGCCAAACGAAATGCCTGCCGATCTGCATAAGGTGCGTCCGAATCACGTCCTTAACCGTAACCTTGACCATAACTGGCAGCAGGCGTTGCTTAAAACTTCCAGCGAACGACGCATCGGTGTGGATGTTGAACTGTCGGGTTGGCAGGAACAATTAGTGTTAACCATGACCAGCGAAGATGGCGTCACCGTGACCCATACGCTGGATGGCGAATTCGCCCCGGCCAACAATGCGGAAAAAGCCCTGAGCCAGTTGCAGGATGGCATCGCAAAGCTGGGCCAGACCTGTTATTACCCGCGCCGTGCCGACGTACTGTTAGCGGAAGCGTTGTTTGTGCCGAACAGCATGCTGAACCAACTGCGTCGTGAAACCGTAGATATGCTGGAAACGGCGCGCCTGGCGGCGTATCAACGTGGCAGCCGTAAACCGGTTAGTACACCTGCGCCGGTGTATCCGGAAACGCATCTTAGCTTCCTGGCAAACGTCTACAACCATAAAGCGCGCGAGTTCTATCAGACCTTTGGCGTGAAGCTTATTGATGCGGCGTTTGAAGCGCATGAAGAGAAGGGCGATGTGCCGGTGATGATCACCAAACACTGTCTGCGCTTTGCCTTTAATCTGTGCCCGAAACAGGCGAAAGGATCGATTAAGAGCTGGCGTGCCACACCGATGCAGCTCGTTCATGGTGATGAGGTACTGACGCTGAAGTTTGATTGTCGCCCGTGCGAGATGCATGTAGTTGGCAAAATCAAGAATCACATCCTGAAGATGCCGCTGCCGGGAAGCGTGGTCGGGTCGGTTAGCCCGGATGAACTGCTGAAGACGCTGCCGAAGCGCAAGTAAAATCTACCCCCTCTCCCTTCGGGAGAGGGGGTAGATAATGCCTATCGTCAGGATTTAAATCCGGCGGCGGTCATCATTAACCGAAATAAATATCCCACTACGGCCAGCGTTAATACGCTGCCGCCCCATAGTGCAACCAGCCAGAACAGCCGCTGAAACCATGATTTTTGCATCAGTGATACCCCTCGCCATGTTGGACTTTTCCGCGGAAGACGTAGTAGCTCCAGAAGGTGTAAACCAGAATAATGGGAATAATCAGCAGGGCGCCAATCAGCATAAAGCCCTGGCTTTGTGTTGGTGCTGCCGCCTGCCACAGGGTGATATCAGGCGGGATAATATGTGGCCAGATGCTGATCCCCAGTCCACTAAAACCGAGGAAAATCAGTATCAACGTCAACACAAATGGCTGAGCATGGCATTGCGGGCGGGTAAGCGTGCGCCAGATTACCAGGCTTACGGCCATCACCAGCACGGGAACCGGTAACAGGAACCACAGATTAGGTAGCGTAAACCAGCGTTGCGCAATGGCCGGATGCGCCAGCGGCGTCCACGCACTAATCACAGCAATCACCGCCAACAGCGCCAGTAATAATCCACGAGCGTGGCGGCGCATGATTCGCTGCAAGGGATCTTCACTTTTCATCACCAGCCATGTCGCGCCCAGCAGGGCGTAGGCGATGACCAGGCCCAATCCGCAGAACAGTGTGAACGGCGTCAGCCAGTCGAACGGGCCACCGGCAAAAGTGCGTTCGACCACCGGGAAACCGTTCAATACCGCGCCGACAACCACGCCCTGGCTGAATGTCGCCAGAATTGAGCCGCCGAGAAAGGCTTTATCCCAGAAAGGGCGATGCGATGGCGTTGCGTTAAAGCGAAATTCAAACGCCACGCCGCGGAAAATCAGGCCGATCAGCATTAATGATAATGGGATTGTCAGCGCATCGATGATTACCGCATAGGCCAGCGGAAACGCGCCAAACAGTGCCGCGCCGCCCAGTACCAGCCAGGTTTCGTTGCCGTCCCACACCGGGGCGACGCTGTTTACCATTACGTCACGGTCGGCGGCGTTGCGGGTGAAGGGAAACAGGATGCCGATCCCCAAATCAAAGCCGTCCATCACGATATACATCAGGGTGGCGAAAACGATAATAACAAACCAGATGATAGAGAGGTCGACGCCCATCAGTGTTGCTCCTGTGAATGCGAGGGGATGATAGCGGCGGAAAGCGGACGCGCGGGCGTACCGTCAGCGGGTGGGGTGAAATCCTGCGGCCCTTTGCGGATCAGACGCACCATGTAGCTGTATCCGACACCGAAGACCGAGCTGTACACCACAAAAAAGGCCAGCAGACTGATGCTCATATGTAAATCACCGTGTGCGGAAACCGCATCTGCTGTGCGTTGTAAGCCATACACAACCCATGGCTGGCGTCCCATTTCAGTGGTGATCCATCCGGCAAGAATGGCGATCAGGCCAGATGGCCCCATCAGCAATGCAAACCATAAGAAGGGGCGCGAAGCATAGAGACGCTGTTTTTTGCGCAGCCACAACGCGGCCACGCCCAACAGCAGCATCAGCATGCCAAGACCGGCCATAATGCGAAATGACCAGAAGACGAGGGTGGCATTCGGGCGATCCTCTTTGGCAAACTCCTTGAGCGCCGGGACCTGTTTGTCGAGGCTATGGGTGAGGATCAGGCTTCCCAGCGCTGGGATCTCGAGGCCGTAGCGGGTGCGCTCCTGCTCCATATCGGGCCAGCCAAACAGCAGCAGCGGCGTAGGCTCGCCCGGCGGATTTTCCCAGTGACCTTCAATGGCGGCAATTTTTGCCGGCTGGTGTTTTAGCGTATTCAGACCGTGCATATCCCCAATCATGGCCTGAATGGGCGCGACGATAAGCGTCATCCACAGGGCCATCGAAAACATGGTGCGGATAGCGGGTGTGTTATTACCGCGCAGCAGATGCCAGGCCGCAGATGCGCCGACAAACAGGGCGCTGCTCAGGAAAGCCGCCACCGTCATATGTAACAGGCGATACGGGAATGAAGGGTTGAAGACCACCGCAAACCAGTCGACCGGTACGACCTGACCGTTAACGATCTCAAAGCCCTGAGGTGTTTGCATCCAACTGTTTGACGCAAGGATCCAGAATGTCGAGATGAGCGTTCCCAGCGCCACCATGCAGGTCGCGAAGAAGTGCAATCCTGGCCCGACTTTGTTCCAGCCAAAGAGCATCACGCCGAGGAAGCCTGCTTCGAGGAAAAAGGCGGTCAACACCTCATAGGTAAGCAGCGGGCCAGTAATACTGCCAGCAAATTGCGAAAACCCGCTCCAGTTGGTGCCAAACTGATAGGCCATTACCAGCCCGGAAACGACGCCCATCCCAAAGTTAACGGCAAAAATCTTCGACCAGAAATGGTAGAGCGAGCGCCAGACCGGCTGGCGCGTTTTGAGCCACAATCCTTCGAGTACCGCCAGATAGCTGGCAAGCCCGATGGTGATGGCGGGAAAGATAATGTGAAAGGAGACGGTGAAGGCGAACTGTATTCGCGCCAGGTGAAACGCATCAAGACCAAACATGCAAAACTCCGCATCAATTTTTGTTCAGTCAAATTGTAAGGTGCGTAACAATCTGGTGACATGTACAGCAAAGCGATGTTTTTAGATAACAGTTGTGTTAACTGTTATACATTCGCAGGAGGATGCTCGTGCGAATGAGTGAGCGAAATGTCAGGAAAGTTAAGCTTTTTCGCTTCTGAATTTTTGTTTAACTTTCATTGAGGTAGAGGGGATTACTCTGCCGCTCGTTGTTCAGCATGACGCTACAAACCGCCATTAGCTCAACGGGAAGAGCAGACGATTTTCGATTGGAAGGGACGGGGTTCGAGGCCTCGATGGCGGTCCACTTTCTGGGTTACTTGATATAGGAATCCAGCACCTTCAATACAACGTCAAGATCTTCTTCACGCTTCAATTCTTCACCCTGATGAACGATATGTTCCGTCAGATGGCCTTTAATCACTTCGCGCATTAATCCGTTCACCGCACCACGTATCGCTGCGATTTGTTGTAGCACGGCGGCGCATTCATGAGGCTCGTCGAGCATTTTTTTGAGCGCCACGACCTGGCCCTGAATCTTGCTGGCACGGGCTTTCAGCTTCTGTTTATCTCGAATAGTATGCGACATGCTGATATCTCTCTTACCTAAAATCGATGCTGATTATAGCATTAGCATTCTACTGGGGGGTAGTATTCTGTACTGGGGGGGAGTAGAATTCGATGCCTCTCTCTAACCAATAATTACGCTTATGAACGAATTCACAACACTTCTTCAGCAAGGAAATGCCTGGTTTTTCATTCCGAGTGCCATTTTGCTCGGTGCCCTCCATGGGCTGGAACCGGGACACTCGAAAACAATGATGGCGGCTTTTATTATCGCCATTAAAGGCACCGTAAGGCAGGCCGCCATGTTGGGGCTGGCGGCGACGTTATCTCATACCCTGGTGGTCTGGTTGATTACTTTCGGCGGAATGTATATCAGCAATAAATTCACTGCCGAGTCGGCGGAACCCTGGCTGCAACTGGTGTCGGCCCTCATTATTCTGTCGACGGCATGCTGGATGTTCTGGCGAACCTGGCGCGGTGAGAAAAACTGGTTTGCGCAAATGCAGGAAGAGGGGCACCATCCCCACGACCACGACCACGACCACGACCACGACCACGACCACGACCACCACGCGCATACTGAGTTTACCGGGCTGGATGTGAACTCCCGGGAGTATCAGGATGCTCATGCTCTGGCGCATGCCTCGGATATTAAGCGTCGCTTCAGCGGTAAAGCGGTCACAAACTGGCAAATTCTGCTGTTCGGCCTGACGGGCGGGCTGATTCCGTGCCCTGCCGCCATCACCGTGCTGCTTATTTGCATTCAGCTTAAAGCGGTAACGCTTGGGGCAACTCTGGTGCTCTGCTTTAGTATCGGGCTGGCGTTGACGCTGGTCACCGTGGGCGTAGGGGCGGCGGTAAGCGTTCGGCAGGTTGCCAAACGCTGGCAAGGGTTTGATATCCTGGCCCGCCGTGCGCCTTATTTCTCCAGCGCATTGATTGGTGCGGTTGGCGTCTATATGGCGATCCACGGCTATCTTGGCGTGATGAATTAACATCATTGCAGCATTGCGACGTCACAGGGAATGAGCGGATGCGGATTTACTTAACATTTTGCAATCTTTTTCCTGTGACGCGTCGCGCGAATACCAGAATTAGCAGTTTTGTTTTTACTGAATCCTGTCATATAATTTGCGCCGGTTAACCGACGCCTCATTTTCTTCGTCGGCTAATAAAACCCTTTTTGATGATTACACATGTTCTTTTGCTGTTTTTTCAACCGCGTGTCGTGGGCAGTAAGAGTAGAAAGAAGTCTGGCTGATATGATCGTTGAATATACATCTTTAATGCACCTAATGATCGCCGCAGGTCAGGGCGTTTTTTTAGGTTTTATTAGCTTCATGTGCGTACTGCTTATGTTATTGAGCCGCAGTAAGAAATCCGCCCCCTCTTTATTCCGTGGGCCAATAAAGAAAAGACATACCTACTGGCGCTAAGTACTTCATTCGTGGCAGTGCAGGGCATCACGCAGCAGGTCTGCGGCGGCTTTGCGCGCCTGGTTGATGACATCTTCCGGTGTGTACGCGCGGCCACAATGTTGGCAACTACAGTCGTTTATCTCTTCTGGCGAGTAAATGACGGTGCCCGGTTTAAATATAGGTTCTTCGCACTCCGGGCATAAATAGATGTGATCCTGCATAACGCTCCTTAACGCCATATTTCCGTCCTCTATAATTCATAACGCATCAGCAGATCTTTTCCAGCCGGGATTTCATTCTTTGCTGATTCTTAATCCTTTTTACAAATTCGTACGCTTTACCACACTGTGATTGTTACTGGGGTAATTAGCCATTTCCCTTGCCAGCGAGCAGCCGAATACCTTCATAATTATTGTTTGATGTGTTTATGTCTAATACACGCTTCAGAAAAAACGCACTTTCGGACTATTCATAACAGTTACGTGAAAATGAAGTTTTTGTAAAACTGTTATAAGATGCAGGTTACTCAATCGTAAATCGGACAAAACGATGAAAAAGTACCAGCAACTTGCGCAACAGATGACGGATCAGATTGAAAACGGCGTCTGGCAACCCGGCGACAAACTGCCGTCGCTGCGCGAGCAGGTGGTGAACAGCGGCATGAGTTTTATGACCGTGAGCCATGCTTATCAGTTGCTGGAAAGCCAGGGGCGAATCATCGCCCGCCCGCAGTCTGGCTATTATGTTGCGCCACGTGCAGTGGTACTGCGCCCCAGCCGCGCGCCAGTGCAGGTTATGCGTGATGAAGCCGTTGATATCAACACCTATATCTTTGAGGTGTTGCAGGCCAGCCGCGATGCCTCTGTGCTGCCGTTTGCCTCGGCGTTTCCTGACCCGCGTCTGTTTCCCCTGCCGCAACTGAACCGTTCGTTGGCACAGGTGAGTAAAACCGCGACGGCGATGAGCGTGATTGAAAACCTGCCGCCGGGTAATGATGATCTGCGCCACGCGATTGCCCGACGCTACGCCTTGCAGGGGATGACGATTTCCCCCGATGAGATAGTGATCACCGCAGGCGCCCTCGAAGCGCTGAATCTGAGTTTGCAGGCAGTAACCGAGCCGGGAGATTGGGTGATTGTTGAGAACCCCTGTTTTTACGGCGCGTTGCAGGCGCTGGAACGGTTGAAACTGAAAGCGTTGTCGGTGGCGACGGATGTCAAAGAGGGTATCGATCTCGATGCGCTGGCACAGGCGCTCCAGAATTATCCGGTGAAAGCCTGCTGGTTGATGACCAATAGTCAGAATCCCCTGGGCTTCACGCTCTCGCCGGAAAAGAAAGCGCGGCTGGTGGCGTTGCTGACGGCGCATAATGTGACGCTGATAGAAGATGACGTGTATAGCGAGCTTTACTTTGGCCGCGATAAACCTCTTCCGGCGAAAGCATGGGACCGCCATGATATGACGCTGCACTGTAGCTCTTTTTCCAAGTGCCTGGTGCCGGGGTTTCGTATTGGCTGGGTGGCGGCTGGCAAGCATGCCCGGCGCATTCAGCATTTACAGTTAATGAGCACGCTCTCAACCAGTTCGCCGATGCAAATGGCGTTGGTGGATTATCTTGCCACCAAACGTTACGACGCCCACCTGCGGCGTCTGCGTCGCCAACTGGCTGAACGTAAGCAAATGGCATGGCAGGCGTTGCTGCGCCATCTGCCGCCGGAAGTCAAAATTCACCATAACGACAGCGGTTATTTCTTATGGCTGGAATTGCCCGCCGGGATTGATGCGGGCGTGCTCAGCGCGATGGCGCTTGAACATCATATCAGCATTGCACCGGGCAAAATGTTTTCCACGACTGATAACTGGGCTTCCTTTTTCCGTTTCAATACCGCGTGGGGCTGGGGGGAGCGGGAAGACCGCGCAGTGGAAATACTCGGTAAACTCATTCGCCAGCTTCTGAATTAACTTTCGCTATGATCGGACAATGACCGTGGGTTATTTTCTTTCGCCGCGGTCATAGGAAATTCGCATAGCCGCACTACGCCCTAACTCCTTGTCTATAATCCATATTCTGAGCAGGTCATCCTTTCGTATACGCGGAATGCGTACTTTGTCACAACCTGCACAAATTTCTTCGTGCGCCCGCGAGCCCTTGAGTTACGCCATCTACTTTTAGTGAAGGAGATATTTTTACGGTACAGCTGCTGCTCTATTTCATTATCAAGACCTTCACGGCAGGCCAGCGGTGGTAAATAACTCAATCAGACAGGATATAGCGATGCAACATAACTTATTGATTAATGGTGAGCTGGTCGCGGGTGAAGGTGAGATGCAGCCCGTGTACAACCCGGCAACGGGCGCGGTATTGCTGGAGATAGCCGAAGCGTCTCCTCAGCAGGTAAACGCGGCCGTGGAGGCGGCTGACCGCGCCTTTGTTGAGTGGGGGCAGACCACGCCTAAGCACCGTGCAGAATGCCTGTTAACGCTGGCGGACACCATCGAGTCACATGCTCTAACGCTTGCTAAACTGGAGTCGTTAAACTGCGGTAAACCGTTACATTGCGTGCTTAATGATGAGATCCCGGCCATTGTTGATGTCTTTCGCTTCTTTGCCGGCGCGGCACGTTGTCTCAACGGCCTTGCGGCGGGTGAATATCTGGAAGGGCATACATCGATGATCCGTCGCGATCCGGTTGGCGTGGTCGCCTCTATCGCCCCGTGGAACTATCCGCTGATGATGGCGGCCTGGAAACTGGCTCCGGCGCTGGCGGCGGGCAACTGCGTGGTGATAAAACCGTCTGAAATCACACCGCTGACCGCGCTGGCGTTAGCCGAACTGGCGAAGGATATCTTTCCTGCTGGCGTATTGAACGTGCTGTTTGGGCGAGGCAAAACCGTCGGCGACCCGCTCACCGGACATAATAAAGTTCGCATGGTGTCGCTAACCGGTTCGATAGCCACCGGGGAGCACATCATCGCGCATACCGCATCCTCGATAAAACGGACACATATGGAGCTGGGCGGGAAAGCGCCGGTGATTGTTTTTGATGATGCGGATATTGATGCCGTTGTTGAAGGCGTGCGCACTTTTGGTTTTTACAATGCCGGGCAGGATTGTACCGCCGCCTGTCGCATTTATGCGCAGAAAGGGGTGTATGAGCGGTTGGTCGAAAAACTCGGTTCGGCGGTGGCTAGCCTGAAAATTGGCGATCCGAATGATGAGGGGACTGAACTGGGGCCGCTGAGTTCGCTTGCCCATCTTGAGCGTGTTAGCGCGGCGGTAGAGAAAGCGAAAGCGCTGCCGCATGTTAAGGTGATCACCGGCGGTCAAAAGGCCGAAAGTAAAGGATATTACTACCTGCCAACCCTGCTGGCAGGCGCGCGGCAGCAGGACGACATCGTCCAGCGCGAAGTATTTGGCCCGGTGGTGAGCGTGACCGAATTCGATGATGAAGCGCAGGTGCTGGCGTGGGCAAACGACTCACAGTACGGGCTGGCCTCTTCCGTGTGGACCCGTGATGTCGGTCGCGCGCATCGCGTCAGCGCGCGGTTGCAATATGGCTGCACATGGGTCAATACCCACTTTATGCTGGTCAGTGAAATGCCGCACGGTGGACAGAAACTGTCGGGATACGGTAAAGATATGTCGCTGTACGGGCTGGAAGATTATACGGTCGTGCGGCATGTAATGGTGAAGCATTGAGGGAAGGGAAGTGGCTGATTTTACTCAGCCACTTGCTTTATCACCATTTGAATCATTGTGTTTTACCAATCAGAGCCAACACTTTTTGCGTGAGTTTTTCCTCATAACCATCCTGCTCAGGGTGGTTAAACTTAACCAAAGGTGCCGAACTTTTCTCTTCCTCATACAGCGTTGTCACGTAGCCTGGATCGCCGTTCATCTTATTAATGACACTCGTTAAGACGGTGATAGCAATTCTGGAGGCCTGAAGATCAAGGCTTAGATCAGCAATCGTTTTCTCAATGGTTTCAACGCGTTCATTTAATTCAGTCATTTTATCTCCTGGTCATCAGGAAGGGCTTAACTCTAAATATTCAGTGTAGAATAATATGAGCATGTTAGCGGCGCGCGTGCGCCGGAAAAATCTGATTAGTTTGCGGGGCAGGTTAATGAGTGGCTTAATTACATTATTAATTATTTAAATTTATTAACGTGTCATCCCTGACAGATATTCCAGCCGGAAAACGCTTGCACGCAACCGTTGAGGCTGTCCGCCATTTTCCGGTGAATACCGGACGATGTCCATGAATACCTTACTACTCAGTATAAAGGCGGTTAATCCTAACTGTTAAGATAGGGCAGGCAGGCCGCGGCTTCCTGTGGATGCTCAAAGCTCATTAGCCAGTTTCTGGCTTTGACAATTGACTGTATTCGCTCATCAGTTACGCAGCCAGCTTCCATCCGGGATAACTGCATAATGAGGGTATTCAGACTGATTTCTTTCTCGCTAAGCGCAAGCGCGAGGGCTGCCTCTCCAATAACAACCTGGCCTTTTTCGTCGTGTTGAATAGACAATAATTAATCCTCCATTTCACGTTGATGAAAACCTCAGAATTAATTATAGATTAATTATTTGTAGGTGAATTATTATGAGAATATTCTTTGCGGCAGATTTGCAAGGGGCGGGGATAAGCAGATTATTTTATTTGTCACTTAAATTAAAGGCCCGTTGCTGGGCCTAATTTTTATTCCGGGCAGCGATAAACATTGCCAGATAAAGTCACGTTGGTTTGTTCAGATGAACCCGTGCCGCCATAGGCACCGCCCGTTTGGCCCGCTCTTTGTGTAATGAGCGCGACCACATTACCACCCATATCTGCCGCTTTATTTTTCAGATCGTTGCGCGCGCCTGTTTCAAGATTGCTGTTTGACGTCCAACCGCCGGTAAAGAAATTGCCCTGGCTTCCGGTGATATCGCCAAGGAATTTACATTCACGGCCCGGCTCGTTATTGGTGACTCTTACATGCGTGGCATTACTTTGGACGCTATTTGCACTACAGCCAACCAGACCGAATACAAAAAGGGCTATCATGGTTTTTTTCATTTTGACTATCCAGTTACGATTTTTCTGGCATAGGCTAATCCAGTTTGTAGTGATAATCAATGTTAGTAATTAATATTAGATGCTCCTGCTAAATAGCCGGAGAGCCTTAGATGGCTCATAAAGGTTATTATTTGAACATTTCAGGTGACGATTTTTCCAGCGATTTATGTTTATTTTTTGTAAATCTATAGTTAATTCTTTTCGGATTTTTCAATGTAAACTATAGTTAGTTAACGAAGCAGTTAGTTAACAGAGCATAGTTTTAACAACACGTCCTGCTTCCATCGACTTTAGAGGGCAGCATGAACGACCATCCCTGTGATTATGTACTTTTGGCAGCCCTCCGGGACTGCATTCATCTCAGAAAAAGCATGAATGCTCATGGACTTAGTGATGAACATGGCGCGTTAAGTTCTGTTTCCTGTCTTCTTGATTTTCTCAGTTGCAGGCGGAAGTATGGCCTGACGAAAGTCACTGATTTAAAAAAATCGGCTACCGCGGAACGTACTATCGGTGTGACGTTATCTCTTCAGCATGGCCATGCGATCCGTGTTGAGCATATCTACACACATCGCGAGTGGGCGCTATGGTTTATAGACAAAGTAGACAGTGGTTTAAATGATTTTGAATTACTCTCATTCATTGACAGGCATTACAGACTGGTGCTGGTGACCTTAGTCCAGTCAAGGGCATTACGAAAAATAGTTCCTCCCTGTATCGGTTTTGCCCGGTTCGATTATATCAATCTGAGATTAGATAAATCTGAGGTGGTTTTTCCGGAGTTTTCGGCGCGGCTTCACTAACGGCAGACATGATAATGTTATCTCGCATTGTGACTTTTTAGAAAGATGACATATTTTGTTTCACAAGGTGATTATTCAAATGCTGGATATTTTCTCTGGGGAGACTACGTTTAGAAAGATATCCTGAATCGGGAGGGGTTATGTTAACTCACTCTGAAGCGAAACGCTGGGCTGCGGTGATGCTCAAATCAGCCTTGTGTGATGGTATGCAGACGGAAGAGATATCGCGGCAGGTGCATCTGGTATGCGACCATCATGGCAAAGAATGTCTTGAAGAACTCATTGAGGAAATTTTAAAAGAGGCGGGGCGGCTTGGGCCAAAACACAGCGCCGGCGATCTCGTCCATCACTGAATGTCGCCACCATAAACCGCCTTCGGGCGGTTTATGGTGTACGGTTAGGGTCATCATGTCTCTTTTTCATAACGTTTCCGGATACTTTTTCCAATTAAACCCGGCCATGTATAGCACAGGTCTATAGATCCGAACGGCAAAGGATCTGGGTATCTTCAATGCACCCCTTTTCTTTGAGTTTTTTGAATGCGCAGCCATAAACAACCTGCGTTTATTATCCATCGCACGTTTTATCGTCGTTTTAGCCGTCTACATCAAAGAACCGTCCCATCGCTCTGGTTATGTTGGTTTTTCTGCCTGAAATATTACCTCAGGTTATGGCTTGCGTATTGCACAGGGGAAACTTACCGATGGGTGCTAAACCACTAACGCTTTCTTTGGACGGGCAGGAGCCTGTAATGCTGGATCGGGTGTCAGCAACGCTTGGGCACGATGGTATGGATATTCGTGCGCTCAATAAATCCGGGTTATACGGTTTTGATCCTGGGTTTTCTAACACCGCAGGCTGCCAGTCAGCGATCTCCTACATTGATACAGAAAACAGTATTCTGCTTCATCGGGGTTACCCGGTAGAGCAACTGGCCAGACAGTGCGATTTTCTGGAAGTGGCTTACATTTTACTGGAAGGTCAGGCGCCGGATGAATCCAGTTATCAGGCATTTCGGCAGAACATTACGCGCCACACTCTCGTGCATGAACAAATGTCTAAGATGTGTAGCGGTTTTCGTCGTGATTCGCATCCAATGGCACTAATGTGTGCGATGGTGGGGGCGCTGGCGGCGTTCTACCATGATGTGCTGGATGTGGAAAATCCCGAACATCGGGCGCTGGCGGCTACGCGGTTGTTGTCGAAAATGCCGACGCTGGCGGCAATGAGCTATAAATTTACCATCGAACAGCCGGCGCAGTATCCGCGTAACGATCTCTCGTATGCGGGCAATTTCCTGCATATGCTGTTTGCGATTCCGGCGGAAAAATATGAGCTTAATCCGGTGATTGAGCAGGCGATGAACCAGATTCTGGTGCTGCATGCCGATCACGGTCAGTGCGCATCAACCACGACGGTTCGCGCGGCGGGATCATCTGGCGCGAATCTGTTCGCCTGTATTGCGGCTGGGCTGGCATCCTTGTGGGGGCCAATGCACGGCGGTGCGAATGAAGCCAGCATGCGCATGCTGGAAGAGATTGAAACGGTGGAACAGGTACCGGCGTTTCTTAGTCAGGCCAAACGGGATCCGCAGGCGTTCCGCCGTTTAGGCTTCGGTAACTCCCGCTACCGCAATCTGGATCCTCGCGCGGCTATTCTACGCGATACCTGCCACCGTGTGCTGAAAGAGCAGGGGATGTCCGACAGTCTGCTGCAAGTGGCAATGGCGCTCGAAGAGAGGGCATTGACCGATCCCTGGTTTGTGGAAAATGGGCTGTCGCCGAGTGTGGATTTCTATACTGCAGTGATCCTTAAAGCGATGGGGCTGCCATCTTCCATGTTTGTGGTGGTGGCCGCCGTTGGCCGTACGCTGGGTTGGGTGGCGCACTGGAACGAAATGCATCAGTCACCGTTAACGATTTATCGTCCGCGTCAGATTTATATCGGCGAAACGCAACGGGATTATCTCTCGCGCCGAAACAGTAAATAGTACAGACAAACGCCTTCTGCCGGGGTACGACAGAAGGCGTTATATTTTATGGCGTTACAATATTGAACCAGAACTCAAATTTATCCATATAACTTAGCATCTGATCGAGTTTTGCACTGTCTCCCGTAATATTCACTTCACCCTTTGTCTGGGCTTGTTTCAGCGTTTCTTCTTGCAGAATAATTTTATTCAGCGTGGTGCGAGTAAGTGTCATCGTCGCATCAGCATTATCTGCCTGCACGTTTGCTGTATGATTCAGCACCCCGTTTTCCAGCTCCAGCTTATATTTACCGCCATCGTTTCCTAAATCGACATTGAAAATGGCTTTCGCATTGGCGGCTTTTTCACCGTTAATATGTACCGCGAGATAATCAAAGAACATCTCCGGCGACATTGCCCGAACCGTATCCGGGCTGGCGGTATTGGGCGTTGGGCCTTTCACCACGCCGTTACGCAACTCCTGCGCGCCGGTGAGGTAGAAGTTACGCCATGGGCCGGATTCGGCCTGATAGCCCAGTTGCTCCAGCGCATCGGCTTCCAGATGACGGGCCGCCTGATTATCTGGATTAGCAAAGACAATTTTGCTGGTGACCTGTGCTACCCAGCGATAATGCCCCTGCGCATAATCGGCTTTCGCTTTCTGCATAACCGCATCGACGCCGCCCATGTACTCGACGAATTTTTTTGCCGAAGCTTCGGGCGGTAATTCGTCGAGAGTTGCCGGGTTACCATCAAACCAACCAAGATAAAATACGTAGGTGGCTTTCACATCATGGCTAACGGAACCGTAATAACCACGGCTTGCCCAGGCATTGGCTAGCCCGGAAGGGAGCTTAAAGTTATCGGCAATTTCATCGCGTGTGAGCCCTTTATTTGCCAGGCGTAAAGTCTGGTCGTTGATATAACGGTACATATCACGCTGACTTTTCATCAGATTAACGACGTTATTATTACCCCATGTCGGCCAGTGATGCTGTGCGATGATAATTTCAGCGTCACCGCCCCAGCGATTGATAACATCATTAATATATTTTGACCATGCCAGAGGATCGCGAATTTTGGCACCGCGTAAAGAGTAGGTATTATGCAGGGTATGGGTAACATCCTCCGCGGCTTCAATCATCTTTTTCTCTTTTACATACCACAGCATTTCAGAGGGTGCTTCGGAACCGGGGGCCATCATAAAGTCATAGGTCAGGCCGTCAATATTCTCCTGTTGCCCGGTTTCGGTAATATAATTTGTCGGCTCAATCAGCGTAACCGTGCCGGCTGACGTTGTGGTGCCTAAGCCGGCACCGACCTGACCTTTAATATCTGGCTTCAGAAGATTCCCATACATATAGCTGGCTCTGCGGCTCATGGCATTCCCGGCCATAATATTTTCCGATACGGCTTCTTTCATAAAACCGGCGGGCGCATAAATTTTGACTTTCCCGCTGGCGACATCGGCCTCATCGACGACGCCTCTTACACCACCATAATGGTCAACGTGGCTGTGAGTAAATATCACCGCAACCACGGGCTTTTTACCCCGTTCTTTATAGTAGAGATCGAGACCCACCTTTGCAGTTTCTGCCGAAACGAGAGGATCGATGACAGTAATTCCGGTTTTACCCTCAATAATAGTCATATTCGAGAGATCAAGGTTACGAATCTGATATACACCATCAGTAACGTTAAATAATCCGCCGATATTAATTAACTGCGCCTGGCGCCAGAGGCTGGGGTTGACCGTGTCAGGCGCTTTTGTTCCCTCTTTGATAAAATTATATTGCTGTGGATCCCACACAATGTTTCCTTTGGCACCGGTTATGACATTAGACGGTAATGCAGCAATAAAGCCTTTATGTGCGTTGGTAAAATCCGTGGTGTCTGAGAAGGGCAATTGATGATAAAGCGCTTCATTTACCCTTTTTGTGTGTTCAGTCGCAGCTTGCATATTTTCCTGTGCATGAGCGGGAAAGGAAAATAGTGATGTTGATAGCAGGCTGGTTAAAACGATATAACCTGTTATTTTATTAGGTTTCATATATCCTCAGCGAAATATTTAATGCATGTAACACGAGATTCAATATCCATGATGATATCATTGTTACCGGGCGAGCTATAATGCAGGGTTGTTTAAAAATAAATATTCATCCCACCCTCAGCGATGTAAGTGATAATGCCATTTTTAGTTCATTGCACGTAGGTCGCGGTAAGCTATACTCCAGTCATTATTATTATCAGGAACCGCAATGAATATATTACCTCCCGTTCGACCAGAAGCCAGCATACAACGTTTAACGGCTGCGCTGGCCCTCGTCGCTGAAAGCGTAAGAATTCCGCCACGCAAACGGATGACATGGACACATAAAGGCAAGCAACAGCTCTATATTTTTATGGAGGGAGAGCTCTCTATATTACGTGCGTCAGATGGTTTGCTTATCGTTACCGTCTACGAACCGCATCTGTTTGGGATCGCGGAAATGATTCAGCCGGTTCGTGGGCATATATTTCGGGTTGAAACAGAATCGACAATGCTGCGCGTCGATGCGCAAAGGGCTACCGAAATTTTTACTCAAGAGGGGCTATGGGAAGACGTCGCCGCGTTGCTTTCCTACCATACGGCATATCTGTTTTATCGGGATGCGCTGGTCGTGCAGCAGCGAACATATTCTGTCATTCGAAGTCATTTACTGGAGATGATTTTGTTACCCGATGCTACACGGATGCGCACTTCTATCCTTGAGTATATTCAGGATCGAACGCTCTTATCGCGCAGTAGCATTTTGAACGTCATTTCTGCATTGAGTAAAGGTGAATATATCTCATTTAAAAGAGGGGGTTACCTGACAGCGATTAACCATCTCCCGGAAAAATTCTGAGTGGCTGCACCTGTAAATATGTGGGTTTACCGATGTATTGTCCAAAAATAAATAACAAATAGATTATCAGAGTGAGGGTTTGGATTTATTGTGAGCGCACTTAAACAGAAACAGCGTTAAATTCAGCAAGCTCATAACGGGATATATATGAAAAAGACTCTCCTTACTCTGATTATTGCCAATGCGTTTACGGCCACAACGGCTTTTGCCGCGGCGGACGCGGGCACCTGGTACGGTGGCACGAAATTTGGTTGGTCACACTATTTTGATGCTCATACCAATCAGGAAAGTATCGATAATGCGCACAATAGCGACCAATTTGATTTTGACCGCGATAACGTGGGCGGTGGTGTCTTCACCGGATATCAGATTACACCGTGGTTAGCGGTCGAAGGTGGATATGATTACCTGGGGAATATGCAAATTAAGGGGAATCATGGTGCATCCGGGGCGAAAATGAAAAGCCAGGGTTTACAGCTGTCGCTTAAAGCCAGTTACGGGTTAACCAATAAATGGGATATTTATGGCCGCGCCGGGGCGATGGGGTATCGTGCAGAGTCCGATATTGGTGGACACAATCGTTTTGAGACGGGGATTCGTCCTCTTGCGGCTGTCGGTACGGAATATGCGTTTAATAAAAACTGGGCAGGGCGCTTAGAGTATCAATGGGTCAGCAATGTCGGGAATGCTAATCAGATTGGCGTGAGCAGCGATGTCAGCTCGGTGACGGCGGGTATTTCTTATCGTTTTGGTCAGCATGATGATGAGCCTGTTGTTAATACGTCGGTGGCCGCACCGTTGCCTGCGCCTGAACCGCAGCAGTTTAATCTCAAATCTGATGTGCTGTTTGGCTACAACTCAGCCCAGCTTTCGGCGCAAGGGAAAGCCGCAATCAACCAGCTTTCTCATGCTCCAGGCTTGCAGCCAACCAACAATAAAACAACGGTAGTAATTGGTTATAGCGATCGTATTGGCAGTGCTGATTACAACCAGCAACTATCAGCACGTCGTGCCCAGGCCGTTGCCGATGAATTGGTCGCCCAGGGATTCCCGGCACAAAATATCTCTGCTGAAGGGCGAGGCGAAAGTGAACCGGTCACCGGCAATAGCTGCGACGGGCAGTCGGGTAATCAACTGGTGACATGTTTGTCTGCGGATCGCCGGGTGGTCATTAATATTGCCGAAAAATAGTCATCGCCACCGTTAATTCCTGTCTGAAATGACAAAACGCCCCGGCGATCGTGTCTCCGGGGCGTTGTCGGTTATGGCGTCACAATATTGAACCAGAACTCGAATTTATCCATATAGCCCAGCATTTCATCCAGTTTGGCACCGTTGCCTGAGATTTTTACCTCTCCTTTATCTTCAGCCTGTTTGAGGGTTTCCTCTTTCAGGATGATCTTATTCAGGGTTGCGCGATCGAGGGTCAGGGTGGCATCGGCATCTTTCGCTTCGGCATTAGCAGTGTGGTTTAGCACACCGTTTTCAAGCTCCAGCTTGTACTTACCGCCGTCATTGCCGAGGTCGATATTAAATACCGATTTCGCGTTACCGGCTTTCTCTCCGTTAATGTGTACCGCCAGATAATCAAAGAACATTTCCGGCGTCATGGCGCGAACAGTATCCGGGCTGGCGGTGTTCGGCGTCGGGCCCTTCACCACGCCGTTACGCAGTTCCTGTGCGCCGGTCAGATAGAAGTTACGCCACGGGCCGGATTCAGCCTGATACCCCAGTTGCTCCAGCGCATCCGCTTCGAGGTTTTTAGCGTCCTGATTATTCGGATCGGCAAAGACCACTTTACTGACTACCTGTGCCACCCAGCGGTAATTCCCCTGGTCAAAGTCGGTTTTCGCTTTTTGCAGAATGGCCTCTGCGCCACCCATATATTCCACGAATTTCTTCGCGGCTTCTTCTGGCGGCAGTTCGTCAAGCGTAGCCGGGTTGCCATCAAACCAGCCGAGATAGAGCACATAAGTGGCTTTAACGTCATGGCTTACCGAACCGTAGTAACCGCGGTTCGCCCAGGTATGGGCCAGTGAATCCGGCAGCTTAAAGTTGGCGGCGATTTCATCACGGGTCAGGCCTTCGTTTGCCATGCGTAAGGTTTGGTCGTTGATATAACGATACAGATCACGCTGGCTTTTCAGCAGTTTAACCACGTTCCCATTGCCCCAGGTCGGCCAGTGATGCTGAGCCATCAGAATTTCCGCTTTATCACCCCAGCGGACGATCGCTTCGTTGATATATTTTGACCACGGCAGCGGCTCACGAATTTTCGCCCCACGCAGGGAGTAGGTGTTATGCAGTGTGTGGGTCACATCTTCTGCGGATTCGATGAGTTTTTTCTCTTCGATGTACCACAGCATTTCAGAAGGCGCTTCAGAGCCAGGGGCCAGCATGAAATCGTAGGTTAATCCGTCGATAACCTCTTTTTGCCCGTCTTTTTCAATGATATTGGTTGGGGCAATCAGGGTGACGGTGCCCGCTGAGGTCGTGGTTCCCAGCCCCGCGCCAACCTGGCCTTTCGCATCCGGTTTCAGCAAGTTACCGTACATGTAGCTGGCGCGTCGGCTCATGACGTTACCCGCCATGATATTCTCGGCCACGGCAGCTTCCATAAAGCCGGCGGGCGCATAAATTTTGACTTTCCCGGACTTCACATCGGCTTCATCAACCACGCCGCGCACGCCGCCATAGTGATCCACGTGGCTATGCGTATAGATGACCGCCACGACCGGTTTTTGCCCGCGGTTTTTGAAGTAGAGATCCATACCGACTTTCGCGGTTTCCGCAGAGACCAGCGGGTCGACGACGGTAACGCCTTCTTTGCCCTCGATAATAGTCATGTTAGAAAGGTCGAGGTTACGGATTTGGTACACGCCGTCAGTGACTTCAAACAGGCCGCTGATATTGATGAGCTGGGACTGACGCCACAGGCTCGGGTTAACGGTGTCTGGAGCCTTTTCACCTTCTTTGATAAAGGCGTATTGTTGCGGGTTCCAGATAACGTTCCCTTGCTAACCTTTGATTACGTCTTGCGGCAGTGCGGCGATAAAGCCTTTGTGGGCGTCGGTAAAATCGGTGTTATCGGAGAAGGGCAGTTGGTTGTAGAGCTGGTCGTTAGCGTTTTTCGTGGACGATGTCGCGTCCTTTTGGCTGACATCGGCATAGGCCGGAATAATGAACGTGGATAACAAGCCAGCCAGGGCCAATCCTCTGGCTATCGGTTTCAGTCTCATTGCGATCCTCACTCTTTTATGACTCAACGGTAGTCGGTGAACGTTCAGGAAACGTTAGCTTTAGAAAATTCTTAAATAAAATTTAACTCACTGTTTACATTAGACAAGACGGCGGGAATAACAAGGCGGTTGGCAAATAACGATCGTTTTTTTGTTAATTATATGTTTTTAAAAATGTTTTTTATCTGCTTTTGATTTCAGCAAGATGTTCTATTCCTGAGGCTATTGCATGGGTGGGCGGCTGGTCTATGCTGAAAAAAGACGAATAGCCGGTACGCTGGCTTTTTGAATCAAAACGATAATCCTCGCGTCCCGGTGGCAGATATGAAAAGGGTACTGCTCGCGGTATTACTCTGTTTTCTCTCCTCTCTGATGCTTTTTTCTCATGCGGCGGAGCCCCGTCAGGAACCGACGGAGCAGGAACGTGCACGGACGGTCTATATCTTCCATAAACCTATCGTCATGTTGCAGGCAAAATTTGGCCTCACCACGCCCGAAGAACGGGTATTGCGCATCCATAACACGCTGCGAAATTTTACCCGTGCCGACGTTCAGTCGGCGTTAACGATCGTCCCTGTTGTGCGTTATAACCAGCAGGGAAGGCTTATCGTGATGAACGGCAAGCCAGTGATGCTTCTGGCGCAAGGCGATCTGGATGAAGGTGACGATCTGACGCTCGATCAGGCTGCACAGCGGGTGCTGGCGCGCATGGAAGCCCAACGTACCGCGCTGCGCGACCAGTATGACAATAGCTGGCTGGCGCTGTCGGTGGTCAAAACGATGGGTGGGTTGCTGGGGCTGATGGTGTTCTGGTATGGCGCTTATCGCTCCTGGCGCCTGGTCAGGCGTTATTATCGTCGGCGCATCATTGAGAACCGAAGCTGGCTGCCCCTGCGCTGGCGCCGTTTTACCGGCGCTATCGAGACACGGCTCTATGCCATGTTGATGGTGATGTTAGGGATTGTGGCGCTGTACGCCTGGCTGCGCTGGGTTTTCAGCCTGTTTCCCTGGACGCGAGTCTGGGGGGAATCGCTGGGTGACTGGTCCGTACGCGTAGTGCGAGGGATCGCCTTGTCGATCGTCTCCGCCTTGCCGGGGCTATTGATTGTTCTGATCATTTTTGTGATGACGGCATTTATTCTGAAACTGCTGAAAATGGTGCTTAATCAGGTTGAGGCGGGGCGTTTACAGCTCCCGGGTATTCATCCCGAAACCGTCGGGGCGACCCGCAAACTGATATCGGTCGTGGTGTGGTTATTTGCGCTTTCGGCGGCATATCCCTTCCTGCCAGGGGCGAACTCGCTGGCCTTTAAGGGGATTAGCGTCTTCTTTGGATTAATGCTCACGCTGGGATCGGCGGGCGTGATGAACCATGCCATGAGCGGGTTGGTTCTGATTTATTCACGCGCTTTACGCAAAGGCGATGTCATTCGGGTCGCGGATAACGAAGGGCTGGTCAGTGAAATCGGTATGCTGGCAACAAAAATTATCACCCGTGAAAACTACGTTGTCACCGTTCCCAACGCGGTGGTGGTGAGTGGAAAAATTACGAACCTCAGCGCGCAGGGCGCGGATAGCGGTATCAACTTAACGGTGAGTGTGACGATCGGCTACGACACGCCGTGGCGTCAGGTTCATGCAATGCTGGAACTGGCGGCAAAACGGGCACAAGGGATTGACCTGACTATCGCACCACGGGTGCGCCAGTTGAGCCTGATGGACTGGTATATCGCCTATGAACTTCAGGTGCGATTGCTGGCGGATCAGTCGCTGGCCGCGGCTCGAAGCGAACTGTATAGCAATATTCAGGATGTCTTTAATGAATTCAACGTACAGATCATGTCGCCAAACTTTGTGATGCAGCCTGAAGGCGCGGTGATCGTTGCCAAAGAGAACTGGTACACGCCGCCTGCCGCTCCGCCTGAGGGTGGCAAATAGATTAGCTGCCGCAGGCAAATTAAATCCCTCTACACTTCAACGCGTTTTTCTTTCTCCGCGAAAAGTGGCTTGATCCCTTCCTGAAATCCATAATACTGTATATAAATACAGTATAAAGTGTTTACGGTCATGATGTACAAACTTGCAGAGCAACGCGAGAGCGTAATTACGCCTCTTTTCAGTGATTTAGTGCCATGCGGCTTTCCCAGCCCGGCACGCGACTATGTTGAGCGGGGCATCGATCTCAATGAATTTATGGTGGCACACCCCAGTGCGACCTATTTTGTCCGCGCGACGGGCGACTCCATGACGGAAGCGGGGATCGGCAATGGCGATTTACTGGTGGTCGACAGTGCCAGAACCGCCGGACATGGCGATATCGTTATCGCTGCGGTCGATGGCGAATTTACCGTCAAGCGGTTACAACTGCGCCCGGTGATCCAGTTAGTGCCCTGTAACCCGGCCTATTCGCCTATCCGTATTAACGAGGATGTTCCGCTGGATATCTTTGGTGTGGTGACGTTTATCGTGAAAGCGGCCTGCTGACCATGTTTGCGCTGGTGGATGTGAACAGTTTTTATGCCTCCTGTGAAACGGTATTCAGGCCGGATCTCAGAGGCAAACCGGTAGTGGTGCTGTCCAATAATGATGGTTGTGTTATTGCCCGTAGCGCAGAGGCGAAGTCACTGGTGGCGATGGGGGAACCCTATTTTAAACAGAAGGAGCTGTTTCGCCGTCACGGCGTGGTAGCGTTTAGCAGCAATTATGAACTTTACGCGGATATGTCAGAGCGTGTGATGACGACCCTGGAAGCGCTGGCACCGAGAGTGGAAATCTACAGTATTGACGAAGCGTTTTGCGATCTCACCGGTGTCAGGAATTGTCGCGATTTAACCGATTTTGGCCGCGAAATTCGCGAAACAATCAGTAAGGGTATGCATTTGACCGTTGGCGTGGGGATCGCGCAAACCAAAACGCTCGCCAAACTGGCGAACCATGCGGCAAAGAAATGGCAGCGTCAGACGGGCGGCGTGGTCGATCTCTCGAATCTCGAACGGCAGCGTAAACTGATGGCGGCGTTTCCGGTGAGTGAAGTGTGGGGTATCGGACGGCGGATCGGTAAAAAGCTGGAAGCGATGGGGATCCATACCGTGCTGGATCTCGCGGATACGGATATCCGTTTTATCCGCAAACATTTTAGCGTGGTACTGGAACGCACGGTGCGCGAACTGCGCGGTGAACCGTGTCTGGAGCTGGAAGAGTTTGTGCCGGTGAAGCAGGACATCATTAGCTCTCGCTCGTTTGGTGCGCCGGTAACGGATTACGAAGACATGCGCCAGGCCATTTGCGAATACGCCTGCCGGGCGGCAGAGAAACTGCGTCTGGAGCATCAATACTGCCGGTTTATTTCGGCATTTATTAAAACATCGCCGTTTGCCGCCGGGCAGCCTTACTACGGCAACAGCGCTTCGGTAAAGCTGCTGACGCCCACCCAGGATAGCCGCGATATTATTCAGGCCGCGACGCGGTGTCTGGAGGTGATCTGGAAAGAAGGGCGACGCTATCAGAAAGCGGGCGTCATGCTGGGGGATTTTTTCAGCCAGGGCGTTGCGCAGTTGAATCTGTTTGATGACAACGCACCGCGCGCGGGCAGCGAAGCCTTAATGAGCGTGCTGGATGCCATTAATCACAAGAGCGGGCGCGGGACGCTCTATTTTGCCGGGCAGGGCATCGCGCAGCCGTGGCAGATGAAACGGGAACTGCTCTCGCCGCGTTATACCACGCGCATGTCAGATATCGTGTGCGCGCGGTAGTGAAAACAGCTCCAGCGCGATCGCCGCTTCCAGATGCTGGTCAAAGGCGTCGTCGTTGATATCCGTCATGCCCAGCGCGTACATGCCGTCCAGCCCGCAAACCAGCGCAATTAATCGCCAGGCGATGTGCTCGGGGCTGTCGTGCAGGGTAAACTCCTGCGCCGCGTGACCCTGACGGATAATCGCGGTGGTTGCGTCATGCCAGATATGCATGGTGAAAATGTAGGCGGCCTTGATATCGGGGTCTTTCGCAGCAATCAGCTGCGCTTCGCGCCAGAGACGAATATAGGGCTCAAAGCCGCCGTCATCGCTGCCGAGCATCGAACATAAACGCTCGCGCCAGGTGGCGGTTTCCGGCAACGGATTCGCATCCAGCAGGGCACGGGTTAAGCGAATAAACGCCTGGGCTTTGAGTTCACCCGCTGAAGCAAAATGGTGATGCACCTGGCCGGTAGCGACGTTGGCTTCCGTTGCGATCCGCCTGACGGTCATCGCCGGGAAACCTTCGGCCAGCGCCACACGCATCGCCGCCTGCATAATTTCTTCCCGTCGTTCGTCCTTACTCAAATAACCCATAATTTTTCATCCTCAATCACCGCGCAACGAGTGTAACAAAAAGCTGGACAGTCGTTCAACTTTCCGTAGGATCGCGTTCTGGACGGATGTCCAACTTTAATAAATGAGGGAGAGTTATGTTTCGTCAGTGGTTAGCGTTAGTGATTATCGTGCTGGTCTATATTCCGGTCGCCATCGATGCGACGGTGCTGCATGTGGCGGCGCCGACGTTGAGTATGACACTTGGGGCAAGCGGCAACGAGTTACTGTGGATCATTGATATCTACTCGCTGGTGATGGCAGGAATGGTACTGCCGATGGGAGCGCTGGGCGACCGTATCGGTTTTAAACGCCTGCTGTTGCTCGGCAGCGGGTTATTTGGCCTGGCGTCGCTGGCAGCCGCGATTGCGCCAGACGCCGGTTGGCTGATTGCGGCGCGCGCTGTGCTGGCGATTGGCGCGGCAATGATTGTTCCGGCGACGCTTGCCGGGATCCGCACACTGTTTATTGATGCGCGCCATCGTAACATTGCGCTTGGCGTCTGGGCCGCGGTCGGTTCAGGCGGGGCAGCCTTTGGCCCATTGATTGGCGGCATGTTGCTGGAGCATTTCTACTGGGGCTCGGTGTTCCTGATTAACGTTCCTATCGTGTTGCTGGTAATGGCGCTTTCCGCGCGCTTCGTGCCGCAGCAGCCAGGCCGACGCGATCAGCCGTTGAACCTGAGTCATGCCATCATGTTGATTGTGGCGATTCTGCTGTTGGTGTATAGCGCAAAAACCGCGATGAAAGGGCTGGTTGCACCGTGGGTTATCGGCGGGGCGTTCGCGACCGGTGCGCTGTTATTAACGATGTTTGTTCGTATCCAGCTTCGCGCCGCTAAACCGATGATCGATATGCGTCTGTTCAGCCACCGCATTATTCTCAGCGGCGTGGTGATGGCGATGACGGCAATGATTGCGCTGGTCGGTTTTGAGCTGTTGATGGCGCAGGAACTGCAGTTTGTACATGGTTTCACGCCGTTCGAGGCCGGGAAATTTATGCTGCCGCTAATGGTGGCCAGTGGTTTCAGCGGCCCGATTGCCGGTGTGCTGGTCGCGCGTCTGGGCCTGCGCACTGTGGCAACAAGCGGCATGGCGCTGAGTGCACTGAGCTTCCTTGGACTGTCGATGCTGGATTTCAGCACCCAGCAGTGGCAGGCGTGGGGACTGATGGTCTTGCTTGGCTTTAGCGCCGCCAGCGCCTTGCTGGCGTCAACGGCGGCGATTATGGCCGCAGCGCCGAAGGAAAAAGCCGCGGCTGCCGGGGCGATTGAAACCATGGCGTATGAGCTGGGCGCGGGGTTAGGCATTGCCGTCTTTGGCTTACTGCTGAGCCGCAGTTTTTCCGCGTCCATTGTTCTGCCGGAAGGGCTGACGGGCGATATCGCGGCGCGCGCCTCGTCGTCGATTGGCGAAGCTGTTAAAGCGGCGCAAACCCTGACGCCATCGCTTGCCGAGGCCACGATTAATGCCGCACGTACCGCGTTTACCTTCTCGCACAGCGTGGCGTTAAGCAGTGCCGGGATGATGCTGTTACTTCTGGCGGTTGGGATGTGGTTTAGTCTGGCAAAAGCAGGTAAATCGTAAGAGAAGAGGCTGCCGACGAGATGTCGGCAGCTTTGCGTGACGCTGTCACTTATCGCTGAGATCGCTCAACAGCACGGCAATACTCCTGCCGCCGATGGTTTGCTCAAGGGCAATCTTGACCACAATGGTGAGGGGTACCGAAAGCAGCATTCCCACCGGGCCAAGCAACCATCCCCAGAAGATCAACGACAAAAAGACCACCAGCGTTGACAGCCCCAGCCCGCGTCCCATGATGCGCGGTTCGAGAATGTTACCGAACAGCAGATTAATCAGCAGGTATCCTGCCAGCACAATCAGCGCCTGATAAAATCCGCCAAAAACCAGCACCTGTAAAATCGGCGGGATTGCCGCAAGCACGGAACCGATATTAGGAATGTAGTTCAGTGCGAAGGCGAGCAGCCCCCAGACAAACGCGAAACGTACGCCCAGCGCTTCCAGCATGCCCCATGCGACCAGGCCGGTTACCAGGCTTATTGCCGTTTTCAGCACCAGATAATGCGACACGCTGTCGATAGCCCGCTGAATCGCCGCCATTCCTTCTGTCGGTTTAACCATCAGTTGCTGGAGTTTGGCAGGAAGCTGCGGCACTTCCAGCAGCATAAACACCACGGTTAACAGCAGAAGAAAAATCGATGACATCGCATTAGAGAGCTGTGTCAACAGGCTGGTGACAAAGGTCATGGCAGCGTTGGGATCGATATATTTAATCAACTCATCTGCTGAGACCGTCACGCCGAAGCGCTCCAGCCAGGGCTGGATATTCTGCAGCGGCACCTGTAAAGAGGAGCGGTACTGCGGCAACGTGCGCGCCAGCTCGTTAAGCGAGGTGCCGAGTGACGCCAGCAGCAGGACGGCAACCATAATAATCAGGCAGATCAGTAAAGAGATAGCCAGTACGCGGGGAATGCGCCAGCGGGTCATCAGCTGTACGACCGGGTTAAGCACCACGGCAATAAACAGCGCCAGCACGAAGGGAACGATGATATCCGCCGCAAAACGAATACCCGTCAAAATGATGACCAGCATGCCCAGCATGATGACAATTTTTAATCCATTAAGCGTAATGATGGGCTTGGCCATAAGGGTTCCTGAAAAAAGTGTACAACAAGCCTGAATATCATAATTGCGAACGGTCTGAGAAGGAACTCACTTAGATCTAATATTTATGGTAAAGATCTGAAAATATTTTGAGTTAATCAGAAGGTTGTGCTAAAAATTAGCTGTGTTTAACTACCGAGGACAATTTTTTTCCGCAACGAAGAGAAGCAATACCGCGGATAATTGTATTTTTATGGACAATCAGTTCAAAACTTTCATTTCTACTCACACCACAGTTTTACCTACCTCTTCCTTGCTCTCCGCTGAGCAACACTGGCGCAACGCGCTTTAGTCTACGTCTTCTGCCTGAACTGACGCCCGCCGTCAGGACTCATTACAACCTGGATTTTACGGTTTGCACCTCGCTGTGAGCCGCAACGGAATATATTCTCAAGCAGGAGAAATAACATGTTTTACTGGATTCTTTTATCCCTTGCGATCGTCGCTGAAATTATCGGCACGCTGTCTATGAAATGGGCTGCTGTCGGTCACGGTTCTGCTGGCTTTATTTTGATGCTGGTAATGATTGCCATCTCTTATATTTTCCTTGCCTTCGCGGTTAAAAAAATCGCGCTGGGTGTCGCCTATGCCTTGTGGGAAGGTATCGGTATTTTGCTTATCACACTGTTCAGCGTCATGTTGTTTGATGAAGCGCTGTCGGCGATGAAGATCGCCGGTCTGGCGACGCTGGTCGCGGGGATTGTGTTGATTAAATCCGGTACTCGCAAAGTGAAATCTCAGCCGGTGGAGGCTCACCATGCAACAGTTTGAGTGGGTTCACGCCGCCTGGCTGGGGCTGGCAATCGTGCTGGAAATTATCGCTAATATCTTTTTGAAGTTCTCGGATGGTTTTCGCCGCAAATTCTATGGCGTGCTGTCTATCTCGGCAGTGCTGGCCGCGTTTAGCGCCTTGTCGCAGGCGGTAAAAGGTATCGATCTCTCCGTGGCCTATGCGTTATGGGGCGCCTTCGGGATTATGGCTACGCTGGCGGCGGGCTGGATCCTGTTTGGTCAACGCCTGAATAACAAAGGCTGGATGGGACTCGGCCTGCTGATAGTCGGCATGGTGCTGATTAAAATGGCCTGATACACCACGCTGCCCGCATTTGCGGGCAGCGTCATTTAATCCTTCGCCAACGCTTCCAGCTTATCGCGAAAACCGGTCACCGAAATGGCCCGGTTATCCGCGCGCCAGCGGTCTTTCGGCCCCGGAGCGGAACTCTGTACCGCAATCAATTGCCAGCCATTCTCGGTCTTTAACATTAATGGCGAACCGCTATCGCCCGGTAGCGTATCGCACTGGTGCGACAGCACCGACGTTTGCGCCCAACCGGTGACCACGCAGTCCTGATGGCTGTAAAGCGAATCAAGATGATCTTCCGGATAACCCGATTGTGTCACTTTACGATCCGCTGCCTTTAATGCGGCGGTGAGGGCGGCTTTGTCCCCCTCAAACAGCGGCAACGGCGTAATTCCCCCCGGCGGATAACGTAAAATAATCAAGCCAAAATCCCACGGCGCGGCGGCAGACGGAACAATCCAGCCATCGCCATCGGGCTTCAGACGCTTGCCAAGGGAGGGATCGACACGACCTTCAATACCGTGAATTTCATAGCGCCAGACGCCTTTCTGCGACACAAAACGGAGCGCGACCGCTTTATCCGGCTTACCGTTCGGTGGCGTCAGCAAACAATGTCCGGCGGTTAACGCCAGATGGGGGGAAATGAGGGTAGCGGTGCACAGGTTACCACTAACGGTTTCCAGTTGACCGATAGCGTCCCAGGGGGAATCTGTTGCATCGGTCACAAGGGTGCGATCGTCCTGACCGAAAAACAGCGTTTTGACATCTTTCGCGCTCATGCCGCTATCGCCGTCATCCGCATGTACAGCCATCGACAGCGCGCTCAACGATCCCAGTAAAACGAAAACAGCTCTACGCATATCACTCTCTGGTGGGGTAATTATGATTATAAAAAGTTAAACCCAATGTGAATACTATAGACGGGACAAATGAAAAGGGGGAGTAAAATCAGCGAACTACGCTCAGTAAAGGAAAAACCGCGTTGCGATCAGTGCGCAGACGATGAGTAAAGCCAGGATGAGCTCGAAACGATAGCGCCGCAACATCATTGCTCTCCAGGAAAAAATCGGCGCTGAAACAGCGCCGATTTGTCATCGGAACGATACGAACGGTGACGATTATGCAGCAGGCTGAGCGGCTGGTTTAGCGGCTTCGTGTTTTACGGCTTTTTTATGATGTTTTTTTGCTGCCTGTGCTTTCTGCTCAGCAGCAGCCGGTTTTGCGGCCTCATGTTTTTTGTGTTTTTTGGCGGCCTGGGCTTTCTGTTCTACCGGTTTGGTCGCTTCGGTTTTAGCGGCTTTTTTGTGGTGTTTTTTCGCAGCCTGCGCTTTTTGTTCAGCAGCGGCTTTCTGATGTTTTTTGTGATGCATAGTTTTGGCCGGTGCCGCTTTAGCGGTTGCGCTGGCAGCCGGTGCGGGAGCCGCGGTAGTTTCAGCGGCGAATGCAGCAGATGACAGACCCATAGCAGCGGCAACAACCAGAGCTAATACTTTTTTCATTCTCATACCCTCGAATTGGTTTTTTCATTCAACCCCACTGCGGGGCCGTTGAAAGAACTATATCCCTGAGTTATCAGGCTTTCCGTGAGTGATTGGTATCGGCGTGTAACGGAATGTACAACGCCGGAGGAGAGCCCTCCGGCGAGAGGAGGATTACAGATAGCGGGCGGTTAAATGTTCGCGGAAATAGCGGCTGTTCAGGTCTTCGCCGGTCGCCTGCTGAATAAGCTGCGAGGTAGCAAAGCGGCTACCGTGCTGCCAGATATTCTGGCGCAGCCACTCGAACAATGTGCTGAAATCACCGCTGGCAATGCGTGATTCAAGATCCGGCATTGCATTACGCGCGGCGTGCATTAACTGTGCGGCGTACATCGCGCCCAGCGTGTAGGACGGGAAATAACCAAAGCCGCCGTCGGTCCAGTGAATATCCTGCATACAGCCATCGTGATAGTTACCTTCCGTCGAGAGGCCCAGCCAGTGACGCATTTTTTCATCCCACAGGGCGGGAATGTCGTCCACTTCAATCTCGCCATCAATCAACGCGCGTTCAATTTCATAACGCAGGATCACATGCGCCGGGTAACTCACTTCGTCGGCATCAATACGGATAAAGCCCGGTTTCACGCGCTGGTTCCAGGCAACAAAGTTTGAAGCCTCAAAAGCAGGCTGCGTACCAAACTGTTCAACCACCGCCGGAAGCAGATGCTGAAGGAAGGCGTCGCTACGTGCCAGTTGCATCTCAAAAAAGAGACTTTGCGACTCGTGAATAGCGGTGGAACGCGCATGAGACACCGGCTGACCCAGCCAGTTACGCGGCAGATTTTGCTCATAACGTGCATGCCCGGTTTCGTGGATCACGCCGAACAGGGCGCTTAACAGGTCATGCTCATTATAGCGTGTGGTAATGCGAACATCTTCCGGTACGCCGCCGCAGAAAGGATGCGCGCTGACGTCCAGACGACCGGCGTTAAAATCAAAGCCGAGGCGCTTCATCGCTTCCAGTCCTAACTGACGCTGATTTTCAATCGGGAACGGGCCTTGAGGGGCGATGAGCGTTTTACTGGCCTGTTTTTCTACCGCACTGGTTAACAGTCCTGGCAGCCAGGATTTGAGATCGCCAAATAGCACGTCCAGGCGAGCGCTGGTCATGTCAGGCTCAAAAATGTCCAGCAGGGCATCATAAGGTGAGCAGCCTTTGGCCTGCGCACGGATACGCGCTTCTTCCCGGCTGAGTTTAACCACGTCTTTTAAATTCTCAGCGAAGCCCTGCCAGTCATTGTTCGGGCGCTGCGTGCGCCAGGCGTGTTCACAGCGGCTACCCGCCAGCGACTTGGCCTCGACCAGGCTCTCCGGCAGCAGGGCGGCCTGCTGATAATGACGCGCCATTTCGCGCAGGTTTGCCTGTTCGAGGTCGTTAAGATCTTCCTGTTCCGCGTTGCGCAGCCATTCGCCGACCTGCTTATCGGTCAGAATCTGGTGCTGTAATACGCCCAGCTCAGCCAGCGCTTCGCTACGCGCGTTGCTGCCGCCCGGTGGCATCATGGTAAACATATCCCAGCCAGCGATGGCGGAGAGGTGTGAAAAACGGGAGAGACGCTGGAAGGTGCGGGTGAGGTGTTGGTAGTTTTTGTTTTCCATTCTTCATTCTCTACGGATTACATTCGTGGAAGAAAATCATACCGTGGTTCGCACCATTAAAACACAAGGTTATGTATTGATGAAAATGGCGTGTTATGGGAAATCTCATCTAACTGTACAGAGATTTCCCAAAGCCCCCTTATACGAAGACGCTGTAATTAACACCAGGGTTATTTCACAATAGCCAAAATAAGGATTCGTTTTAACTAAATGTTAGAAAGAACAATAATGGTGGTTAAGAAATTTAGACAATCTCGGAATCAAATAAAATATAAAAAGATGTGGGTTAGATTTTAATTACCACACCAGCCTCCTTTATGGTGAGAACCTGTCCCGCCATAAGGATGTTCCCCCTTAGGGCAGGCCATAACGGAGAAAGTAATACATAAAAGCAAACCTGAAATAAAAAGTTTCATCATTGTACCTTACGTTTTTAGTGATTAGCGTGATAAATAGCTGCCCCTGCGCCAACAAGGGTAAGCATACCAACTAATGCTTTACCTGTGGCTACATGCTGATTGTGTGTAATTTCCTGATTATGCAGATCAACTGCATTGGGATTCAGCGTCAGGGCTTTTTCAAAGTGCGAATAACATTTATCATCCACAGTGCCGACGAGATTAGCGGCCTTGACTTTGTCGTCGCTGTTATTGACCAGAACAGTAAGCGCGCACGCATGAGTCTCTATGTTTGCAGATGTAGCGCCCGCAGTATGACTAGCGCCCACACCAAAAGTTTGCACGCCACATCCGAGACAATCTGTCCCTGAGGTGGCAGAGCCGGTAGCCAGTGTATGCGTATCGAAATTACCCGATGACGTTGAGCCGTTATCAGAGTTCCACTGATATGCGGTTGTGTCCTTATCGACGGAAATAGCTGAGTCCGGTATACCCCAGTCAGCAATAACAGTGGCTTTGCTTGCGCCTTCTTTTGTGTACTTAACTACGGCACCATTATATTGACTTGGTACTGTATGCGCACATCCTGAAAGGAGGAAGGCAATTAACAACTCTGGTAAAACACAATATTTTTTCATATGCACTCCGTTTTAACGGCTGCATTCTCTGTATCTGATTAATCTAAATCTAAGGTATATGTGCTGTGAGTTTTTTTTATGCAATGAGTAAGGTGGGCAGAAGGCGCAGTGTGATTAAACGATGACCGTAACTTATAAATATCGTTAAATTCTTATGCGATAAATTGTTATAAATGACGATGAATAATGAAAATATTGTGCTTTTCGTCATAGTGGATACTTATTTTTTATTAATAGGGTTAAATGGCCTATCCCTGGCCATTTAACCATCAATGTAACCGCTTATGCAGCAACGTTCCGACCAGCAACGCGGCGATCAGCAGCAGGGCGATAAACGCGCCGACGCCGTTCCAGCCGTAACGGTGCCAGAAAACGCCGCCGAGCGTTCCGGCGATGCTGGAACCCAGGTAATAACTGAAAAGATAAAGTGATGAGGCCTGACCTCTGGCGCGTCGTGCGCGAGGGCCGATCCAACTGCTGGCGACGGAGTGCGCGGCAAAGAAGCCTGCGGAAAACAGCAACATGCCGGGGAAGATAACCCACAGCGGTGAGAAGAGCGTTAGCAGCAGGCCGAGCAGCATCACGCCGGTGAAGAAGATCATCACCGGGCCACGACCGTAACGGGCGGTCATCATACCGGCTTTCGGTGAGCTCCATGTCCCTGTGAGATAGGCGACTGAGAGCAGGCCCACCACCGCCTGATTCAGCGACCAGGGGGAGAGCATCAGGCGATAGCCAATATAGTTAAACAATGTGACGAACGCCCCCATCAGCAGGAAGCCTTCGACAAAAAGGAGCGGTAAACCCCGGTCGTGCCAGTGCAAACGGAAATTGAGCAGCAGCGTTTTAGGGCGTAAGGAGGAAGGGCGGAAGTGGCGGGATTCCGGGAGGATCTTCCAGAACATCACCGCTGAGGCCAGGGCAAAAGCGCTGATCACCGCCAGGGCTATACGCCAGCCGAAGAAATCAGTGAAAACCCCGGTGAGCAGACGTCCACTCATCCCGCCAATCGAGTTACCGCTAATGTAGAGCCCCATCGAGAAGGCGACAAAACTGGGGTGGATCTCTTCGCTGAGATAGGTCATACCGACCGCCGCCACCCCGCTGAGCGATAAACCAATCAGCGCGCGCATGATCAGAATGCCGTGCCAACTGGTCATCATGGTGGAGAGCAGAGAGCAGCACGATGCCAGTAGCAGCGCCGTGACCATCACCTGTTTGCGGCCAATGGCATCGGAAAGCGGCCCGGTAAAGAGCAGCCCTATCGCCAGCATCGCCGTGGAAATCGACAAAGAAATACTGCTTCCCGCAGGCGAGATACCAAACTCATGGGAAAGCACGGGCAGAATCGGCTGAACGCAGTAGAGCAGAGCAAACGTCGCCAGTCCGGCAGAGAAGAGGGCGAGAGTAACCCGTATAAACTGAGGTGTGCCGCGAGTAATAAATTGGTTCGGCCTTGATGGAGCATTATCGCGGACATCGATAGCCGGTTCGTTGTCTGCGGTGGTTGTACGACTCACGGGAAGATCCTTGCGTAAAAACAAAAGGTAATAGAGACACAGGTCACATAATTAGAGTAGGAAATCGCGAATATTCTGTCTAATATATTAATAATCTCAATTGATATGTAACAAATATGAATATCGAGCTGCGCCATCTGCGCTACTTTATTGCGGTAGCGGAAGAGCTCCATTTTGGTCGTGCTGCTGCCCGGCTGAACATCTCGCAACCTCCACTAAGTCAGCAAATTCAGATGCTTGAACAGCAAATTGGCGCCCGTCTGTTTGCCCGCACCAACCGTAGCGTTAACCTCACGGCGGCGGGAAAGCAGTTCCTTGCTGATAGCCGTCAAATTATGCTGTTGGTTGAAGAGGCTGCCGCCCGCGCGGGGCGTTTGCATCATGGTGAAACGGGCGAGTTGAATATTGGCTTTACCTCGTCGGCTCCTTTCATTAAGGCGGTGTCTGATACGCTCTCGACCTTTCGACGTCGCTATCCCGATGTTCATATTCAGACCCGTGAGACCAATACTCGCGAGCAGATTTTGCCGCTTACCGAAGGTTCGCTGGATCTCGGTTTGATGCGTAACACGCAGCTTCCTGACACGCTGGAGTGGGAGGTTATTCTGCATGAGCCACTGCTGGCGATGATTCATCATGAGCATCCGCTAGCGAATCAACGCGCGGTGAGTCTGACTGAGCTGGCCAATGAGCCTTTTGTTTTCTTCGACCCGCACGTGGGAACAGGTCTGTATGACGATATTCTGGGCCTGCTGCGCCGTTATGGCGTGACGCCGCGAATGACGCAGGAAGTGGGCGAGGCGATGACCATTATTGGTCTGGTGGCGTCCGGGCTTGGGGTGTCGATTCTCCCGGCGTCGTTTCGTCGTGTCCAGCTTATGGAGATGCGCTGGGTGCCCATTATTGAAGAGGATGCCGTTTCGGAAATGTGGCTGGTGTGGTCTAAACATCATGAACTTAGTCAGGCTGCCCTGCGTTTTAAGCAACAACTGCTGGCTGCGGCAAAGATAAGCATTTCTGACGAAAATGCATAAAAAAATGTGCGGCAAATCACAAGGCTAAGGAAAACGTTGGCGTACCCCATTGAAGTCCTTCACCATAGCCCTGAGATTATTTCGAAGCGCGAAAATAAAGGGAGTCTACGGTGGTAGCGGACAGTCAGCCAGGCCATATCGATCAAATAAAGCAGACCAATGCGGGCGCGGTGTATCGCCTGATTGATCAGCTTGGCCCGGTGTCGCGTATCGACCTCTCCCGGCTGGCGCAACTGGCGCCGGCCAGTATTACCAAAATTGTGCGTGAAATGCTCGAAGCGCACCTGGTGCAGGAAACTGAAATACAGGAACCTGGCAGCCGTGGGCGTCCAGCCGTCGGTTTGATGGTGGAAACGGAAGCCTGGCACTATCTGGCGCTGCGTATCAGCCGGGGAGAGATTCATCTCGCTCTGCGCGATCTTAGCAGCAAGCTGGTGGTGGAAGAACGTCTCGAACTGGCGCTCCAGGCCCCACAGCCGCTTTTGAAGCGGATTATCACGCAGATCGATCAGTTCTTTATTCGCCATCAGGGGAAGCTGGAGCGGTTAACGTCCATCGCCATTACGCTGCCTGGTATCATTGATACGGAAAGCGGGATCATTCACCGGATGCCGTTTTACGAGGATGTGAAAGATATGCCGCTTGGTGAAACGCTGGCGGCGCATACAGGCGTACCTGTTTATATTCAACATGATATCAGCGCGTGGACCATGGCCGAGGCGCTGTTTGGCGCATCACGCGGGGCGCGGGACGTCATTCAGGTGGTGATTGATCATAACGTCGGCGCGGGGGTGATCACCGATGGGCGGCTGCTTCATGCGGGCAGCAGTAGCCTGGTGGAGATTGGCCATACGCAGGTCGACCCGTATGGTAAGCGCTGTTACTGCGGTAACCACGGTTGTCTGGAGACGATCGCGAGCGTAGAGAGCGTGCTGGAACTGGCGCAGGTGCGTATGCACCAGTCAATGAGTTCGATGCTGCATCAGCAGCCGCTGACGGTAGAGTCGCTGTGCCTCGCCGCGGTCAAGGGCGATTTACTGGCGAAAGATATCATTACCAGCGTCGGCACCAACGTTGGGCGCATCCTGGCGATCATGGTGAATTTATTCAATCCACAAAAAATACTTATCGGTTCGCCGTTTAATCAGGCTGCCGATATCCTTTTCCCGGCGATTAGCGACTGTATTCGCCAGCAGTCACTTCCGGCTTACAGCAAACATATTTCCGTTGAGCAGACTCAGTTTTCGAACCGTGGCACGATGGCCGGGGCGGCGTTGGTCAAAGATGCGCTCTATAACGGATCGCTGCTGATTCGACTGTTACAGGGTTAACAATTTTTCACTGTCGTGCAAAAAATTGCGCTATCTCAAGCCGGGTTTCTGGTTCATCACGTAGACTTTCACCACTTTAAATTATTTCTGGTCTGTATATTTCACCGGCATAACTGTGGAGTTAGTAATGCTTAACCGTTTCTTTATTACTGGTACTGATACTTCTGTCGGCAAGACGGTGGTTTCCCGTGCGCTACTGCAGGCGCTGGCAGCCAGCGGGAAACGAGTAGCCGGGTACAAACCTGTGGCAAAAGGCAGCAAAGAGACCCCGGAAGGGCTACGCAACAAAGATGCGCTGGTACTGCAAAGCGTGTCATCGCTGGAACTGCCGTACGATGCGGTGAATCCTATCGCTCTGAGCGAAGAAGAGAGCAGCGTCGCGCACAGTTGTCCGATCAACTACACTTTGCTGTCAAACGGGCTCGCCAGCCTGAGCGAGAAAGTGGACAACGTTGTGGTTGAAGGGACAGGCGGCTGGCGTAGTCTGATGAATGACCTGCGGCCGCTGTCTGAATGGGTGGTTCAGGAGCAACTGCCGGTTGTGATGGTGGTGGGGATTCAGGAAGGGTGCATCAATCATGCGCTGCTGACGGCGCAGGCCATCGCTAACGACGGCCTGCCGCTGATTGGCTGGGTAGCCAACCGTATTAACCCGGGTCTCGCACATTACGCGGAAATCATTGATGTGCTCAGTAAAAAACTGCCCGCGCCGCTGATTGGTGAACTGCCCTATCTGCCGCGTGCCGAACAGCGTGAACTGAGCCAGTACATTAATTTATCCATGCTGAGCAACGTGCTCACGGTAGATAGAATCCTGGCGTAAGGTTCGTGACAGCACCGACGCCAGTACGCAGGCAATCAATAAACCGGGCAGTACGCGATATTGCCCGGTCATTTCACAAATCATCAATGTCGACATAATCGGTGCATGCGTGGTTGCCGCCAGCAGCGCCGCCATGCCGCTCATCCCCAGTAAGACGGCCATAGACGGCTGATCCGGTAGCCAAATCCCACACAGCTGCGCAAACAGCATGCCCACCGCCATCCCCAGAAACAGCGTTGGCGTAAAGACGCCGCCCGGCGCGCCGGAGCCGCTACTGGCGAGGATCGCCAAAAGTTTACAGAGGAATATCCCTGAAATCGTGGCGAGCAACGGTGGAGAAAGCAATGAAGCGTGTACCACGCTGTAGCCATTTCCCCAGACCGCGGGCGTGAGCAGCGACAGCAGGCCAACTATCAACCCGCCGAGCGCGAGTTGCCAGGGTGGAGAGAGTTTGAGCCGCAAAAAGAGATTGTGCGTGGCGTTCATTAACCCCATCAGTAGCGGGCCAAAAATACCCGCCAGCAGGCCGGTGGCGATAATCAATGCATACGCCGTTACATTGAGCGTTAGCGGCAGATTGACCGCGTAGAGTGGTTCGCTGCCGCCACCGATCAGGTGTGTGGTTAACAATGCGACAACGGCTGACACCACCACCGGGCCAAGCGAGGCAAGGATCAGCGTGCCAAAGAGAATTTCGGCGATAAACAGACTGCCTGCCAGCGGTGCATGATAGGCACTCGCCATCCCGGCGGCGGCTCCGCAGGCAATCCATAATTTCCATTCCTCACGTGCGGTAAAGCGCTGAGCAAACCACGAGGCTGCCAGTGCCGCGAGAAGGATCATTGCGCCTTCACGGCCAATAGCACTACCGCTGACCACCACCAGTAACGATGCCAGTGATTTAACCAGACTGGCACCATAATCAAATTGCCCGTCGGTGCGCAGCGCTTCCATGTAGTCCGTGGGCGCGTGAGGCCGTTGTTGATTCAATCGCTGCCAGCCCCACAAGAGGATTCCCGCGGCGAATCCGCCAAGAGCGGGCGTCAGCACGCGCCGCCAGTCGGAAAGACCCGTTGCAGCGTTAACGAGACTGCCGGTGTCATTGCTGAGGAATAGCCACTCCAGAAACAGCATGGCATGACGAAACCCAGTCACCGCCAACGCGGCGAGAATACCGGTGATGGCGGCAAACAGCAGGCGACGCAGCATAGTGCGCAGATCGGGATAGGCGTGAAGACGTTGCATGAGTGGTTTCGCACGAAGAAGTTCAGGCGGCTATTTTGCGGGGAAAGCAGGGGAGATGCAAAAGCTGTGGGTGCGGATCCCCTCACCCTAACCCTCTCCCACAGGGAGAGGGAACCGAAAGTGCCAGTAGTTAAGTACGCGCGGTTTTCTCCCTCTCCCACAGGGAGAGGGGCCGAAAGTGCCAGTGATTAAGTACGCGCGGTTTTCTCCCTCTCCCACAGGAAGAGGGAACCGAAAGTGCCAGTAGTTAAGTACGCGCGGTTTTCTCCCTCTCCCACAGGGAGAGGGGGCCGAAAGTGCCAGTGGTTAAGTACGCGCGGTTTTCTCCCTCTCCCACAGGAAGAGGGAACCGAAAGTGCCAGTAGTTAAGTACGCGCGGTTTTCTCCCTCTCCCACAGGAAGAGGGAACCGAAAGTGCCAGTAGTTAAGTACGCGCGGTTTTCTCCCTCTCCCACAGGGAGAGGGGCCGAAAGTGCCAGTAGTTAAGTACGCGCGGTTTTCTCCCTCTCCCACAGGGAGAGGGGCCGAAAGTGTCAGTAGTTAAGTACGCGCGGTTTTCTCCCTCTCCCACAGGAAGAGGGGCCGAAAGTGCCAGTGGTTAAGTACGCGCGGTTTTCTCCCTCTCCCTATGGGAGAGGGTCGGGGTGAGGGATTAGTTCTCGCTATAAATATTCAGCGCCCGACGCGTACGCCCGGAGCTGAGATAATCGGCAATATAATCTTGTGAAATCTCGCCGTTATAGCGCCCGTCTTCATCGACAATCGGCATCCAGCTGGTGTTGCTCTCATAGAGTTTCGATAGCACCACGCGCAGGTTGTCTTCCGCCTTGCCGGTGACGCGGAACGGGTGAATGAGGTCGGAACATACGCCGCTCGCCTGACGGGCTTCGCGACGCTTAACAAAACCGAGCGGTTTACCTTCCTCATCCACCACGGTCAACGCGCGTATATCATTGTCATCCATAATGCCGAATGCTTCAGCAAGCGGCGTGGTGCTGCGGGCGGTGATCGTCGGTTGCTGATCGGTAACGTCGCCCGCCGAGACTAACAGCAGGCGTTTCAGCGTACGGTCCTGGCCAACAAACGAGCCGACAAATTCGTTGGCCGGTTTTGCCAGCAGTTCATCCGGGCTGGCGCACTGAACAATACGCCCCTGACGGAATACGGCAATACGATCGCCCAGTTTCAGCGCCTCATCAATATCGTGGCTCACCAGCATGACGGTTTTTTTCAGGGCACGCTGCATCTCCAGGAATTGGTTTTGAATCACTTCACGGTTAATCGGGTCAACCGCGCCGAAAGGTTCATCCATCAGCAGTACCGGGGGATCCGCCGCCAGTGCGCGGATCACACCAATACGCTGCTGCTGGCCGCCGGACATCTCTTTAGGGTAGCGATGAAGGAATTTTTTCGCATCCAGCGCCACCATTTCCATCAGTTCCTGCGCACGGGTTTTGCAGCGCGCTTTATCCCAACCCAGCATGCGCGGCACCACGGTAATGTTCTCTTCAATAGTCATGTTGGGGAACAGGCCGATTTGCTGGATAACATAGCCAATATTGCGACGCAGGGTCACCGTGTCCATCTCATCAGTATTTTGCCCGTTGATGAGGATGGTTCCGCTGCTCGGTTTAATCAGGCGGTTGATCATTTTAAGTGTGGTGGTTTTACCGCAGCCGGAGGGCCCCAGCAGTACGCACATTTCGCCTTCTGGCACATTCAGGTTCACGTTATCGACGGCCTTCAAGGGTTGGCCGTTTTTCTGTGAAAATTGTTTAGTCAGGTTTTCCAGTTTTATCATTATCGTATCCCCTTCGGTGTCAGAGCGATTTGCAGGCGATGCAGCAGCCAGTCGAGCACAATCGCCAGTAAACAAATCATCAGCGCGCCAGCAATCAACATGCGGATATCACTTCCGCCGATGCCGTTCAGTAACAGTAATCCCAGTCCGCCAGCACCAATCACGGCGGCGATCGCCATCACGCCGATGTTCATTACTACGGCGGTGCGAATACCGCCAAAAATGACCGGTAATGCCATCGGAATTTCTACCCAGCGCAGACGCTGCCAGAACGTCATGCCGATGCCACGTCCGGCTTCCCGCAGGCCAGGCGGCAGAGCGTCCAGCGCCGTATGTGTGTTGCGCACAATCGGCAGCAGTGAATAGAGGAAAACCGCGGTGACGGCGGGCAGTACGCCAATTCCGTGACCGATCAGCGAAAACAGTGGGATCATCAGGCCAAACAGGGCGATAGACGGAATAGTTAACAGCAGCGTCGCAACGCTCAGTACCGGCGTTGCCAGCCATTTATGACGCACGATGAGAATGCCAAGCGGTACGCCAATAATTATCGCAAGACCCACCGCCAGCGCCACCAGCCACAGGTGCTGCAGGGTAAGCGTGGCAAGGTAGCCTGCGTTCTCCATCATGTAATGCAACGTGTCCATAAGCGCTCCTTACAGCATGCCTTTATCTTGCAGGAATTGACGGGCCACCTGCTGCGGGGTTTTATGGTCGATATCCACCTGTGCATTAAGCGTGGCGATCACATCGTTATTCAGCAGGGCGGAGAGGGTATCCAGCGCTTCTTCAAGCCCCGGATTGGCCTCCAGCACATCTTTACGCACCACCGGCGTCACGGCGTAGCTTGGGAAGAAACCTTTGTCATCTTCCAGCACTTTCAGGTCAAAACCTTTCACGCGACCATCAGTGGTGTAGACAAGCCCGGCATCAACAAAGCCATCGCGCACCGCGTTGTAGACCAGGCCCGGGTCCATCTGGCGGATCTGCGGGCGGTCGAGCGGCATGTTGTAGGCTTCCTGCAACGGTTTCATGCCGTCGCTGCGACCGGCGAATTCAAGGTCCAGCCCCAGACGCCAGTTTTTATCCGGGTCGGTCTGGCGAATATGTTCAATCTTCTCCACCATTTGTGACATGGTGGTAATGCCTTCGGCCTCCGCACGTTTACGCTGCATGGCAAAGGCATAGGTGTTGTTCATGTCCGCGGGTTTTAGCCACACCAGGCCGAGTTTGGCGTCCAGCCGTTTTACCGTGTCGTAGGACTCCTGCGGGCTCATCCGTTTGTTGATATGGTTAAAGATAATCAGTGAGGTGCCGGTGTACTCCCACGTCATATCGATTTGTTTATTGATCATCGCGTTACGCGAGATGACGGTCGCAATATTAGTCTGTGGCTGAACCTGAAATCCTTTCTTTTGCAAATACTGCACGGTCATTGCTGACAAAATATGCTGTTCGGTAAAACTCTTGGTGGCCAGGGTAATCGGCGCGGCCTGCGCGATTCCGGCAAACAGTAACGTTGCGCTAAACCATCCCAGCAGCTGTTTTTTAAATGTCATGTCACGCTCCTTATGTTCAGGCTGTGTGGGGGCTGAGTACGCGGCCAAGCCAGGCGAGCAGAGAATCGAGGATCAGGGCAAACAGGGCGGTAGCCGTGGCGCCTAAAATGAGGGTTGGGAAATCGTTGAGATAAATCCCCGGGAAGATCAGTTCGCCATAACTGCTCGCGCCAATCAGGAAGGCAAGCGGGGCAGTACCGACGTTGATTGCGGTTGCGATACGGATCCCGGACAGCATCACCGGCCAGGAATTGGGGAGTTCGACCTGCCAGAGCCGTTGCCATTTCGTCATGCCGATTCCGTTGGCCGCTTCAATCAGCGAAGGCGGAACTGACTTCAGGCCGGAATAGGTGTTACGCACAATCGGCAGCAGTGAAGCGAGGAAAAGCGCCACGATAGCGGGAATATCACCGATCCCGATGACCACCATCGCCAGCGCCAGTACCGCCAGCGGCGGCAGCGTGTTACCGACGTTGAAAATCTGCATCACATATTCGGCGATACCTTTTGCCGCCGGGCGGCTTAACAGGATACCGCTGGGAATGCCGACCAGCAGGGCAAAAAACATGGAGATAAAGACGAGTTTAAGGTGTTGTTGACCCAGGTAGATCAGGTCAACCTGACGGGCTTTTATTGTGTCCAGTCCGATGCCCCAGGCGAGGAGCGCCAGTACCAGAACAATCGCGCCAGTAAAGCCCAGAAAGCGCATAAGGGGGGAAGCTTGCATTGCTGTGTTTCTCCCTGTTATAGGTTTTATTAACGCGTCATGTTTCACAGTGACACATTTGACCTATAGCAACGGATGAGCAGGCATTCCAGAAACAGGGCGATTTATTTTTCCAGGCTTTTCAGCGAAATCAGTAAGTTGGCTATATGGGATAACGGTTTGCGGGGGATTTGTAGAATAGTCTTAAAAATAAAAAATAAAAGTGACGTTGTCACGAATGGCCTTGGGCCGGATAACGGTTACGCCTTATCCGGCCCCCATGGTATTACCGGTATAAGGTTTTCACGGCGACAGGAATCAGTAACTGAGACTGCCATTGCGCCAGCGTCTGCTGCGCCAATTCACCTAATCCCTGGTAGAACGGATGATTAGCGTTGGCGACGAATTCTTGCAGAAAACGCGTAGTCCAGGGGAATAGATGCCAGGCCAGCAGTTGCTCACACAGGACGTGTTGGTCATTTTCCGCCAGCCAGGCGGCCAGCAGCAGCAAAGAGCCAAAATGATCTTCCGGCTCGTTTTGCTGCATATCAAACTGAATTCCGTTCTCGCGCATCCACTGGCGCAGTGCCAGGGTCGAATCACCGAACAGCACCGATTCGCGATCCAGCCAGACGGAACCCCACGGCGGAGAAGGCAAAGCATACGGCCCGACAAACAAACGCTGCCAGGCTTCAGATAACGTTTCTTCGGCTTCAGCATTGAACTTAATAGTTAATGGCTGTAAAGCCTCTTGTGGCAAGGGCCACTGAGTCAGCCATTCCGAGCCTTTCAGCGCCTCAACCAGCGGCGCGGCTTCCGGGCTTTCCGGCGGAAGATAAAACAGCGCGCCGAGTACGCGGGCGGTCATGGGAAATGCGTCGTGTTGAGTAAAATCAGTCATTCAAACCATCCTAAAAAGTGCGGGTTGCCCCGCACCAGTTGTGTCATCCGTTAACCTGCAACGGCCATACCCACGGTCATGTGCAGACCGTAGAAGAGACCACGGCCAATCAGTTCACCCGCCAGTACCATAATCAGCCCCAACAACAGGCCAGCTACTGCCGGTTCTTTACGACGCACCAGCGGGCAGATCCAGCAGCCGAGACCCGCGGCAACCAGCACGATACGCCAGACCTGCAGGCTGCCGTAGTCCGGTACCAGCGCGCTGGCCTGTTGTACGGAGCTGTGAATGCCACCGAGCGAAATGCCCTGCAAAACAATCACCGCAATACTTATCAGCAGCGCGAGAACGCTGATTGCCGCAAAGGTTGCACCGTTGAACATAACGCGTGCGGCACGCAGTAGCAGGGCGGCAAACAGCGGGCCGCTGACGAAGGCCGTCAGGAAGAAGGCCAGTGTCGTATAGCCATTATACCAGGTTGGCACCGTGTCGATTTGATAAACACGGGTCATTGCCCAGATAAATACCAGCCCCAGCACCATGCTTACCAGCAGCCAGAGTTTGCCCAGCGCTTCCGGCATTTTCCCCAGCACGGCAACCAGCCACCAGAAACCGCCGACGGCGAAGAAAATCGATCCGGCGGCAATCTCATTACTCAGCGCGGACGCGCCCACACGATTGAGGGAATTAAACGCCCGCAGAGGTGAACCGAGGTGCATAATCGACGCCAGAAAACCGATGCCCATCACGACCCATAAAAAGAACATACTGCGCACCAGACGTTGACGTGCGGCAGCATCATCTTTCATGGCAAACCAGCCGAGTCCGCTGACGATCAGCGCCCCAGCCACGCACTGGCCCAGTACGGTGAAGAGTACCAGCGGCCATTCATGCCATCCATTTCCCATTTCAGACCTCCTTTGGGTTTGCCAGATAACCGGTGGTATCGCCGGTCGGGCGCGCGTTAGCGTTAGGTTTAATTACAATGTTTGGTTTAGTGAAGTGCGCGGACGGCAGCGGTGCGACGGACGCCAGATTACCGTGTTTTTTACGCAGCTCATCGATAGGGCCAAAGTCCAGCGCGCGTAGCGGGCAGGACTCGACGCAGATCGGTTTTTTACCGTCGGCGACGCGGTCATGACAGCCGTCGCATTTGGTCATATGGCCTTTCGCGGCGTTGTACTGCGGCGCGCCATACGGGCAGGCCATGTGGCAATAACGACAGCCGATGCAGACATCTTCATCCACCACCACGAAACCATCTTCGCGCTTGTGCATCGCGCCGCTCGGGCACACTTTGGTGCACGCCGGATCGTCACAATGGTTGCAGGAGATGGAGAGGTAATAGGCGAACACATCCTGATGCCAGACGCCGTTGTCCTCCTGCCAGTTGCCGCCCGCGTATTCGTAAATACGGCGGAAGCTGACATCGGGGCCCAAATCTTTGTAATCCTTACACGCCAGCTCGCAGGTTTTGCAGCCTGTGCAGCGGGCGGAATCAATATAAAAGCCGTACTGGGTTGTCATCGGTTACTCCTTATACCTTTTCAACCTGAACCAGATTGCTATGAGACGGGTTCCCTTTCGCCAGCGGCGATGGACGGTGAGAGGTGAGAATGTTGATACTGCCGCCGTGATCAAGACGATCGCCGAACATATCGGCCTTCAGCCACGCGCCTTGCCCGATGGCGGTGACGCCTGGCAGGATGCGCGGCGTGACTTTCGCCGGGATCAGCATTTGACCGTGCTGGCTGGAGACGCGAACGGTATCGCCATTGGCAATGCCACGCGGTTTTGCATCGACCGGGTTGATCCAGATCTCCTGCGGGCAGGCCTGTTGCAGGACGTCGATATTGCCGTAGCTGGAGTGGGTTCGCGCTTTATAGTGGAAGCCGGTTAATTGCAGCGGATAGGTTTTGCGCGCCGGATCGCTCACGCCATCGAAACCTGGCGCATAGGCCGGAAGGGGGTGAACGATCTCATCCTCTTTCAGCTCCCAGGTTTGGGCGATTTCAGCCAGACGTTCGGAATAAATCTCAATTTTCCCCGAGGGTGTTTTAAGTGGATTCGCCGCCGGGTTTTCACGGAAATCACGGAAGGCAACATAGTGCTCTTCCGGGCATTTTTTCTTGAAGATGCCGAGCGTTTTCATCTCTTCATAAGACGGCATTTCCGGGTTCCGCTCTTTGGTTTTGGCATGAAGATACTGGATCCATTCATGCTGAGTGCGGCCTTCGGTGAAGGTTTGATAGACATCCGGGCCCAGGCGTTTGGCGATTTCAGACAAGATTTCATAAATCGGACGGCGTTCGAACTTCCGGCTGGTGGCCGGTTGACCGAGGATGACGTACCCCATGTTCCCGGCGGATTCATGAGAAATCAGATCTTCCTGTTCAGTCGGCATGAGATCCGGCAGCAGAATGTCGCAATATTTTGCCGATGCCGTCATGAAATGCTCAATGCCGACAATCATTTCGCATTTGCTATCGTCCTGCAAAATCTCATGGGTGCGGCTGATATTCCCGTTCTGGTTGATAAGCGTGTTGCTGGCATAGCACCACATGAACTTAATCGGCACGTCGAGTTTATCTTTGCCGCGCACGCCGTCGTTGATGGCGGTCATTTTCTCGCCGTGGTCGATGGCGTCCGGCCAGGTGAAGACAGAAATTTGCGTTTTAACCGGGTTATCGAGCATCGAGAACCACTCTACGCCGAGATCCCAGGTGCCTTCGCGCACGCCGGAGTTACCGCCGTTGATACCAACGTTACCGGTTAGCACCGATAACATGGCGATGGCACGCGAGTTTTGTTCGCCGTTGGAGTGACGCTGCGGCCCCCAGCCCTGGCAAATATAGGCCGGTTTTGCGCTTCCGATCTCACGGGCCAGCTTAATGATTTTATCCGCCGGGATGCTGGTGATTTGCGCCGCCCATTCAGGCGTTTTCGCGATGCCATCCGGGCCATCACCGAGAATATAGGCTTTGTAGTGCGCGTTTCGCGGAGCGCTGGCAGGCAGCGTTTTTTCATCGTAGCCGACGCAGTATTTATCGAGGAACGGTTGATCGACCAGGTTTTCAGTGATTAATACCCAGGCGATCGCTGCGGCCAGTGCGCCGTCAGTGCCAGGTCGAATCGGCAGCCACTCATCTTCGCGTCCGGCCGCAGTATCGTTATAACGCGGGTCGATAACAATCATGCGGGCATTCGAACGTTCGCGCGCCTGTTCCACATAATAGGTGACGCCGCCGCCGCTCATGCGCGTTTCTGCCGGGTTGTTGCCGAACATTACCACCAGTTTGGTGTTGGCGATATCGTCCGGGCTGTTGCCGTCATTACTGCCGAACATGTAGCTCATGGCGGCGCTGATTTGTGCGGTACTGTAACTGCCGTAACGGCTCAGATAACCACCGCACGAATTCATCAGGCGATAAGGAACGTTAGAGTTGGTGATATTCCCGCCATCAACACCAGTGCCATAAAGCACATGTACCGCTTCGTTACCGTACTCTTTCAGAATACGTTTCAGGTTGTCGCCGATAGTATCCAGCGCTTCGTCCCACGAAATGCGTTCGAATTTGCCTTCGCCACGCTTACCGACGCGTTTCATCGGATATTTCAGACGGTCCGGGTGGTTCATACGGCGGCGAATCGAGCGTCCGCGCAGGCAGGCGCGAACCTGATGATTGCCGTAAATATCTTCGCCGGTGGTATCTGATTCAACCCAGTAAACAGTGTCGTCCTTGACGTGAAGCCGTAACAGGCAGCGACTACCGCAGTTAACGGTGCACGAACTCCAGACCGCTTTTTCCTCTACGGGTGCCAGTTTATCCGCCGCCTGAGCGATGCGGGTAAACGGCAGCGTGAAGGCGCTGCTGACGGCGGCCAGGCCACCTATCGCGGAGGTTTTCACCAGATTTCGGCGGCTAATCTTCGCCGTCATAAGCGCCTCAGGCGCGATGATTTTCATAGTGACTCACTTTTTTGCTTTCCATAATTAAAACGCCCGGGAAGAGCTGCACCCGGGCAAAACGTGTTAAACCTTTTCGATTTGCACCAGATTGGTGTGCTGCGGATTGCCCTTAGCTAACGGGGAGGGGCGCTGCGTAGTGAGGGTATTGACGCAGCCACCGTGGTCGATTTTATCGCCGGCCATATTGGCGTCGTGCCACGCGCCCTGGCCCATGGCGCTGACGCCGGGGAGAATTCGCGGTGTCACTTTTGCCGGCAAGCGGACTTCGCCGCGATCGTTGAAGACGCGCACCATATCGCCGTTCGCAATGCCGCGCGGCTGCGCGTCGACCGGGTTTATCCACACTTCCTGGCGGCAGGCGGCCTGTAATACGTCCACGTTACCGTAGCTGGAGTGGGTGCGCGCTTTATAATGGAAACCGAATAGCTGCAGCGGGAACTGGCTGCGTTTCGGGCCATCCCAGCCCTCGAAGGTGGAGGCATAAACGGGAAGTGGGCTTATCACATCGCCTTCTGGCAATTCCCAGCTTTCAGCGATTTTCGCCAGACGGCTGGAGTAAATCTCAATTTTTCCGGACGGCGTTTTCAGCGGGTTAGCGTGCGGATCGTCGCGGAAGGCTTTATAGGCGACAAAATGGCCATTTGGATCTTTGCGCTTATAAATGCCCATCTTTTTCAGCGCATTATAAGAGGGTAGCGCGGAGTCTTTGGCTTCCATTTTGGCGTAAAGATAGCGGAGCCACTCTTCCTGGGTACGGCCTTCGGTAAAGCGCTGGTGGATATCCGGGCCGAGTCGTTTTGCCACCTCGCTCATGATCCAGTAGATCGGTTTACGCTCGAATTTCGGTGTAGTCGCGGGCTGAATGAAAATCAGATACCCCATATTCCCGGCGTAATCGTTGGGAATGATATCTTCCTGTTCGACGGTCATCAGGTCGGGCAGTAGAATATCGGCGTACTTCGCCGACGAAGTCATGAAGTTCTCGATCACCACGATCATTTCGCACTTTGACTCATCCTGCAAAATGTCATGAGTGCGGTTGATATCGGAGTGCTGATTCGTGATGGTGTTACCCGCATAGTTCCAGATGAACTTAATCGGCACATCGAGCTTCTCTTTTCCGCGCACGCCATCCCGCAGGGCGGTCATTTCCGGGCCGTGGTCAATGGCATCCGTCCAGCTAAAGCAGGAGATCTGCGTTTTCACCGGATTTTCCGGTAAAGGCATACGTTCGATAGTGATAGTGTAGGTCGATTCACGCGCGCCGCTGTTGCCACCGTTAATCCCTACGTTACCGGTGAGGATAGGCAGCATGGCGATTGCCCGGGCAGTCAGTTCACCGTTCGCCTGACGCTGTGGCCCCCAGCCCTGGCAAATATAAGCGGGTTTGGCGGTGCCAATTTCGCGAGCGAGCTTAATGATGCGATCCGCCGGAATGCCGGTAATATGCGAGGCCCACTGCGGGGTTTTGGCGATACCATCCTCGCCCTGGCCGAGAATATACGCCTTGTAATGCCCGTTAGCGGGGGCTCCTTCCGGCAGGGTTTTCTCATCGTAGCCGACGCAATATTGATCAAGGAAAGGCTGATCAACCAGGTTTTCGTTAATCAACACCCAGGCGATACCCGCCACCAGCGCAGCGTCCGTGCCGGGGCGGATGGGGATCCACTCATCCTCACGCCCTGCTGCGGTATCCGTATAGCGAGGATCGATAACGATCATGCGCGCATTTGAGCGTTCACGCGCTTGCTCAAGGAAATAGGTAATCCCTCCGCCGCTCATCCGCGTTTCCGCAGGATTATTGCCGAACATCACCACCAGTTTGGTGTTTTCGATATCGGAGGTACTGTTGCCTTCGTTTGACCCGTAGGTATACGGCATCGCGGCGGCGATTTGCGCGGTACTGTAGGTACCATAGTGGCTGAGAAAACCGCCGTAGCAGTTCATCAAACGGGCGACTAACGAGGCGTAGGGTGAAGAGCGGGTGATATTACCGCCGACGATCCCGGAGGTGTAGTTGATATACACCGCTTCGTTACCGTATTCCTGCACCACTTTTTTCAGGCTGTTGCTGATGGTATCGAGCGCTTCATCCCAACTGATGCGTTCAAATTTGCCTTCGCCGCGTTTACCTACACGCTTCATGGGGTAATTGAGGCGATCCGGATGGTTTATCCGGCGGCGAATCGAGCGCCCACGCAGACAGGCGCGGACCTGGTGATCGCCGTAGATATCGTCACCGGTGTTATCGGTTTCAACCCAAGTCACTTCGTTATCGCGCACGTGCAGACGCAAAGCGCAACGGCTGCCACAGTTAACAGAACAGGCGCCCCAAACAACTTTATCTTCGGGCGGGATCGCGGATGAAACCGCGGCGGCGGCAGGGCGTAAGGCAAAAGGAAGAGATAATCCCCCAGCGACCAGGGCCAGTGAGCCTGCGGCTGAGGATTTGATAAGCGTCCGTCGGCTTATCCCGGCGGGAGATTCCGTTGTTGACATCGCTCACTCCATTATTATTTTGACTAATTAATTTCAACGCGAAATTAAATACCGGCTAATGGTGAGCGGATCATACATATTAAGAGGTAGGAAATAATTATCCCTGGTCAAACCAGGGATAATATTTGATGAAGAATACGACGTTACTGTGCGTCGCTGGAAGGGGCGTTATCGCTGCGGGTATAGATTATTTTAAAGGTGTCATTGGCGCAGTGGCCAACAACCTGAGCGCCTGACTGATCGGCCTGATCGTTAGGCACGATATCCAGTGAAAACGCGCTTTCGGCAACGCCGTTGTTGATGATTTTTTGTTGAATATCACTCCTGACACGTTCACATGAGTCAGGGGCTGCCAGCGCGGGCGCTGCGGCTCCGGCCAACAGTAACGCGAGTAACCAGCGTGAAGATCTCATGGCAATCTCCTTTTTGAAATGTAAATCAAGTATAGCAAAGCTAGTGTAAATAACTGTATTTGCTAATATGATTGAGAAAATTCCCCAAAAAGGATCCCGGTGTGAAGAGACTTCTGTTGCTGACCCCATTGATAGCGCTACTTGCAGCCTGCGATAAAAATGACTCGCCTGAGGCGTTTTCCCCTGAAATGGCGAGCTTTTCTAATGAGTTCGATTTCGATCCGCTGCGTGGGCCTGTTAAAGACTTTAGCCAGACCCTCATGAATGAGAAGGGCGAGGTGGCAAAGCGGGTGAGCGGACAGATGTCTGAAGAGGGCTGTTTCGACGTGCTGGAGTTTCACGATCTGGAAAACAACACCGGCGCGACGCTGGTGCTGGATGCCAACTACTACGTCGATGGCATGACTCAGGAAAAACGCGTGCGGTTGCAGGGAAAATGTCAGCTGGCGGAATTGCCGTCCGCAGGCGTTGCGTGGGAAACAAACGACGACGGCTTTGTGGTGAAATCACTCAGCAAAGAGCGTGAAGTAAATTATCAATATGACAGCGAGGGGTATCCGCTGGGTAAAACGTCGCTGACGAAAGGAAATACGCTGGCGATATTATCTACACCGTCAGACGATCCGCGTAAAAAGCTCGATTACACCTCGGTCAGCTTGCTGAATAAACAGCCGGTTGGCAACGTAAAACAGAGTTGTGATTATGACCGGCATGATAATCCGGTTAGCTGCGACCTTGAGGTGATAGATATGAGCGTGAACCCGGCGGTCACGCTCCGTTATACGATTAAAAATGTGATTGAGTATTACTGAGCCGTCGGTTTCAGCAACCCGGGAGCCGGTGTTTTGTGCATGGTCATATATTGATGCTGGAACAGACACATACGAATGGTATTACGGTACTCGCCGTTGATAAAGAATTCGTGGATGAGTTCGCCTTCCACCATAAAACCGAGTTTGCGGTAGATGTGAATCGCTTTTTCGTTTTCTTTATCGACAATCAGGTAAAGCTTATAGAGGTTAAGCACCGTAAAGCCGTAGTCCATTGCCAGTTTTGCGGCTTTCGAGGCTAACCCTTTACCCTGATGTTCTGGCGAAATAATGATCTGAAATTCCGCACGACGGTGTACGTGATTAATTTCGACTAATTCGACCAGGCCCGCTTTCTCACCGTTGCACTCCACCACAAAACGACGTTCGCTTTGATCGTGAATATGCTTGTCATAAAGATCGGAGAGTTCAACAAACGCTTCATAGGGCTCTTCAAACCAGTAGCGCATGACGCTGGCGTTGTTATCGAGCTGGTGGACAAAGCGGAGGTCTTCGCGTTCGAGCGGGCGAAGTCTGACGTTACAGGCGTCACTCATGTGAAATCCTTTCAGGCTGACAATGGGATAAAAAGGGGAAAAGGGCGCAAACGCGCCCAACAACTCCAGGTTAACAACTAGGGGTTAACGACGCGGCCCGTGCGACGGTCAAGGCAGCGGAGGGTATTCGGTTCCCAGTATACGTTTACGTTAGCGCTTTGCTGGCACTTATCACGTGCATCGAAAGCGGCATCTTCTTTATCCCACTCTTTCTCGACGCGGTTATTGACCTTGTTACGCAGCGAACGCGTATCGTTCCACTGCTCTTTATCCATCGCGGCATCCTGACGCGTCTGGGCATTATCACCCGATTCAATAATCAGTTTGCTGGTATTAGCAGAAGAGGACGCGGTATACATAACGGCGCTCAGTGCCAGCATCGCCGTCAGGCACAGGCGTTTGCCAGATGTCATATTCATTGCAGGTTCCTTTGGCGTAACGAAAACTGATAACAGTTTACTACAACTCGTTTCGGCGGCATACCCACGGGAAATATAGGGTCGCCTACAGCGGATTATCCCGTATCATCGTTCAACCCATCTTAACGCTGCGATAATCATGTTAAAAACATCCTTACTTTTCTTTTCGACGGCACTGTGTGAAATCCTTGGCTGCTATCTGCCCTGGTTATGGCTAAAACGTGGTGCGACGCCGTTGATGCTTATTCCTGCCGCACTAGCACTGGCGATGTTTGTCTGGCTGTTGACCCTGCATCCTGCCGCCAGCGGGCGAGTCTACGCGGCGTATGGTGGTGTGTATATTCTTACTGCGCTGATCTGGCTGCGGGTGGTGGATGGCGTCAAACTCTCAATGTATGACTGGGCAGGCGCAGGCGTGGCGTTTTGCGGCATGTTGATTATTGTGGCGGGATGGGGCCGGGGATGATTCCTGAACCGGAGGCCGGATAAGGCGTAATGCCGCATCCGGCATGAAGTTCTGCCCTTTGCCAACAAACACAACCGTATCGGGTACTAATTTTTTGTGATCGTGATAGTCATTTTTTGATCATTATACTTGTATGGTAGTAGCTCAGTTGTGTAACTTAACGCCATTAACCGATGAGATGTAAGGATTAGAGATGAAGATCACAGGAGCTGAAGTTTTTGTTACCTGCCCGGGGCGAAATTTTGTCACGTTGAAAATCACCACGTCTGAGGGGCTTGTGGGTTACGGCGATGCCACGTTGAACGGACGAGAACTTCCCGTTGCCTCATATTTGAAAGATCACCTGTGCCCACAGTTGATTGGCCGCGATGCACACCGCATCGAAGACATCTGGCAGTTCTTTTATAAAGGCGCTTACTGGCGTCGTGGCCCGGTGACCATGTCGGCGATTTCCGCTGTGGATATGGCGCTATGGGATATCAAAGCAAAAGCCGCAAATATGCCGCTTTATCAGTTGCTCGGTGGCGCGTCGCGTGAAGGCGTGATGGTTTATTGCCATACCACGGGCCACACGATTGATGACGTGCTGGAAGATTACGCACGCCACAAAGAGATGGGCTTTAAGGCTATCCGCGTACAGTGCGGCGTGCCGGGCATGAAAACGACCTACGGTATGTCAAAAGGAAAAGGGCTGGCATACGAACCAGCAACCAAAGGGCAATGGCCGGAAGAGCAGCTATGGTCGACCGAAAAATATCTCGATTTCACGCCGAAGCTGTTCGATGCCGTGCGCAGCAAGTTCGGTTTTGACGAACACCTGCTGCATGACATGCATCATCGCCTGACGCCTATAGAAGCCGCGCGTTTCGGTAAAAGCGTGGAAGACTACCGACTGTTCTGGATGGAAGATCCGACTCCGGCGGAGAATCAGGAATGTTTCCGCCTGATTCGTCAGCATACGGTAACGCCTATTGCAGTTGGCGAAGTTTTCAACAGCATCTGGGATTGTAAGCAACTGATTGAAGAGCAGTTAATTGATTATATCCGCACCACAATCACCCACGCTGGCGGTATCACGGGGATGCGTCGTATTGCTGATTTTGCGTCACTTTATCAGGTACGCACGGGCTCTCATGGGCCATCCGACCTGTCGCCTGTCTGCATGGCTGCGGCACTGCATTTCGACCTGTGGGTGCCTAACTTTGGCGTGCAGGAATATATGGGTTATTCCGAGCAAATGCTGGAAGTCTTCCCGCATAACTGGACTTTTGATAACGGCTACATGCATCCGGGTGAGAAGCCAGGACTGGGTATTGAGTTCGATGAAAAGCTGGCGGCGAAATACCCGTATGACCCGGCGTATTTGCCGGTAGCACGTCTGGAAGATGGCACGTTGTGGAATTGGTGAGTAAGGAATAAAAAATGAAAAGTATTGTTGTTCAGCGACCCAATGAACTTGTGATTGAAGAACGTCTACTGCCTGTTCCTGGTGTGGGGGAAGTGCGTGTCAAAATAAGTCTGGCAGGTATTTGCGGTTCAGATAGCCATATTTACCGTGGGCATAATCCTTTCGCGAAATACCCACGCGTCATTGGCCATGAGTTTTTTGGGGTCATTGATGCTATAGGTGAAGGGGTAACGGATAAATCTCACGGGCAACGAGTATGTGTCGATCCGGTTATCAGTTGTGGTCATTGTTATCCCTGCTCAGTGGGCAAGCCTAATGTCTGTACATCACTGGTTGTTCTCGGCGTACATCGTGATGGTGGATTCAGTGAATATGCTGTCGTGCCAGCGAAAAATGCCTGGGCTGTTGCCCCGACGATTGCCGATCACCACGCGGTTATGGTCGAGCCGTTCACTATTGCGGCGAATGTCACCGGCCAGGTGGAACCCCGTAAAGAGGATATCGCGCTCATTTATGGCGCTGGCCCGATGGGGTTGACGACCTTGCAGGCGTTAAAAAATGTCTACCAGGTCAAGCAGGTTATTGTGGTTGATCGCATTGATGAACGATTAGTTATGGCGGAAAAGAATGGTGCGGACTGGGTAATTAATAACAGTACGCTGTCATTGCCGTCGTTACTTGAGGAAAAGGGGATCAAGCCGACATTGATCGTTGATGCTGCCTGCCATCCATCAATATTACAGGAGGCCATTACGCTGGCATCACCCGCAGCACGGGTCGTATTGATGGGATTTTCCAGCGAGCCATCCACCGTAGTTCAGCAGGGCATGACCGGGAAGGAGATCTCTATTTATACCTCAAGACTTAATGCTAATAAATTTCCTGTGGTATTGAATTGGTTGGAAAATGGACTTATTGACCCTGATAAATTAATCACTCATCGCTTTAATTACACACACGTCATTGAGGCCATAGAGTTATTCGAGAAAGATCAAAAATCGTGCTGTAAGGTTCTTTTAACCTTCAATAAATAAAAATAATTAACATGCGATTAAGTTGTACGCATCCTAACGTTTAGAGATGAACGCTATGACTCAAATAAAACATGAAAGAACAACCTCTGACCTCGTAAGAGCTGCTCTGTCCGGTTGGCTCGGAACTGCCCTGGAGTTTATGGATTTCCAGCTTTACTCATTGGGTGCGGCACTCGTATTTCATGAGATCTTTTTCCCGGAACAATCGGCGGCAATGGCGTTGATTCTGGCAATGGGTACCTATGGTGCAGGATATATCGCACGCATAGCGGGTGCTTTTATCTTTGGGAAAATGGGCGACAGAGTAGGCAGAAAGAAAGTTCTGTTTATTACTATCACCATGATGGGCATCTGTACGACGCTTATTGGCGTGCTGCCGACTTACGCGCAAATTGGTATTTTTGCACCCGTCTTATTGGTCACACTGCGTATTATTCAGGGGCTGGGAGCGGGAGCCGAGATTTCTGGCGCAGGAACGATGCTTGCCGAATATGCGCCAAAAGGCAGACGTGGCATTATCTCGTCGCTGGTGGCGATGGGGACAAACTGTGGCACCTTAAGCGCGACGGCAATTTGGGCGTTTATGTTCTTTGTCCTGGATCGTGAAGAACTGGTGGCATGGGGCTGGCGTATTCCGTTCCTCGCTAGTGTGGTTGTCATGATCTTTGCTATCTGGCTGAGGCTCAATCTTAAAGAAAGCCCGGTATTCGAAAAGGTTAATGATACAGAACTCGCACCCAATAAAGCCGTTACGACTGAAAATTCCGTGGGGGCAATGTTCCGCAGTAAATCATTTTGGCTGGCGACAGGGCTGCGTTTCGGTCAAGCGGGAAATTCAGGTCTGATTCAGACCTTCCTTGCAGGATATCTCGTACAAACCCTGTTATTTGATAAAGCCATTCCTACCGATGCGTTAATGATAAGTTCGATTCTGGGCTTTTTGACAATACCATTGTTAGGCTGGTTGTCGGATAAATATGGTCGACGGATCCCGTATATGCTCTTGAGTTTCTCCGCGATGATTCTGGCTTATCCTATGCTGGCGATCATTGTCGATAAAAGCTATAGCGTGAGTATGATTATGGCCTCCATCATCATTATTCATAATTTTGCCGTGTTGGGATTATTCGCACTTGAAAACATCACGATGGCAGAGATGTTCGGTTCGAAGAACCGGTTTACGAGAATGGCGATTTCAAAAGAGTTAGGAGGGCTGGTTGCTGTTGGATTCGGCCCACTTCTGGCAGGGATTTTCTGTAATATGACAGGATCATGGATGCCGATTGTGGTTATGATTATTTGCTATTCACTCATCGGCTTTATCTCCGCGCTACTCATGCCAGAAGTTCGCGACCGTGATTTGAGCCTGCTACATGATGCTGCGGATGTCACTCTAAACAAGAAGCAGAGAGCCGCTGGGCAAATGATCTGACAACAAAAGCACGCTGCTCACGCGGCGTGCTTATCTCAAAATTATAATCCTGTCACACAACTTAAAAATCATGTCATACCAATCGCCAATAAGTTAACTCAAATCAAAAACACACCCATTGAACTCGTTAATCTAGTATGGCAATCAACGTTCTCTACAGTGAGTCAAAAAGATGCAAAATAAGCTATTAACCGCTAAGGCAACACTCCCGACTTTTGATCGCAGCAAACTGGTGCCGCGCATTGTTCATCTTGGCTTTGGCGCTTTTCACCGCGCTCATCAGGCTATCTATGCAGATATCCTTGCCACGGAGCACGGCAGTGATTGGGGTTACACCGAAGTTAACCTGATTGGCGGCGAGCAGCAGATTGCCGATCTGAAGAACCAGGACAATTTATACACCGTGGCAGAGATGTCTGCCGACGCATGGACTGCGCGCGTAGTTGGCGTGGTCAAAGAAGCCTTGCACGCGCAGGTCGATGGTCTGGAAACCGTGCTTGCGAAAATGTGTGAGCCGCTGGTGGCGATTGTTTCCCTGACAATCACCGAAAAAGGCTACTGCCACTCTCCGGCGACCGGGCAACTGATGCTCGATCATCCATTTATCGCTGCAGATATCGAAAACCCCCATCAGCCGAAATCTGCGCCGGGTGTGATTGTTGAAGCACTGGCACGCCGCAAAGCGGCAGGGCTGCCGGCATTCAGCGTCATGTCCTGCGACAACATGCCGGAAAACGGTCACGTGATGCGTAATGTTGTTACTGCTTACGCGCGCGCAGTGGACGCAGATCTGGCGGCGTGGATTGAACAGAACGTGACGTTCCCGTCTACCATGGTTGACCGAATTGTTCCGGCGGTCACTGCCGATACGCTGGATAAAATTGAACAATTGACCGGCGTGCGCGATCCGGCAGGCGTGGCTTGCGAACCGTTCCGCCAGTGGGTAATTGAAGATAACTTCGTTGCTGGCCGCCCCGAGTGGGAAAAAGCGGGGGCGGAACTGGTTTGCGACGTGATTCCGTTTGAAGAGATGAAGTTGCGTATGCTTAACGGCAGCCACTCATTCCTTGCCTATCTCGGCTACCTTGCAGGCTATCAGCATATTAATGACTGCATGGGTGACGAGAACTATCGCCGTGCCGCGCACGACCTGATGCTGAAAGAGCAGGCGCCAACGCTGAAAGTACAGGGCGTGGATCTCTCCCGTTATGCCGATCTGCTGATCGAGCGTTACACTAACCCCGCGCTGCGTCACCGTACCTGGCAAATTGCGATGGACGGTAGCCAGAAGTTACCGCAGCGTATGCTGGATTCCGTTCGCTGGCACCTGGTTCATAACAGCAGTTTCAATCTGTTGGCGCTGGGTGTTGCGGGCTGGATGCGCTACGTTGGCGGCGTGGACGAGCAGGGCGAAGCGATCGAAGTGTGCGACCCGCTGCTGTCGGTGATTCAGACGACCGTTGCGCAAAGCGCAGAGGGAGAAGCCCGCGTGAAAGCGCTGCTGGGGATCGAAGCTATTTTCGGTAAAGAACTGCCGCTTGAAGCGAAATTTGTTCAGCAGGTGACGAAGGCTTATCTGTCGCTACTGGCGAAAGGTGCGAAGGCGACGGTTGCAGAATTTGCCAACGCCTGATGCGATAGGTTGCCCGGTGGCGCGTTGCTTACCGGGCCTACGGATACGCACTTTCTTCGTAGGCCGGATAAGCGTAGCGCCATCCGGCAAAATGCAGGCACAACATTTACATCGGGGAATAGAACGCAGACTGGAAAATTATTTTCGGGCGACCCTGGAATAAGGCCACCCGAATGACACCACTAATTAGTGCATGCCGAGACGAATAAGCTCAATCGGCTCGAACTGTCCGTCACAACCTTCAATCTCAACTGTTTTGCTGCGGCGCACCTGGTCAGGTGTCATGCCGTCTGCTTTAATCGCCTTGATAGTGCCGGTTTTCCCGGTACCATTAATCATTACACGGCTGCCAGTAGTAATTGCATTGCGGTTACGATCGTAAGTCATCATGGTGTTCTCCTTTCTTTCACATCGAAGCCGGTTACAAAATAGGATGTGGCAACGACGGGGTATATAAATACGCCTATCCCTAAAAAATTAAATTGTTTTTGATCAATTACACGATTTTTTTAAGGGAGTGAGGGCGTATACATAACTACACGCTAGATAAGAGTAGTTGAAATAATGGACGAACCTTTGCAAAGGTAAATTATTTAGCATTGTGATTATTGTTGTTTTGTTTAGTTTAATTATGGCATTGTTACCTTGCTGCAATACAGTTCCTCTGGAATAAGGAGATCGGGCCATGTACAAAAAAATATTGATGCCTGTAGATGTATTTGAAATGGATTTAAGTGACAAAGCATTGCGCCACGCAGCCTGGTTGGCGGGTGACGAGGGGGAAATCACGTTGGTTAATGTACTGCCCAACAGCAGTCGTTCGTTATTACGCGGTTTTGCCTCCGACATCAAAAAGTTCAATTCGTTTATGTCGAACGAGTCGGAAATTAAAATGAAGCGGCTGATGAAGATGCTGGATATTCCCGCCTCGCGGCTGCGTACCGAAGTGCGGTTTGGCAACATCCGCGATGAGATAATCGCGATGAGTAAAACAGAGGGTTACGATGCCATCGTTATCGGCTCCCGCAGCCCCGGTCGCACAACCCATTTGCTGGGTTCTAATGCCGAGTCGATTCTGCGTCACGCCGCAATACCAACCATGGTTGTCAGAGGATCCTGAAAAACGTAAAAGCCTTCACTCGTGAGTGAAGGCTTTTTGTTACTCTTCGCTAAACCAGTCGCGTTTTTCCTGGCGAATTAACTGCACAGATTCGCTAATCTCCTGTAAATGCAGCGTCATCGCTTTTTCCACTAAATCAGGGTCGCGTTTTTCCAGCGCATGGAATATATCGTGATGCTGAGCCAGCAGCATATCCGGGGAAGAGACATGGTCAAGGCTCATATATCGTACCCGGTCGATCGCCGCTTTTATATTCTCGATGGTATCCCATGCCAGCTGACAATCGGCAATCAGGGATAACAACTGATGAAATTCATCATCAAGCTGAAAAAAATCATTATGCTGGAGACGGTCGATGGCAATGCGCTGCTGGTGAAGATTTTGTTCCAGCTGATAAAGCTGTTTATCGGTGATCATTGTCGCCGCCCGGCGCGCCACCGCACATTCAATCGCCTGACGCACAAAACAGCCGTTGCGTACCTGAGACAACGATATTTTGTTCACATAGCTGCCACGTTGAGGACGAATCTGGATCAGACCATTTTCCGCCAGTTTAATAAACGCCTCGCGAACCGGCTGACGTGAAACCTCAAAGCGCATCGACACCTCTTTCTCAGAAAGTGGCGTTCCAGGGGGAATCAAACAATGCACGATATCGCGGCGCAGAATGCGATAAATTTGCTGGTTGACGGGTTGTGTCGGATTCAGTTGTGTTTCGGCGGCCATTGACTCATTCTTATTCGCTGATTTTGGCCTCTATTTTACGCTTTTTTTACTGCTGAGCCCATACCCGACGGGCGTCGGGCAGGGCTAAAAGCATCATTTTTGGCGGTGAACGCTCAGGCCTGCGTAAGTCTGGCTAACCGGCATCATTTCAACGGTGTTGATGTTGACATGTTTCGGCAGGGTCGCCACCCACCAGACGGCTTCAGTCACGTCTTCCGGGGTCAGTGCGTTGGTGTTTTCATAGGTTTTATCTGCTTTAGCATCATCACCTTTAAAACGCACATTAGAGAACTCGGTACCGCCGACCAAACCCGGCTCAATATCGGTTACGCGAACGGCGGTACCGTGCAGGTCGGTACGTAAATTCAGGCTGAACTGACGCACAAATGCCTTGGTTGCACCATAAACGTTACCACCTGCATATGGCCAGCTACCTGCGGTGGAGCCTATGTTGATAATATGCCCGCGGTTACGCTCAACCATTCCAGGCAGCACGGCGCGGGTCATGTACACCAGGCCTTTGTTGTTGGTGTCGATCATGTTTTCCCAGTCTTCTACGCTGGCTTTGTGCGCCGGTTCCATGCCCAGCGCCAGCCCGGCGTTGTTTACCAGGATATCAATCGCCTGCCACTCAGCAGGTAACTGGCTCAGCGCTTCTTCAATTGCGGCACGGTTGCGCACATCAAGCTGCACAGTCAGCACGCTGTCTCCGAGTTCTTCTTTTAACACCTGCAGGCGCTCCTGGCGGCGTCCTGTGGCAATCACTTTGTGTCCATTGGCGACAAAACGACGCGTAATGCTTTCACCAAAACCTGCCGTTGCCCCGGTAACCAGTATGATCATCTCTCTGTTCCTCAACGCTTTTTGTGTGTTATTACGATAGCATGCTCCTTTCCATCGCGGGAAGTGATTGCGGTCTTTCCAGGGGTTGCCTACTCTAAGGGAAAGCATCTCAAGGAGTTGAACATGTTGACCACCAATCCATTCTTAGCCGCCAGTACGCTGCCGTATCAGGCGCCCCCATTTAATTTGATAAGCGACAGCGATTATCGCCCGGCGTTTAACGAAGGTGTTAAACGTAAACGCGAGGAAATTAGCCTTATCGCACATAACCCGGAGCCAGCGAGCTTTGAGAATACGTTCATTGCGCTGGAGAAAAGCGGCGAATTGCTGACCCGCGTGACCAGCGTTTTCTTTGCGATGGCTGCGGCACACACAAATGATGAGATTCAGCGTCTCGACGAACAGTTTTCGGCTGAGCTGGCCGATCTTGCAAACGATATCTATCTTGATGATGCATTGTTTAATCGTGTAGAGGCGGTCTGGACGTCACGTGATGAATTGTCTCTGGATGCGGAGTCACGTCGTCTTGTGGAGGTCATTTATCAGCGCTTCATTTTGGCCGGAGCCACCCTGGGCGCGGATGAAAAAGCGCAATTAAAAGCGCTGAATACGCAGTCTGCTACCCTCAGCAGCCAGTTTCATCAGCGCCTGCTGGCGGCCACAAAAGCAGGAGGGCTGGTCATCGAGGAACCCATTGAGCTTGATGGCCTGAATGCGGAGGAGTTAGCCGCGGCGTCGGTTTCGGCACAGGATCGCGGGCTGCATAACAGCTGGTTGCTTCCTTTGTTGAATACGACTCAGCAGCCGTTGCTGGCGTCTTTGCGCGACAGGCAAACGCGTGAAAAGCTGTTTAACGCGGCATGGTCACGCACAGAAAAGGGTGATGAAAACGACACTCGCGAGCTGGTGTTGAAGCTGGTTGATATTCGCGCGAAACAGGCGGCCCTGTTAGGTTTTGCAGATTACGCCAGCTGGAGTATGGCCGATCAGATGGCGAAAACGCCGGACGCAGCGCTGCATTTTATGCGTGAAATCGCTCCCGCCGCCCGGGCACGCGCCGAGCGAGAACTGGCGGATATTCAGCAGATTATTGATTCTCAGCCCGCGCCGTTTGCAGCGCAGGCCTGGGACTGGCTCTATTACGCTGAGCAGGTTCGTCGCGAGAAATACGCGATTGATGAAGCGCAAATCAAACCCTATTTCGCACTCGACCGTGTACTGATTGATGGCGTGTTCTGGGCGGCCAGCCAACTGTTTGGCATTCGTTTTGTCGAGCGCTTTGATATTCCGGTTTATCATCCCGACGTGCGCGTTTGGGAGATTTTCGCCGAAAATGGTGAAGGAATGGCGCTGTTTTACGGTGATTTCTTTGCGCGTGACAGTAAAAGCGGCGGGGCGTGGATGGATAACTTCGTTCAGCAATCCACGCTGCTTAATACGCGTCCGGTGATTTATAACGTCTGTAACTACTCTAAACCGACCGCTGGCAACAGTGCGCTCATCTCCTGGGATGACGTCATTACGCTGTTCCACGAATTTGGTCACGCGCTACATGGCCTGTTTGCCAGTCAGCGCTATGCCACACTTTCCGGCACCAGTACACCGCGTGATTTTGTCGAGTTTCCGTCACAAATCAACGAACATTGGGCCAGCCATCCTGAGGTATTTGCCCATTATGCCCGCCATCACCAAACGGGCGAGCCGATGCCGGAAGCCTTGCGCGACAAGATATTCCGCGCCGCGAAGTTCAATAAAGGCTATGACATGACGGAACTGCTGAGCGCGGCGTTGCTGGATATGAACTGGCATACGGTGACAACGCAGTCTATTCCAGAGAACGTGGCGCAGTTTGAGGCGCAGGCCTTACAGCAGGAAAATCTGGCTCTCGCCGCGGTTCCTCCACGTTACCGAAGCAGCTATTTTGCCCATATTTTTGGCGGGGGCTACGCAGCAGGCTATTACGCTTATTTATGGACGCAAATGCTGGCCGATGACGGCTATCTTTGGTTTGAGGAGCAGGGGGGGTTAACCCGTGAAAACGGTGAACGTTTCCGCAAGGCCATATTGTCGCGCGGCAATAGCAGCGATTTAGAAGCGTTGTACCGTGACTGGCGCGGACACGATCCACTGATTGAACCGATGCTCAAGAATCGTGGGTTGAGTGAGTAGTATGGCCCCTCACCCCGGCCCTCTCCCACAGGGAGAGGGAGAAAACCGCACTTACCCTGAGGATTGGCACTATCGGTCCCCTCTCCCAGGGGGAGAGGGTTAGGGTGAGGGGGGAGTTTGCCTAAAGCGATATCCCCGAAAACGACATAAACCCCAGCGACATCAGCCCAGCAGTAATAAACACGCTGCCCAGCCCGCGCAGGCCTTTTGGCATATTGGCGTATTTCAGTTTCTCGCGAATACCTGCCAGAGCCACCAGTGCCAGCATCCAGCCGAGGCCGCATCCGGCACCGTAAGTGATGGACTCCCCGAACGTATACTCACGCTGAACCATAAAAATAGTCGCGCCAAAGATGGCACAGTGAATGGTCAGTAATGGCAGGAACGCCCCCAGAGTGTGATGCAAAGCAGGCAGAAAGCGATCCAGCACCATTTCCAGAATTTGTACCAGCGCAGCCAGAACACCAATAAAGGTGATGAAATCGAGAAAGCTCAGATCCACACCCTCAATCAGCGCGTTTTCTCGCAGTAGATGGGTATAAATCAGATTGTTGATGGGCGTCGCTACGGTAAGTAGCGCCGTCACCGTAAGTCCCAGGCGAAAGGCGATGTCGATCTTTTTAGAAATTGCCAGAAATGTGCACATCCCTAAAAAGAAATTGAGCGCCATGTTTTCGACAAACACCGCTTTGATAAAAATATTTAAATGTGATTCAAACACGACAACCTCCCTGTAGTGTTATTCATCCGAATTATAATTAATCTGTCTGTGTATCAAATGTTTTTTATTTTTGTTGTCCGTTTTTGTGATAAAGACATAAAAAAAGCCCGCACAGGGGAAGGCGGGCTAAATCTGACAATGAATTATGCATTCTCATTATCAACCCTGAAGGAAGATAACGCTGGCTATCTTACGCAAGATGAATTTCACGACAACCCGACATAATCGGTAGGTGTCTGAAGTTGATATCTATGTCTTTAGTATTCGTGCATTTCCTCACACCGTCTTTACAAATAAGCGCATTTATTGAAGTAACTCGCCATTCAGGCTGTTACTATTGACTCGTAACTTGTTGAGTTAACGGATTAAATTTCGACAATCTACCGGAGGGTAGTATGAAAAAAAGTATGCGTAAAATTCGCCGTGGTGTGACCTGGTCAAACACGCCTGAAAATCAAAATTTACAGGAATCACGGTCTGGCAGAATGTGGGCGGATCGCACTGCCTGCTGCAAAAGCAAAAAAGGCTGGAAAACAAATACGCTGAATGACGTATTTGTCGTTTAGCTTTCATTGAGGAAGCCAGTGCTAGGATGATTTTAGCAACAGCCGTCGTGACCAGGGATGTCTACGAATGGTTGTACTAACCAAAAACACAGATCTATCCATGCAAGCATTTTACCGTCAGTTATCTGACGGTTTTTTTTGCCAGAAATACGATTATTCACCGCTACCCGTGAATTTTTTCCGCCACGCGAGCGGGCTGCTTGCCAGATGCTGCTGAAAATGACGACGCAGGGTCTTACCGTTTCCAAAGCCCACGCGTTCAGCCACGCTTTCCATACTGAGTCGTGTTGTCAGCAGATAGTGCCGGGCCCGGCTAAGACGTTCGTCTAACAGCCAGCGGGCCGGTGTTTTTCCTGTTGCGTCCTGAAATCGGCGTAAAAAAGTACGTTCACTCATCCCTGTATGCTGTGCCAGCGAGGCCACCGTATGGCTTTCAGCAATGTTTTGGTGCAGATAATCAAACAGCGAGCCCATCCGTAGACTTTCGCGGTCACGTGCGACCGGGCGCGCAACCTGCTGCTGTTGCGCGCCGTCACGATGTGGCTGAACCACTAAACGACGCGCAACAACATTTGCGGCCTCAAGGCCGAAATCGAGCCGTACGACGTGCAAACAGAGATCAATCCCCGCCGCGCTGCCTGCCGATGTCATGACATTATCCTCTTCCAGATAAAGCACATCCTCAACCACATTGATGGCGGGATAACGCTGCTGAAGCCTTTCGGTATAACGCCAGTGGGTGGTGGCCTTTTTACCGTCCAGTAAGCCCGCCGCCGCCAGCACAAAGACGCCGGAGCAAATGGATATCATCCGGCAACCACGGCCATGAGCCTTACGCAAGGCGTCACTCAGCGCATCGGGCACCGGGGTTTCCACGCCCCGCCAGCCCGGCACAACAATCGTGTCAGCGTCCTGCAGGAGTTCCAGGTTGCCATCCGTCACCAGACGAATACCTCCAAGCGCGCGCATTTCACCCTCATCAACGGCGGCGACGGCGAAGCGATACCAGCCATCACCCATCTCGGGGCGGGGAAGACCGAAAATTTCAACCGCAACGCCAAATTCAAATGTACATAGCCCGTCATAGGCCAGCACGACTACCAGGGGGGCGTGAGTGATTGTCATATTCTGGTCTTTTTTTGTCAGAAATGCTGGCGGCTCTGAAGGTAATACCATGTTTATACTCGCGATAGTGGAACCCGCAGACGCGGGGACTACATAGTGTTAACACAGACCAGGAGATGTGACTATGAGTTATGTGAGTGAATGTGCCGTGGCCTCTGCCGAAGACGCGGTGCGTCATTTCCGCCAGCGCTTAAGTATGGAAACAGACTGTGCCGATGTGCACGCCGCCATGCGTAATCAGGATGTGGATTTTGTGCTTCTGCATGCAGTCGGCAGCCCGGAAATGTTTGCCGCTCGGCATATTCCCGGTGCGCGTCATTTACCTCATCGCGAGATGACGGTGGAGCGGATGGCAGAGTGGCCGCAGGAGACACTGTTTGTGGTCTATTGCGCGGGGCCACACTGTAATGGCGCTGACCAGGCGGCGCTGAAGCTGGCATTGCTGGGGCGTCCGGTGAAAGTGATGATCGGCGGGATGACTGGCTGGCAGGATGAAGGATATGAATTTGCCGGCACACCTCAGCGCGCAACACTTACGCGCTGAGGATGAGGGTTACTGCGCGGTGAGCGCTTTCCGCCCGCCGCTGGCATTCATGCCTTTCAGCACCAAAGCCCAGGCGATGACGATCGCGGTAATTAAAATCAGGAACAGCGAGGCGGGTGGCATGTGCGTAAGAATTTGCCCCGTGAGCATGGGGTTCAGCGCGGCGCCCATCCAGCCCAGCGCCTGGGCGGAAAAGTAGCTGGCTTTCATGCCCGGCGGGGCGATGTTATCAATCAACATATATTCGCCGGGCGCATAGATAACCTCGCCAAGGGTAAACACCGCCGCCGCGAGTCCCCAGTAAATCAAATTGTTTCCGGAATACATAAATCCGATCAGGCCCAGCACAAAGCAAACGGTGCCCAGCGTCATGAGCGGGCGCAGATTCCTGGCGCTGAGCCGGCGCCCCACCGCATACTGAAGTGTGACGACAATGATGGCATTCACCGGCAGAATCACCGCGACCACTTTCTCTGCAAAAACACTGTCTGCAACTGCCAGCACATATTGTGAGAGGCATGAAGCAAACGCCCCACCTACAAAAGAGGCGAGCAGACCCGATAGCGTAAACCATAACAACGCTTTGTCATGGAGTAATACCGACGGATCCCACGCCGCCGGCGTTTGTTCACTTTCGCTGATGAGTATGTGCTGGACGTAACGTTGAATCAGCACCAACGGTAAGGCAGCACAGACAGCGGCCAGCAGGAAGGGTAAATTGATACTGTACATTACCAGTAGCGTGCCGAGCGGTGGCCCGACCGTCCAGCCGATATTCAAAATGGTGTAGTTCAGGGAGAAGATCCGCGCTTTTTCCGTGGATGACAGGGCGTCAGAGAACCAGGCTTTCAGGACGGTTGCGAATACGGAATATGAGCAGTTGATCAGTGCAAAGAACAGCACCACTAAAGTGACGCTATTGATCAGTGGAATCGCGATAAATCCGGCGATAAACGCAACAATCGCCAGCAGCATGTAGCGTTTCTTATCGAACTTATCCGCGAGAATGCCGAATCCAAGGCTAAAAATAACGCCAATGGTCAGCGCAATAGTCATGGCATAGCCGATGGAATCGACCGTCATTGCGTATTTGCGCGTGAGGTAGATGGTCATAAAAGGAAGCGTCGCGCCGCGTCCGATGGTCAACAGGAGCGACGACGCCAGCAGCGCTCCTGTGGAGCGGCGTAGAGTTGAGTTCATTGTTCTGCCTGACGGATGGTTATGTCCTGGTTGTGATGTGCCTTTCAGAAATATCATGCCAGTGCGTGCTTGTATACACGATGCAAAAAGGTGCCCTCGCATTTACCCCTGCTAAAAATAATGATCTGTTCGATCTTGCTATTTTTAGTTATGTTGAATCTGTTCACATAATTTTAATAAATAATTGAGGCAGGGTATGACGCGTAAAGATGGGCTACTGGCATTGCTGGTGGTGGTGGCGTGGGGCATCAACTTTGTGGTGATCAAAGTGGGCCTGCATAATATGCCACCACTGTTGTTAGCAGGATTGCGTTTTTTGCTGGTGGCGTTTCCGGCCATCTTTTTTGTGGCAAGGCCAAAAATTCCTCTTCACCTGCTGTTGGGTTATGGCCTGACCATCAGCTTTGGTCAGTTTGCCTTTCTGTTTTGCGCGATTAAATTTGGTATGCCAGCCGGGCTGGCCTCGCTGGTGCTTCAGGCGCAGGCATTCTTTACCATCATTCTTGGCGCGTTTGTGTTTGGCGAACGATTACAGGGTAAGCAGGTGGCCGGGATTTCTCTTGCGGTATTTGGCGTACTGGTGCTGATTGAGGGGAGCCTGAACGGCCAGCATGTCGGCTTGTTAGGGTTTATGCTCACCCTGGCGGCGGCATTAAGCTGGGCCTGCGGCAATATCTTTAATAAACGCATCATGCAGCATGAATCAAAGCCGGCAGTGATGTCGCTGGTGGTGTGGAGTGCACTGATCCCGATTATTCCGTTTATGCTCAGCTCGCTTATTTTCGATGGCCCGTCTCTGATGGTGCAAAGCCTGCTGACTATCGATCTCACCACTATTTTGTCCCTGGTCTATCTGGCGTTTGTGGCGACGATTATCGGCTATGGTATCTGGGGAACGTTACTTGGGCGCTATGAAACCTGGCGCGTGGCACCGTTGTCGCTGCTGGTTCCGGTTGTGGGGCTGGCAAGCGCGGCGTTATTGCTCGATGAAACCTTATCGGCATTACAGCTTTTGGGGGCGGTGCTGATTATGGCGGGCTTGTTTATTAACGTCTTCGGATTGCGTCTACCCGGCATGCGGGCGGCGAGGGGATAAAGCAACGCCCCGCATGTGCGGGGCGGACACAAATCAGAAACCACGCTGGTTGTAGTAAGGTACACCCAGTTCGTCTGATTTGTCGCTACCGGCATCCATATGATTAAAATCGAACGGCGACTGTTGGTTAGCCGACGGCATAATCATGGTGTCTCGGGCGTTGTGTTGCGTCGGTGTCAGGGTTTGCTCCGCATAACTCTGGCTGGAAACCAACGCCATAATAGCGAAGGCAGCGGAGGCGAACAGTTTCATGGTATTCCTCGATACGTCTTGTGCAGGCGATTAATAAGTACAGTGATTAAGCGGGAAGAGATAACGAGACTCTCCGTGCATATTGGTGACGCGATACTTGTGCGGCGGCACATCGAAATAGTTTTTAAAGGTTCGCGTCAACGTCTGCTGTGATTCAAAACCGTAGCGTTCAGCCAGGTAGAGAATCGGCTCATTGCTCTCTTTTAACTTCTGGGCAATCTCGGTCAATTTACGGGTGCGAATGTACTGACCTAAAGAGTGTCCCGTTTCCTTTTTAAACATCCGTTGCAGGTGCCATTTGGAGTAACCTGAACGCTCTGACACTTTTTCCAGCGACAGGGGCGACTCAAGGTTATCTTCGATCCAGTCCAAAATGCTATGAATGGTGATAGCGTCAGTGTTGCGTCTGGACATCGTCTTACCTCTTTCTGTTTACGGCAAAATCTTTTTTAACAGAAGCTCAAGCGTTTCAACTTCGTTTGCCGTTAAGTTTTTTGTTAATTCCTGATGCAGGTCCTGCCCAACAAGCTGATGACATTTCTCACAAATTTCAGCGCCTTCTGGCGTTAACTGGATTAGCACGCCGCGTTTGTCATGAGGATTCGGCAAACGGGCAATCCAGCCCCGGCAAAGCAATCGGTCAAGCATTCTGGTAAGCGCGCCCAGATCGACCGACAGGATTTTCTTCAGCTCTACCGGTGTAATGCTGCCTTTGCAGCGAATAGAGCAGAGCACCCTGAACTGTGAGGAAGTAATGTCTTCAGGCGATAGATGCTCGTTGAGTAAGCGATCTTTTTTCTGATTAACCATGTGAATCAAATGCCCAAGCGGGATGATTTCATCAAAGAGGTCGCTTGTGATGTTCACAATGGTTGCCCTGGCAAGTACTTTAGTTGCGGAGGATATTATTTCTCGTGCAATCATAAGTCAACTGAATGGATTAAGGGATGCCACGATTTGCTAAAACGCTGAACAGAGAGTATCCAACTACAATAAAGAGGACATTCTGTACAAAGGGCCCACATAGCAAGAGATGCTGCGAAAACGCTATACTGCATCGCGTAGACTGCGAACTTATTCGAAAACAGAGAAGGCTAGTATCTCATATGATTGAACTTTTTCAGGCAATCGGGCTTGGTCTGGTGGTGCTTTTACCGCTGGCAAACCCGCTCACCACCGTGGCGCTTTTTCTCGGATTAGCGGGAAATATGAATGCGGCAGAACGTAACCATCAGGCGCGCATGGCCTCTATTTATGTCTTCGTCATTATGATGGTTGCCTACTATGCCGGTCAGTTGGTGATGAATACATTCGGTATTTCAATACCTGGTCTGCGTATCGCAGGCGGCTTGATCGTCGCGTTTATCGGTTTCCGCATGCTTTTCCCGCAGCAGAAAGCCCACGAATCACCGGAAGCGTCCAGCAAATCAGAAGAGCTGGAAGATGAGCCGACCGCCAATATTGCGTTTGTGCCGCTGGCCATGCCGAGCACGGCGGGGCCGGGTACTATCGCCATGATTATCAGCTCGGCGTCTACTATTAAACACGGCGTGAGTTTCCCGGAATGGGTAGTGCTTGTCTCGCCGCCCATTATATTCGCGCTGGTGGGGATTATCCTGTGGGGTAGCCTGCGCAGTTCCGGGGCGATCATGCGCTGGGTAGGGAAAGGTGGCATCGAAGCCATTTCGCGCCTGATGGGATTCTTGCTGGTGTGTATGGGCGTGCAGTTTATTATTAACGGCGTGGTGGAAATCATTAACACCTGGCCGGGCGCGTAATGCAGGGAGCCGGGGATGTCAGCCCGGCTCCCGAATCCTCACGAGCGGTGCGCCTGCTCTTCTAATGACGCTGTGGGCCAGCGGCGGAAGATAATCACCGACCAGATCAACGCGGCAATCGCCGGAACCGCCCCGACGTAACCGATTGAGGCCATTGAGATGTGGCTACTTATCTGGCTTCCCAGCAGCGCGCCCGCGCCAATACCAATATTAAAGATCCCGGAAAACAGCGACATCGCCACGTCTGTTGCATCTGGTGCCAGCGACAGCACTTTCACCTGCATGCCCAGGCCGATAATCATAATCGCAATACCCCAGAAGACGCTCAGCACCGCAAGATGGCTGGCCTGATGGGACGCCGGCAATAGCAGCAGCAGGCAAATCAACAGCAGGCCGATTGCGCTGGTGATGAGACCAGAAGCGTGCAGGTTACCCAGTTTCCCGAACAGAATACTGCCGATGATGCCCGCACCGCCAAGAATCAACAGCAGCACGGTGGCAAAATTTCCGCTCAGCCCAGCGACGTTCTGCACAAAAGGTTCGATGTAGCTATACGCGGTGTAATGAGCGGTCACCACAACCACGGTCAGCAGATAAATGCTGACCAGTGCCGGGCGACGAAACAGCACAGGCAGGCTTTTCAGGGAACCCGAATGTTCACTCGGCAGTTTGGGCAGCAGTTTAATCAGCGCCACCATGGTCAGCAGCGCGCCAATACCGATAGCAAGGAAGGTGGTTCGCCAGCCAAAATATTGCCCTACGATGCGGCCAATCGGAATGCCAAACACCATCGCCAGCGCGGTACCGGTGGCTATCAGGCTTAGCGCCTGCGCGCGTTTTCCGGCAGGCGCCATGCGGATGGCCAGGGACGCGGTAATCGACCAAAACACGGCATGGGCAAAGGCGATGCCGATACGGCTGGCAACCAGCACGCTAAAGTTCCAGGCGAAGAAAGAGAGTATATGGCTGGCAATAAACAGCGCAAACAAGCCAATTAACAACTTGCGGCGCTCCATCTGGCTGGTCAGCAGCATAAACGGCAGCGACATCAGCGCGACGACCCATGCATAGATTGTCAGCATGATACCGACCTGCGCCGTGGTCATGGCAAAACTGTCGGCAATATCAGAAAGCAGGCCCACCGGCACAAACTCGGTGGTATTAAAGATGAAGGCTGCGATGGCGAGCGTCACCACCCTAAGCCATGCGATGTGGCGCGAGACTGTGTTGGTTGTCATAGGATTTTCTGGGGTAGTTTGATCGGGATGAGACGTGCGATCTTAAAGCCAATGTTGGCTGAATGACAATCATTTTGTGATTTGGATCTCATTTTGTGGTTATTAGCTCAATGGCGTTGCCAACGATTTTCCTCACCGTCTGCCGCGACCCGCAGATTTGTGTCATTTTAACGATTGAATAGCGACAGGAGATCAGAATGCGGGAAATTGATATTTATCTGGTGGATGCGTTTAGCGAGCGTCCGTTTGAGGGGAATGCAGCGGCGGTATGTGTGCTGGAGAACTGGTTACCCGATTCATTATTACTAAAAATGGCCCAGCAGCATAATCAGTCAGAAACCGCATTTGTGGTACAGCAGCCGAGTGGCTTTGCGTTGCGCTGGTTTACCACCCGCCAGGAAGTCAATTTATGCGGGCACGCGACGCTTGCCACGGCGCACGTTATTTTTCAGCAACTGCATTATCCGGAACGCACAATTCGCTTCGAAACCGCATCAGGACAACTGACGGTCACGCGCGATGGCGAATGGCTGACGCTCGATTTTCCGATGGGCGAGACGCAACCCGCGACGCCGCCTTCCGACATGCTTGCCGCGCTGGGGATTACGGATTATCTGCATGCACGTAAAGGCCGCGCCTGGGTTATTGAGCTGGAAAACAGACAGCAGGTGGAAGCCGTGACGCCGAATATTAGCGCTATGATCCCCAGAGAACATAAAGTGGCGATTACTGCACGCGGCAACGGTGCGTATGATTTTGTTAGCCGATTTTTCTCGCCGGGCGAAGCGGTGTGGGAAGATCCGGTGACTGGCTCGTCGCATACTATGCTCATTCCCTACTGGGGCGACAAGCTTGGGAAAACGCACATGCTGGCGCGTCAGGTTTCCGCACGCGGTGGCGATGTACGCTGCGAATGGCAGGGGGATAGGGTATTGATGGGCGGGAAAGCGTCCCTCTATTTGAAAGGAACGCTTTTTTTGCCTGAGGCTAGTCTTTAAGTTTTTGAGGCTCATCCAGCAATTCAATAAACGCCTCTAACTGGCGGCTTTTCGCGCCACGTCGCCAGACCAGCCAGGTCGTCAGCCAGCGCCATTTTTCTGCCAGCGGCCAGGCTTCGACCTGGTGGTGTCCGGGCATGCTTTCCAGCATACTCCGCGGCATCAAGGCCAATCCCGCCCCGGCAATCACGCAGGCCAGCATCCCGTGATAGGACTCCATCTCGTGAATTCTGCCGGGCGTTGCGTGATCCGCCTGAAACCAGCTCTCGAAATGGCGACGATAGGAGCAATTGGCCCGAAAAGCGTAAATACTTGTGCCGTTGACGTCGCTGGCACGAGTAATTTTAGGGTGCCCGTTCGCCGCGACGATCATCATCTCTTCCTGATACACCGGCATGCCCTCCAGACCGGGATGCATCACCGGGCCGTCAACAAAAGCCGCACTCAGCGAGCCTTCTAAAACGCCGTCGATCATGGTGCCGGAAGGGCCGGTCGCCAGATCAAACTGAATTTTCGGGTAACGCTGGTTATAACGTGCCAGCGTTTCCGGGATGCGCACGGCGGCAGTGCTTTCCAGCGCTCCGAGGGAAAATAGCCCCTGTGGTTCATCTCCGGCGACCACCATACGGGCTTCATCGACCAGCGCGAGGATCTGCTGGCTGTAGCGCAGAAAACTGTGTCCGGCGGGGGAAAGACGCAGACGCTGGCTTTCGCGGATAAACAGTTCAACACCCAGATCCGCCTCCAGTTGGCGAATACGGGTAGTGAGATTTGAGGGCACGCGGTGCACAACCTGCGCGGCCTGGGTAATGCTGCCGGTTTGCGCGACGGCGTTAAACATCTCAAGTTGCGTCAGGTCCATGATATTCTCGATTCGTGAATAATGGGCTTAATATTATTCAGTTTTCAGAAAGACAACAAGCGTCCAGAATGACAACATCACATCACCGGATAAGAGAGAAGAGAATGACTTCACCTGTAACTCACGCGATTTCCATCAACCCGGCTAATGGCGAAACTCTGTCGGCAATGCCGTGGGCGACAACCGCACAGGTCGATGAATCTATCGCCCTTGCTGATGCTGGCTATCGCCAGTGGCGTAATACCTCCGTCACGGCGCGCGCAGAGGCATTACGTGCTGTTGGCCGCGTACTGCGTCAACGTGGCGAAGAGATGGCACAAATGATGTCCCTCGAAATGGGCAAACCGATTGCTCAGGCGCGCGGGGAAGTCACGAAATCCGCCAGCCTTTGCGACTGGTACGCCGAGCATGGCCCGGCGATGCTGAATACCGAATCCACGCTGGTGGAGGATAACAAAGCTGTTATTGAATATCGTCCACTGGGGCCGATTCTGGCAGTTATGCCGTGGAACTTCCCGTTGTGGCAGGTGCTGCGCGGCGCGGTGCCAATTCTGCTGGCCGGGAATAGTTATCTGTTAAAACATGCGCCTAATGTGATGGGCAGTGCGCAACTGATCGGTAAGATCTTCCTCGAAGCGGGCGTTCCTGCGGGCGTTTTCGGCTGGGTGAATGCGACCAATGAGGGGGTTACGCAGGCGATTAACGACGCGCGTATCGCCGCTGTCACGGTAACGGGAAGCGTGCGTGCTGGCCGCGCGATTGGCGCTCAGGCCGGTGCCGCGCTGAAAAAATGCGTGCTTGAGCTGGGCGGTTCCGATCCCTTTATTGTGCTGAACGATGCGGATCTCGATACCGCGGTGCAGGCGGCAGTTATCGGGCGTTATCAGAATACCGGGCAAGTTTGCGCTGCGGCGAAGCGCTTTATTGTTGAAGCCGGGATCGCGGATGCTTTTACACGCCGATTTGTTGCGGCAACCGAGCAACTGAAAATGGGCGATCCGCTGGACGAGCAAAACTATTTAGGCCCAATGGCGCGCTTTGACCTGCGTGATGAACTGCATCAACAGGTTCAGGCAACGCTTGCCGAAGGCGCGACTCTGCTGTTAGGCGGCGAAAAAATGGCCGGAAACGGTAATTATTACGCGCCGACCGTGCTGGGGAATGTCACGTCAGAGATGACTGCGTTTCGTCAGGAAATGTTTGGCCCGGTCGCGGCAATTACCATTGCGCGCGATGCCGATCATGCTCTCGAACTGGCAAACGACAGTGAGTTTGGTCTTTCAGCGACTGTTTTCACTGCCGATGACGCACAGGCTCAACGCTTTGCCGCACAGCTCGAATGCGGCGGAGTATTTATCAACGGTTACAGCGCCAGTGACGCGCGCGTGGCTTTCGGTGGCGTGAAGAAAAGCGGATTTGGTCGAGAGCTGTCGCATTTTGGTTTGCATGAATTCTGCAATGTACAAACGGTGTGGAAAGACCGTCGATAATCTCGAAAAAAGAGTGTTTATCAAAGCGTAAACAGGGATGGCGCGGCGTAAGATGGTTGTGGGTGCTTGAGGCTACTGTCTCAGGCATTTGCAGGATGGCAGATAGAGAAAAGCCCCGAGTGATTTTTCAATCAACCCGAGGCCCCCTATATGTCAGCACATGTAGAGTGCCTCTTACAGACTGTAAGGTCAAGGAAAAGAGCGCGATGAAACAGTACAAAGGGATGCTACTTGCCCTGGTCATTATCTGTGTTTCCGCCGATGTGGCGGTGCTGGTAATGAGAAAAGATCTCTGTGAGGTCCACATCCGAACTGGCCAAACGGAGGTTGCTGTTTTCACAGCGTGCCGATCCGTGTAAGAGCAACGGCGGGGAGCGATCCCCGCCACTCTTTGTGTGTCAGGCATATCCACAACGCACCCTTTTTTTTCTCAGCCCGCTTCGTGCGGGCTTTCTTATGTTTCATCCATCATGCTCTGTTATACTTGCAGGCCGGAAATAGCCTGCGGGCAAGGAGTAGTAAGTGACTACGGTCATCGATAATGACATGCTGGCGTCGATTTTAGCCGACGTCAGGCCGTTGATTGGGCAAGGTAAGGTAGCGGATTATATTCCGGCGCTGGCCCAGGTAAGCGGTAACAAGCTGGCGATTGCCATCAGCACGGTGGATGGTCAGCACTTCTCGGCGGGCGATGCCGACGAACGTTTCTCCATTCAGTCCATCTCCAAAGTACTCAGTCTGGTGGTGGCGATGAACCACTATTCAGAAGACGAAATCTGGCAACGGGTTGGGAAAGATCCCTCCGGTCAGCCCTTTAACTCGCTGTTGCAGCTGGAAATCGAGCAGGGTATTCCGCGTAACCCGTTTATTAATGCGGGCGCGCTGGTTGTGTGCGATATGCTGCAGGGACGATTGAGCGCACCGCGTATGCGCATGCTGGAGATTATTCGCACGTTGTGCGGCGTCCCGGATATTACCTACGATTCTGTGGTTGCACGCTCCGAGTTTGAGCACTCCGCGCGTAATGCGGCGATCGCCTGGTTAATGAAATCCTTTGGTAATTTCCATAACGATGTGGCGACGGTACTGCAAAACTATTTTCACTATTGCGCGTTGAAAATGAGCTGCAACGAACTGGCGCGGGCATTTTTGTTCCTGGCGAATCAGGGGCGGGCACCGCATATTCACCACCCGATTATTTCACCGATGCAGGCGCGGCAGGTTAATGCTCTCATGGCGACCAGCGGCATGTATCAGAATGCCGGTGAGTTCGCCTGGCGCGTCGGGCTGCCGGCGAAATCCGGCGTTGGCGGCGGTGTGGTTGCGATCGTGCCGCATGAGATGGCGATTGCCGTCTGGAGCCCGGAACTGGACGAAGCCGGTAACTCGCTGGCGGGCGTCGCGGTTCTGGAAAAATTAACGCATAAGATTGGACGTTCAGTGTACTAATGGTTCCTCTCGATAATTTGTTTACACGCCTGGCGCGCTCGACGTTTCGTAGCCGTTTTAAACTTGGCGCAAAAGAGCGACAGTATTGCTATGACAAGGGCCCCGAGGTTATCGACAGTCACGCGGCCGATTTCATCGCATCCCGACTCGCCCCGGCGCAGCCGAAAAATGATGGCAAGCAAACACCCATGCGCGGGCACCCTGTGTTTATCGCCCAGCACGCGACGGCAACCTGCTGTCGCGGCTGCCTGGAAAAATGGCATAACATTCCTGCGGGAACGGCGCTTGATGACGCCCAGCAACACTATATTGTCGGCGTCATTCACCACTGGCTGGTGATTCAGATGAATAAACCACAACCATAAGTAAATGCGATGACGGCACCTCTTGTGCTGTTACGCGCCGCCAGCGATAGTGACATGAAATTCACTCAGGAGAGTTACATGACCCCGTCCTTTACCGTGCGCACGCTATCCCATGATGAAATTCTGTTGCATCTCCATGATCTGACCGACATTCTGATCAACTGCGTTGAAGGCGGCGCGTCGGTCAGTTTTATGCTGCCTTTTAGCCGCGAAAAAGCGCTGGCATTCTGGCAACGTACCGCGGCGAGCGTGGTGGCGAATGAACGTATCTTACTTGTGGCAGTAGATGCGCAGCAGCGGATTGTCGGCACCGTCCAGCTTATTATCGATCAACCCGAGAACCAGCCGCATCGCGCGGATGTGGCTAAACTGCTGGTGCATGAGGATGCCAGACGTTTTGGTATAGCAAGTCAGTTGATGTCGCATCTGGAAACGATAGCGCGTGATGCAGGCAAAAACGTGCTTGTGCTTGATACCGCAACGGGAAGCGGGGCGGAGACGTTCTACCAGCGCGCTGGCTGGCATAAAGTGGGCGAAATCCCGCGTTATGCGCTGATGCCTGCGGGGGAGTTAACCGCCACCAGTGTGTTTTATAAATTCCTCTGAATTATGAATTAGTCCTCACATTTTGATCAAAACAGGGTTTCATTGTCTAAAAATCTGTTAAGTTATTACACCAATTCCACCAGGTTGTATGACTAATTAAAAAAGGAAACGATTGTGAAGACTCTGAACCGCCAGGACTTCCCCGGTGCGCAGTACCCTGAACGTATCATTCAGTTTGGCGAAGGTAACTTCCTGCGCGCATTCGTTGACTGGCAGATCGACCTGCTGAACGAACACACCGATCTCAATGCCGGTGTAGTGATTGTTCGCCCGATTGCCAGCGATTTCCCGCCGTCACTCAGCACGCAGGATGGCCTGTACACGACCATCATTCGTGGCCTGAATGAGCAGGGCGATGCCGTGAGCGATGCGCGTTTAATTCGTTCCGTTAACCGCGAAATCAGCGCTTATACCGATTACGACGCTTTCCTGAAACTGGCACACAACCCGGACATGCGCTTTGTCTTCTCGAACACCACGGAAGCAGGCATCAGCTACCATGCCGGCGATAAATTTGATGATGCACCGGCCGTAAGCTATCCGGCTAAACTGACTCGTCTGCTGTTTGAACGCTACACGCATTTTAACGGCGCAGCGGATAAAGGCTGGATTATCATTCCTTGCGAACTGATTGACTATAACGGTGACGCGCTGCATGAACTGGTGCTGCGTTACGCGCAGGAGTGGGCGCTGCCGGTGGAATTTGTGACCTGGCTGAATGAATCCAACACATTCTGTTCCACCCTGGTCGACCGAATTGTTACCGGTTATCCGCGTGATGAAGCGGCGTCCATTGAAGCGGAACTGGGTTACAAAGACGGTTTCCTTGATACCGCTGAGCACTTCTACCTGTTTGTTATTCAGGGGCCGAAATCGCTCGCCAGCGAACTGCGTCTCGACAAACTCTCCCTCAACGTGCTGATTGTGGATGACATCAAACCGTATAAAGAGCGTAAAGTGGCGATTCTGAACGGGGCGCACACGGCTCTGGTGCCGGTAGCCTACCAGGCAGGGCTCGATACGGTCGGCGAGGCGATGAATGACGCGGAAATCTGTGCTTTCGTTGAAAAAGCCATTTACGACGAGATTATCCCGGTGCTCGATTTGCCGCGTGATGAGCTGGAATCTTTCGCCAGCGCGGTAACCGGGCGTTTCCGCAATCCGTATATCAAGCATCAGTTGCTTTCTATCGCGCTGAACGGGATGACGAAATTCCGTACCCGTATTCTGCCGCAACTGCTGGCAGGGCAGAAGGCAACCGGCAAACTGCCTGCACGTTTAACTTTCGCGCTGGCGGCACTGATTGCGTTTTATCGCGCAGAGCGTAACGGTGAAACGTATCCGGTACAGGATGATGCGCACTGGATTGAACGTTATCAGCAACTGTGGGCGCAGCATCGTGATCAGTTGATTAGTACCAGCGAGCTGGTGAAAACGGTGCTTTCTGTGAGTGAGCATTGGGAGCAGGACCTGACTCAGGTTGTCGGCCTTGTCGAGCAGGTGTCTCTGGATCTTGACGCGATTCTGCTGCAGGGAATGCGTAAAGCCGTTCAGCCGCTGTGCTAAGAGCATGAACCAGACCCGGCAAATGCCGGGTTTTTTATTTAGCACCATTAGTTACAACATACATATTTCATCTCTTTGTAATCCACACTTAAACATCGTGCGTCGTCATTTTTGGCAGGAATGAAAGGGGATTGATTATACGCGACAGCCAAGCAAACCGCTTGAATATGTGACCGCAATCACGTTTAATAAACAAGTTATTAACTTAATCGATAAATATATGATTGCGCGTCCTCATCAACACTGGCTGCCTCGCATTCTTGTCTGGCATGGCTCGGTGCTTCCCAAGATCTACTCTCGCTTGCTACTCAATTTCCTGCTCTCAATTGTGGTTATCGCAATTTTACCGTGGTACACCTCACTGGGTATCAAGCTTACCGTGGCGCCATTCAGTATTCTTGGTGTCGCCATTGCTATCTTCCTGGGCTTCAGAAATAACGCCTGCTACGCACGTTATGTGGAAGCGCGCTTGCTGTGGGGGCAACTGATGATTGCTTCACGCTCCTTGCTGCGGGAAGTGAAAAATACGCTTCACGACGAACCCAATATTGCGGAGTTTACCAGGCTGCAAATCGCGTTTGCCCACAGCCTGCGCTTGTCATTACGCCGCCAGCCTGCGAAAGCGGTGCTGGCAAACTACCTTGATGACAAACAGCTGGCTCAGGTTCTGGCCGTTCAAACGCCTGCAAACCGTATTCTCCTGATGATGGGGGAGTGGCTGGCCGTGCGTCGTCGCGAAGGAAAACTGTCGGACATTCTGTTTCATAGCGTGAATAACCGGCTTAATGATATGTCGGGCGTACTGGCCGGGTGCGAGCGTATTGCCAATACGCCCGTGCCTTTTGCCTATTCGCTGATCCTGCACCGCACCGTTTATCTGTTTTGCATCATGCTGCCGTTCGCGCTGGTTGTTGATTTGCACTACATGACGCCGTTTGTGTCGGTGCTTATCTCGTACACGTTTATCGCGCTTGATACCCTTGCCGAAGAACTGGAAGAGCCGTTTGGCATGGAAGATAACGATCTGCCGCTGGATGCTATCTGCAACGCGATTGAGATAGAGCTGCTGCAAATGAACGATGAAACCGTGATCCCGGCAAAACTGACGGCAGATAAGCACTATCAGCTCACTTAGTGCGCAAAAGTAAAAGAGGGGGACGCAGCCGGTTTTTATTGGCATACTCGTATTCATAACCTGCTGCGTTCGCCTTATGATGGTCGTGCAGCATTAAGAAATCATTAAGGTTTTCCGTGTTAGATCGTCATAACCGGCATAAGGAGAATCAAAATGGAAAAAAGAATAGAAACCGCAGTGAACCTGATCATCTTCATTTCACTGTTTGCCACTGCCTGGGACTTATCACTGGTCCAGGATTTCTCCTGGTAAAGCCTTTCATTTTACTCCCTCGTTCGATAAGAACGAGGGAAGCGCATGCCTTCCTACATAACGAAAATACCCAACAAAGAGTGTTGATGATTTATTTAATTAAATAACTAAATAAATATGTAATTATATAATAGTGCGAAAAATGTTGTAGATATTTTAAATTATCGTAAAAATGCTTTACTATATTTATTCATGTTTCATCAATGCTATGTGATATTACTATTATGCCTGCAATTAAAAAGACAATTATCTCACTCACCTCTGTGGCGCTGTTTGTCAGTTCGGCAACCTGGGCTAATTCTGAAACCTCACAAAAAACCGATTTCCTTCTGATTGGCGGCGGTATTATGAGTGCCTCTCTCGGCACGTGGCTCCAGGAGCTGCAGCCAGACTGGAAGCAGGTCATGGTCGAAAAACTCGACGGCGTGGCGCTGGAATCCTCTAATGGCTGGAATAACGCCGGTACGGGTCACTCGGCGAATATGGAGCTGAACTATACGCCGGAACGTCCGGACGGTTCGATTGATGTCAGCAAAGCGCTGGATATTAATGAGCAGTTTATGATCTCGCGTCAATTCTGGACGGCGCAGGTGAAACGCGGCATTTTACGTGAACCGCACTCCTTTATTAATTCCACCCCGCATATGAGTTTTGTCTGGGGCGACACCAACGTTAATTATTTGCAAAAGCGTTATGATGCGCTGCAAAAAACGACGTTGTTCCAGGGCATGAAATTCTCTACCGATCACCAGCAAATTCAGCAATGGGCTCCGCTGGTAATGCAAGGGCGCGATCCGCAGCAGAAAGTGGCTGCAACCTGGACGCCAGCCGGTACCGATGTGAACTACGGTGAAATTACCCGCCAGTTGATCGGCAGCCTGAAAAAAAGCCCGAATTTCTCTTTGCAAACCTCGTCTGAAGTGACTGAGTTTAAACGCAATGGCGATAACTCCTGGCACGTGACAATCAAGGATGTGAATAACGGTAAAGAGCATGCGATTGATGCCAAATATGTATTTATCGGTGCTGGCGGCGGGGCACTGAAATTACTGCAAAAAACTGGCATTCCTGAAGCCGATAATTATGCAGGGTTCCCGGTTGGCGGCTCTTTCCTGATGACGGAAAACCCGGCAATCACTAAAGAGCACCTACAGAAAGTCTATGGCCAGGCCTCCGTTGGTGCGCCGCCGATGTCCGTACCACACATTGATGCACGTTTCATCGACGGTAAACGCGTGGTGCTGTTTGGGCCGTTCGCGACGTTCTCCACCAAATTCCTTAAAAATGGCTCGTTCTTCGATTTGCTGAGCACCACCACAACCAGCAACGTGATGCCGATGACGCATGTGGGGCTGGATAACTTTGATCTCGTCAAATACCTGATTAGTCAGGTTATGTTGAGCGATGATGACCGTTTTGCCGCGCTGAAAGAGTACTATCCTCAGGCGCGTAAAGAAGACTGGAAACTGATTCAGGCAGGTCAGCGTGTGCAGATTATCAAGAAAGATGAAGACAAAGGTGGCGTACTGAAACTGGGTACGGAAGTGGTTGTTGACCAACAGCGCACGATTTCCGCATTGCTGGGTGCTTCTCCGGGCGCATCGACCGCGGCTCCCATCACCCTGAACGTGATTAAGAAGATGTTCCCGGAACAATTCAGTTCTGAGCAATGGCAGAGCAAAATCCGCGCGATTGTGCCGAGCTACGGTCAGCAACTGAACGGTAACAGCGCGCTGACGCAGCAGGTTTGGGACGATACCGCAGCCACGTTGCAGCTGGTTAAACCTCCGGTAATCAAAATGAATGCTGATGCAAGTGACAACGTCACGCAGAAAGCAACACAGCCTGAAGCGTCACCTCAGCACGACATGGCGCTGTAAAATTGCCTGATGCGCTGCGCTTATCAGGCCTACATTAGATTGAATTCACGAAATTTTGTAGCCGGATAAGGCGTTTACGCCACATCCGGCAATAACAAAGCGCACTTCGTTCGCAATCTGATGTATGGCTTACATAACCTCGGTAGCGTACTGCTCTACCGGGGTTATTTTTTTGATAAGTTTGTTATCAAACAAAAACTGCTCGTAATGCGCATAGCGGGCTTTATCCAGTTTTGCCGGATCTTGCGCAAAGAGCGGCAGCGTTTTCATCCATGCCTGCTTATTCAATTCGGTATTAAGCTCAGGATGCAGACTGGCGAATGTTTTCCAGCTCTCCTGCGGATGCGCGTGCAGGTAGTCGCTCCCTTTTTTCAAAGCCGCGAGGAATTTTTTAATTTTCGCTTCTCCAGCCATCTCTTTATTCGCCACCAGAATCAGCTCATCGTAAGCAGGCACGCCATAATCCTCGACATTAAACACCACCGGTTCTTTTCCCTGAAGCTGGATCTCCAGGGCTTCGATGTTTCGATAGCCGCCAATCACCGCGTCCACTTTGCCGGTCAGTAGAGCACTGGTTAGCTGAAAGTTAACGTTGATAAGCTTCACCGCATCCGCTGGCGTATTGCTATGTTTCAGCATGGTATCGAGCGTCGCCTGCTCGATGCCACTGACGGAATAGCCCACGCTTTTACCTTTTAAATCAGCAGGCGATTTAATATTTTTATCCAGCGCAATCACCGTATTCAGCGGCGTATTGATAAGTGTGCCCACACGCATCAGCGGTAAGCCCTGATCGGCAAAAAAGTGCAGTTGCGGTTGATAGGTGATCGCCAGATCGGCCTGTTTTGCTGCCACCAGGCGCGGAGGAAGCGCCGGATCGGAAGGCGGGACAATTGTGACGTCCAGGCCTTCCTCTTTAAATGCGCCGATTTGCTGTGCACCCATCACGGGGGCGTGGTCTGGGTTGATGTACCAGTCCAGTACCAGCGTCACTTTCTCCAGCGCCCAGGCGTCTGGCGAAAGTGTACCGGCGATAAGCAGAGCAGCGAGCGCAGGTTTCAGTATTTTTGTTGTCATCGTAGTTTTCTCAATGGTTATCCGGAACCCAATAAATCAGGCGATGTAAAAGGGCATCGATGATCATCCACAGCGAGATGGTCATCAAAACGAGTATCAGAAGGGCGGCGAAGCAGATATCACTCTGCATGCGCGCGTTGGCGTTGAGCATCACGTAACCCAAACCTTCCGCCGAGCCGACCCATTCGCCAATGATGGCGCCGATGGGCGCAACGGCCGCCGCCATGCGCAGGCCAGAGCCAAAAGCAGGCAGGGCGGCCATCAACTGGACATGGCGGAGTAGTGCCCAGCGTGATCCTCCCATGGTGCGGGCCAGGTCGAGATAATCACCGCTTACCCGGCGCAGACCATCAAACAGAGCCGACGACACCGGAAAGAAGATAATCAGCACCGCCATGGTGACCTTGGCGCTCATGCCAAAACCAAACCACAGCACCAGCAGCGGAGCGAGTGCGAAGACAGGAATCGCCTGGCTGGTTAATACCACTGGCATCACCCAGCGCTGAAGACGGGGTGAGAAGACCATGCACAGCGCCAGAATTGCCCCGAGCAGTACACCAATCACCAGCCCACTGGCGATTTCCGATAGCGTAATCAATGTGTGCCAGCCGAGGTAACGACCATTATCGTGCAGGGCCTGAACCACCGCCGTGGGCGAGGGCAGCAGGAATGCCGGAATAGAGCCGAGCGTCGCCAGCCACCATAAGCCCATTAAGCCTGCAAACAGCGTCACCCCGCGCCAGATACGTGATAAGAAAATCACTGTGCCCCCCGAATCAGTTGTTGCATAAGCTCGCGTTGGCTCTGGATAACCTGAGGATCGTCCAGGTCACGTGGCGGGATGCCAGCCATAATGTGGGCGTCATCAATACCGCCGGGATATTTCGCCAGAACGAGAATGCGATGGCTCAAACGGCAGGCCTCAGCGGGATCGTGGGTAATCAGCAACACGGTACGATCGGCCAGTAATTCCGCCGCCAGCGTTTGAATCGTGGCGCGGGTAATCGCATCCAGCGCGGAAAATGGCTCATCCATCAACACAATTGGCTGCTGTTCGTAGAGGGTACGGGCGATGGCGGCGCGCTGACGCATCCCGCCGGATAACGTCTGCGGAAGGGCATGGCCGTAACCACTTAAGCCAACGCGATAGAGCAACTCTTGTGCCCACTCACGATCGGCTTGGTCACCGCGCAAACGCGCACCCAAGCAAACATTTTGTTCGATGGTTAACCACGGATAGAGCAGATCGCGCTGACCCATCCAGCTGATACGGCCTTCCAGCGGATGACCGTGTTCATCCGTCACCGAGCCAGCCGTTGGCGCGGCCAGCCCGGCAACGATACGCAGCAGGCTGGTTTTCCCCGCACCGCTGGCACCGAGCAACGAAACGAAATGACCCGCGGGGATCTCGACGTTGAGATGTTCAAATATCGTCTTATCGCCGTAGCGAAGCGTAAGGTCTTTTACCCTGATGGCCGGGGATGCATTCACGCACTTCATGATTTTGCGTTCAATCCCATCTGCCAGAACGCGCTTTCCAGTCGAGTGGCGGTGGTGAAGATAGATGAAAGCTCACCGATACGGCTTTCACCTCCACGCGCAGCGGCCAGATTTTCAAATAGTGTCAGTGAGGCTTGTACGCCTGCCAGATAGTCCTTGTCACCATAGTTACGGATCCACGGCGCGTAGGGGTTACCCTCAAAGACAGTCGCCCGATCGTTGAGCAGCCGCAGGCCGATTTCCGCATAGCCTGCTACACAGGGCATCAATGCGGTAAGCAAATCAAGCACATCGCCTGAGTGTCCCACATCCAGCACGTAACGGGTGTAGTTCACCGTTTCAGCGGCTTCTTCCACCTGCGTAACGTCGGATTCCGTTAACCCCCATTGCTGGCAGTAGCTGATATGCAGCGGCAATTCGTTAAGAATCGCATTCAGTGATGCTGTCGCGGCGCGCATTTCCGGCAGGTTTTGCAGTTTGCTGACCAGCAGCGCGTAGGCGCGGGCGAAATGAACTAAAAACAGATAATCCTGGGTGAGATATCGGCGAAACGCGGGTTCAGGCAGGGTGCCTGCGCCTAACTGCTGAACAAATTCATGCGCGACGTAATCATGCCAGTGGTGACCGGCAAGCGAGCGCAGACGCGCGTAAAGACCAGTTTCAAAAAGGGGTAAAGACATGGGACCTCCAGTAATCGGTGGAGATCCGGGCGCAATAAGGGAAGAACAGGAATTGGCTGTATAAATAGATGGCTAACCCGTCCCTTCGCTGGCATGACCCAGATCAGGTTCTAAGGGTTCGGCTTGCGCCATCTCAGCCCATTACTGGACACCCCTCGGACAGGAGGTTTTATACGATATTTTGCCTGTGAATACAACGAGGGGGAAACGCTTACCGGAATGACTTCCGGCAAGCGTATGGCTATCAGGCTTTAGGAATACGTAATGTCTGACCGGGATAAATTTTATCCGGGTGAGAAAGCATCGGACGGTTGGCTTCAAAAATTTTGTTATACAGATTGGCATTGCCATAAACGGTTTTAGAAATCGCGCTCAGCGTATCACCGGACTTCACGGTGTAATAGGTGGCTTCATCCGCGCTATCAGCAGCCGTGATGTTATTCTCCACTTCACTGACCCCGGCAACGTTACCCACCGCAACCTGAATTTTTTCTTTCTCTTCCTGGGTTAGTCCATCACCGGTGACGCTGGCTTTCCCATCAACAACCGTCACCTGGACTTTATCCGCACCGGGAATATTGAGTTTCTTCAAATGCTCGGTGACTTTTTCGCCCTGGTCCTGATGCGAATCCGTCAGTTTATCCCACAGTTTTTCACCTGCTTCTTTCACGAAGTTAAACAATCCCATATCCGTTCTCCAGTAAAGAATGTCAGGGTAAGCATAGCAGATGAGGCGCGCTACGCCGGATTTGCGTAGCGCACAAAAGGCAGGATTAATGGCCCCAGCGGGTTTTCAGATAATTCACCGCCTGGCGAGTTTGCGGTTGATTGAGATTATCTTCACGGAACAGGATCGTCCCGTTAATTTCAGGGATGGATTCGTTGAGATCTATCTGTTTGCTCAGCTCCGGCACGCCGCCATTCACCGCCCAGTCAGGTTCTTTTTTTGACGGTTCGCCCACTTTATACAACGCCACGCCAATGTACAGACGCGTTTTGGTTGGTTTCACCACATCCGCCCACCATTTTGCCAGCACATCATAACGCGCTGCATCACGCGCGAACGGCCAGTAAAGTTGCGGGGCAATGTAATCCAGCAAGCCCTGTTGTACCCAAAGGCGAGTATCAGCATAAGATTCGTCGTAGGCTGCCGCACCGCGCGTATCCGACCCTAACGGATCGTGCGAACGGTTACGCCAGACGCCCGCCGGGCTTACGCCAAACTCGACGTCGGGTTTCAGCTGTTTGATGGTGCGTGACACCTGCTCGATAAGCAGTTGCGTATTATGGCGTCGCCAGTCGGCTTTTGACGCGTACTGTTGGCCGTATTGGCGCCAGGTCTGGTTATCGTTAAGCGTCGAGCCAGGGGTTTCGGTATAGAAATAGTCATCAAACTGAACGCCATCGACCGGATATTTCGCCACCACTTCCGCCACAATACTGGTAATCCAGTCGCGCGCTTCCGGAATGCCGGGATCAAGCACAAAGCGATCGCTTGATGTGCGGATCCAGTCGCGATGCAGGACAAAAATGCTGGCAGGTTGCTGTGAGAGCGTGCGATTAAGCTCGGCCACCGTTGACGGCTTGGTGTTGGTTGTCACCCGGTACGGGTTAAACCATGCATGCACTTTCATGCCGCGTTTATGAGCTTCATCCAACATAAACTGCAACGGATCGTACCCGGGGTTCTCGCCAATCTTGCCGGTTAAGGTATCGGACCACGGCAAAATTTTGGAATCCCACAGGGCGGTGCCATCGGGCTTTACCTGAAAAAAAACGGTATTAATACCGAGCTGTTTCAGGTTGTCGAGCTTTGCCGTCAGCGCTTCTTTCTGTTTATTGATGCGAATGGCGGGGCTGCTGATATTGACCGAGTTAACTGGCGGCCAATCGAGCCGTGAGACCGTCGCCAGCCAGATACCGCGCATCGGTTCGTTACTTCGCTGTGCTTTATCGGCGGGCTTCGATGTGTTGCCCGACGGCGTGACAAGTGAACTCGGTGGCTTAGACGAACAACTGACAACAAGTAATGCCGCGGCAACCAGCGTGCCTAGTTTTTTAACCTGAGTGACCGGGGATACGCCCCGCAAAGAGATGATCATAAACGCCCGTTTTCTACTAGTCCCTTGAGAGGCGATATTCTCTTACGATTTGCAGGGGAAGGGAATCAGATCTTATCGTCACGCCCCTGAAGCCACGGGTTAAATCCGCCGTCCTGAGGTTCATCGTCTTCGAGGGAATCAAGATAGAGCGCTTCAACTTCCGCCCGCGCCCAGGGCGTGCGGCGCAAAAACTTGAGGCTGGATTTCACACTGGGATCATTTTTAAAACAGTTAATGTTCACCAGCTTGCCCAGTTTTTCCCAACCGTAGCGAGCCACCAGGGCATTAACCTGCATTTCCAGCGTAACGCCGTGCAAAGGATCTTTCGAATGTTGAGCGGTCATGAGTGTCCGAAAAAGTGTGCGTAAATAAGCGGGGAAGGTTACAAGAAAGCGGTAACGGGGGCAATGAATTGAAAAGGGGCGCGAACGCCCCTGAAAACCTTACTCGAACAGCCTGCGATGTAATGCAACGACGGCGCTATCGGCAGCGTCGCCCGGCAGCAGGAAGCTGAGATTATTATTGGATGCGCCGTGACAAATCATACGTACCGCATGCGCGTCCAGTTCAGCGAAAGCATCCCGACATACGCCCGTACCGTGATGGAGCTGATTTCCAATCAACGTCACCAACGCCAGCCCCGTTTCAATCTCAACCCGGCAGTGGGAAGAGAGCGCCGTCAGCAGTGAGGTGGTTAAGGTGTGATCTTCCCCGGATGTCGCGCAGGAGGGATCGAGCGCCAACGCAATGCTGCTTTCGGACGTGGTCACCAGATCAATATCCACCTGATGCTGTGCCAGGATGGCAAACATATCAGCAAAAAAAGCGTAGGCAGGCTGCGCGTGCAGGCTGTGCAGTCGTAACAGCGTTTGCTTGCGACGAACGGCAATCGCACGATACAGCGGTGGATTCTCGGTTTCACGGCGCACCAGCGTACCGCCAGCAGTAGTATTTTTACTGCAACCGACAAATACCGGAATGTTTTTGCGCATCGCTGGCAGTAATGTTGCCGGATGTAAGACTTTCGCCCCAAACGCAGCCATATCGCTGGCTTCGGCGAATGAAATATGGTCGATGCGTTGGGCCTGCGGTACAACGCGAGGATCGGTGGTATAGATCCCGGCGACATCCGTCCAAATATCGACACGCATTGCCTGTAACGCTTCGCCTATCAGGGATGCGGTATAGTCGCTGCCGCCGCGCCCAAGCGTAGTGGTATGCCCGGCGTCATCGCTACCGATAAAGCCCTGAGTGATAACAATGGCCTGTTCAATGCGTGGGCGCAGGTGCATTTCAGCCTGTTCAGCGATCTGGCTAAGATTCGGTTCCGCACAACCGTATACGTCGTTAGTGCGTATCACTTTGCGTGCGTCAAACCATTCTGCCTGAGCTTCACGTTCACGCAGCACTTCGGCAAACAGCAGGCTCGACATCAGCTCGCCGTGGCTCACCAGTTCATCGCTTAATGCTGCCGATGGCATTGCCTGCGCGGTTTCAGCAAGGCGGGCAATATTTTCAAGCAGTTGGTCTATTTCTTTGCTGATAACCGTTGGCTGTTTCAGGCGGGAAATAATGTTGTACTGGATGGTGCGAAGGGTATCGATTTTATCCATACGATCGCTGCTTTCCAGTCCTTCAGAAAGCTCGACTAACAGATTAGTGACACCGGCGGAGGCAGATAATACGACCAGGCGAACCTGTTCATCTGCAAGAACAATACTGGCACTGCGATTCATCGCGTCAAAGTCAGCAACGCTGGTACCGCCAAATTTGGCAACGACGAATTGTGGATAAATGCGTGTCATAACAATCTCATATCAGGGCGCCATATAAAGATGGCTAGAAAATTTTCATTCTCGGCATAAGGGAAGTGACTTCGCCTTACGAAATGTCCGCCCGCGAACATTTCTGGTGACAACCCAGGATAAACATCCCGTTGTCGATAACGTGTATGCCTCTTACGCGTTACCGGTGTGATGCGCATTAGTTCTTTTATTTACATGTAGTGCAAATAAGCGCGCCATAGTAAGTGATTTATCTTTTAGGGTCGACGTTTTTATTATATTTATCGATAAACTAGTTAAAAAGAATGTCTTATCGGCAATTCATGGGCGTTAATAAAGGTAAATGTGTGTAAAGAAAGCATAAAACCATGACATTCTGATGGTTTACATGACGTTGTACGCATTTTAGCCTTCAGTTACATTTTGCCTGAAATGGTAACGATCTTTAAAGTATGTAAACGACAGAACCCCATGTTAACCCCTGATTCAGAAAGGAAAAATCCTAATGAAAACCGCGCTAAAATAAATGATTGAGTCCTACGCTAAAACCACTTATATTAGCCGCGTTTTTTTACAGGCAGCCCCTTTAACCTTAATTCAACCCGGCGTTATTAATACCCGAGGTTGTGGGAGTGATATGATGACGGATAAAGTCCGTATTGATACTTTAAGTGCTAATTCATTACCACAAAGCAATGATACCTTTTTAGCAAGACAAGCTGAGTTTGAATCCAACGTACGAAGTTATCCACGTAAACTGCCGCTGGCGATTGCCAAAGCGCAGGGCGTTTGGATCACTGACGTTGAAAATAATCAATATCTTGATTGTCTGGCAGGTGCTGGCACCCTGGCGCTGGGTCATAATCATCCTGACGTGCTTCAAAGCATTCAAAGTGTCATCAGCAGCGGCTTACCGTTACATACGCTTGACCTTACCACACCTTTAAAAGATGAATTTTCATCTTATTTACTCTCTTTATTGCCGGGTCAGGGCAAAGAGTATTGCCTGCAATTTACCGGCCCGTCCGGCGCTGACGCAGTAGAAGCTGCGCTCAAGCTGGCGAAAAAAGTGACCGGTCGTTCCAGCATTATCAGCTTCTCTGGTGGTTATCACGGGATGACGCATGGCGCGCTTTCCGTCACCGGTAACCTGTCGCCAAAAGAAGCCGTTTCCAACATGATGCCGGAAGTGCAGTTCATGCCGTATCCGCATCAGTACCGTTGCCCGTTGGGTATTGGCGGCGACGCTGGCGTTAAAGCGTTGACGTATTACTTCGAAAACCTGATCAATGACGTGGAAAGCGGCGTTCGTAAACCCGCCGCGGTTATCCTCGAAGCAGTACAGGGCGAGGGCGGTGTTAACCCGGCTCCGGTCGAGTGGCTGCAGCGCATCCGCAAAGTGACTCAGGAACACGGCATTCTGCTGATCATTGATGAAGTGCAGGCGGGCTTTGCACGTACCGGTAAACTGTTCGCCTTTGAACATGCGGGTATTGAGCCGGACATCATTGTGATGTCTAAAGCTGTCGGTGGCGGTCTGCCGCTGGCCGTACTGGGTATCAAGAAACAGTTCGACGCCTGGGCGCCGGGCCACCACACGGGTACCTTCCGTGGTAACCAGCTGGCCATGGCTACCGGTCTGACCACGCTGAAAATCCTGAAAGATGACAACATTGCTGACAAAGTTGCCGCCCAGGGTGAGTGGCTGAAAGGCAAACTGGCAGAACTGCAAAAACGTTACCCGGTCATTGGTCACGTTCGCGGTCTCGGCCTGATGATCGGCCTGGAAATCGTGAAACCGAATGAAGCGAAGGATCACATGGGTTGCTACCCGGCGGATGGCGAACTCTCTGCACTGCTGCAGAAAAAATGCTTCGAATCCGGTCTGATTCTGGAACGTGGTGGTCGTAACGGTTGCGTACTGCGTCTGCTGCCGTCTCTGCTGATCACCAATGCTGAGCTGGAAATTTTCCTCGATAAATTTGAAAACGCCTTGCTGGGCGCTGGCGTGAAGCCGGTTTAATCGGAGTTAATGAACGTGTCAGATAATAACCCGATTCTGTCCGGTTCGGCGCAAAGCATCGCGGCCTACCAGGATGCCATCGAGCAAAGCAGCAAAGCGGTTGTCGAATGGTTGCAACAGCCTGAGATGTATCAGGGTAAAACCGTCGACGAGCTGCGCGAGCGTATTCATCTGAACTTCACCGCAGAGGGCCTGGGTAACCAGGCCACTATTGCGCGTGCAGTTGAGTACTTCCTCAAAGATAGCCTTTCTGTGCACCACGCGCAGTGTGTGGCGCATCTGCACTGCCCTAGTCTGGTGATTAGCCAGGCCGCAGAAGTGCTGATTAACGCCACCAACCAGAGCATGGACTCCTGGGATCAAAGCCCATCAGCCACCATCATCGAGATGAAGCTGATCGAATGGCTGCGTGAACAGGTAGGTTATCCGGCTGGCGATGCTGGCGTCTTCACCAGCGGCGGTACCCAGAGCAATCTGATGGGGTTGATGCTGGCGCGCGATGCTTTCTTTGCTCGCCAGGGGCACTCCATTCAGCAGAATGGCTTGACCGGCGATCTCAGCAAAATCAAAGTGTTCTGCTCTGAAAGCGCACACTTCTCTGTGCAGAAGAATATGGCGCTGATGGGCCTGGGCTATCGCTCTGTGACTCAGGTAAAAACCGACGCATTCTCTCGCATGGATATGACCGACCTGAAGGCCAAACTGGCGCAGGCGAAGGCTAACGGCGAGCAGGTGATGGCGATTGTCGCTACGGCGGGAACCACCGACGCCGGTGCTATCGATCCGCTGGTCGAGATCACAGAACTGGCTGCGGCTGAGAATATCTGGGTTCACGTGGATGCCGCGTGGGGCGGGGCGCTGCTGCTCTCTGAGAAGTATCGTCACTACCTGAACGGCCTGGAATCCGCAGACTCCGTGACGCTCGATTTCCATAAGCAGTTCTTCCAGACCATCAGCTGTGGCGCATTCTTGCTGAAAGATGCACATCATTATGAACTGATGCGTTATCAGGCGGCGTATCTGAATTCTGACTTTGATGAAGAGCATGGCGTGCCAAACCTGGTGTCGAAATCACTGCAAACCACCCGTCGTTTCGATGCGCTGAAACTGTGGATGGGCCTTGAAGCGTTGGGTAAAAAGCAATATGCCGAAATCATTGATAACGGTGTAACCCTGGCACAGCAGGTAGCAGAGTTTGTTTCCACTCAGCCGCACCTGGAGCTGGTTATGCAGCCCCAGCTGGCAAGCGTACTGTTCCGTTTCCGTCCGGAAACCGGTGATACAGCATTTATCGCGCTGTTAAATCAGCGTATCGGCGACGTACTGCTTGCTTCCGGTGCTGCCAACGTCGGTGTGACGGAAGCTGACGGCGTGACTTGCCTGAAGCTGACGCTGCTGAACCCGACCGTATGCCTGGAGGATGTAAAAGTTCTGCTGGCGAGCGTTAAAGAGACGGCAGAGACACTGTTAAGTCGTTAATCTTCGAAAGAAAATATAAAGCCTCTGTTTACCCAGAGGCTTTTTTTTGACTCTTTTAAAATTAAGTACAAATAACCACACGATTATTACTATTACGGTTGAAAATTCCTATTTAAACACATGAACTGGTTGATGCCATCCGGTTTGGTTCAAATATGCATTCAATTATTTCAATTAATACTACGCTTAAATAGAACGTTGGTTTTATAAGTCATGAACTGATTGTATCTATGTTAACAAAATAGTGGAGATTGAAATGGCTAATTATCAACATATTGACGAGAGGCAATATGATCCTCTTTATCCGACGGTGAATACACCTGCTTTCAAGAAAATCTCCTGGAGTGCCGTGTTCGCCGGTGTTGTTATCTCCATTGTGATTTATTTACTTCTTATTATTTTAGGTTCGGCGATTGGCGCCACCACGGTTGACCCGCTTCAGGAAGAGAATCCAATGAATGGGTTGGCTACCGGAGCCGCGATATGGACGGGAATTAGCATGATAATTTCCGCAGCAGTGGGCGGTTTTGTCGGTGGTTGGCTCGCTTATCGTCACGGCTCACTGCATGGCGTGCTCGTGTTTGGCGTCAATACGTTAATTTGTACAACGTTCTTGCTGATGTTAGCGAATAGCGCGACAACCGGTGCGCTGAATATTGTTGGCTCAGGAATGCAGGCCGTGGGCAGCGGTATTAAATCCGTTGCGCCTTCAGTGGTAAGGGAGGCGAAAGAAAAATTGGATGAGAATAATATCAACCTTGACGATTTTCAAAATCAACTGGAACTGACATTAAGACAGACGGGTAAACCGGAATTACAACCTGAAGCTCTCGAACAAAATGCACGTAATGAGGGGCAAATGGCGCAGCATCAGGTTAATCAGGGGGGAGATATTACCCAATTCATCAAAGGTCTTGCCGACAGAAACAGTGCAACGTTTGAAGCAGCAGACCGTCAGGCGCTGAAAAATATCATTATGGCGCGTACCGGTAAAAGTGATGCCGAGGCTGAACAAATGGTCAATCAGGCAGAACAAAACTACCAGGCCGCTCGTCAAAAATATGAAGAGTTGAAAAAAGAAACTGAACAAAAAGCGCGTGAAGCGGCTGATAAAGCGGCTGCCGCTGCGGCGAAAGCGAGTTGGTACAGTTTCTTTATGCTTATTGTTATGGGCGTTGTTGCTGGCGCAATGGGGGCCGTGGGCTATCGCCGCCAACCCCGAGTCGTCACAACTTCACCGCTTTAAGTATCGCCTTATTAGCAAAACCGGCCTGAGGGTCGGTTTTTGCTTTTAAAATTTTATGCGTCTCGCGCAGCATTAACAGGAGGATATTGGTGGTGAATATTATATGCAAAGCCTGCGGCACGTCCTATTCAGTCATGCATGCTCATCCTGCGCAATGCGCCATTTGTGAAGATGAAAGACAATTTGTGCCGGTTTCCGGCCAGGAGTGGATTTCTCCCCAATCGTTACACGCAAACCATAGCAATAAATGGCGGCAGCTTTCGCCCACATTATTGACGCTGGAAACCGTACCTGCATTTGCCATTGGCCAGCGCGCATTCCTGTTAATGACGCCTGCGGGGAATATCTTATGGGATTGCATTGCTAACCTTGATGACGCCACCCGAACGCTTATCACTGGGCTTGGTGGAATCAAAGCGATCGCGATTTCACATCCGCATTACTACAGCACCATGCAAGACTGGGCAGAGGCGTTTAACGCGCCGATTTATTTACATGCTGCCGACAAGCAGTGGATTGTCAGAGACAGTCCACACATAACATTATGGCAAGGCGACACACATCAACTTGATGACGAAACCCAACTCATCCGTTTGGGTGGGCATTTTGCCGGGGGAACCGTGCTGCACCATGCTAAAGGGAAGGGTGTGCTGTTGTCTGGCGATATTATACAGGTCGCGCCAGGTGGACGATCCGTTTCTTTTATGTGGAGCTACCCAAACATGCTGCCGTTATCGGCCACAACGGTAAATGAGATCGCGCAACAATTACTGCCTATTGCATTCGACGTCATCCACGGTGCGTTTAACGGCAGAGATGTTTATGGTGATGGCGCAATGATAGTCCAGCAGTCAGCCAGGAAATATGTAGAGTGTTTGAGATAAGTGTTGAGCATGCGCTACGTAAAATCTGACGTATGGTTACCCGTGTGAAAGTCAGAATGTGCATAGCGCACGCAGAGGCAGGGGCGAAATGATATCGGACAGGAGGCGGGATAATCGAACTCACTCAATAATAAGACGGCAAATACAATTTAACATAATATACATTATGCGCACCAACACAGAACCAGACAAAATCCCGCGCGTTGCGGTCATGACTGTGCTGGTCGCGAATATCCCACCCAAACCCGTTTCTGTTCATTCCTCTGCTTCCCGAGTTAACCGTGCATGCAGCCTCAGTACATTCAACCTGATCGCCATCGCCACGTTGTTCGGAAAATCTGTCGGCAATGCAGCCGTCACGACGTCAAGTGCTGCGGGTATCTGCTCTGCGTAATCACGCAGAATTTCCTGCATTTGCTCCTGCGGAAATTTCAGCGCTTTTGCTGTTGCCATAAAATGACGAGGAAAAATTTTATCAATAGCCGTTTTCCTGCCTTTGGATGCGTTAAGCGCCATGGCCAGTTTTAAATCACTGATGTGGATTCCCGTACCGCCAAGAACCGGAAATGCCGAAATAATGTCGTAAAATGGCGTTAGCCGATAACTCCCGCCAGCCTGAATAAAAACGGAGAAGTTTTTGGCATGGCCATCCGTTGCGCCAATCAACCACTGGAATACCTGAAACTTCATAAAATCATAGCGATCTTTTAGCGCCTCGCTGGACCCCATCAAAAAAGCCATGATTTGTGCGATGCCCGGGCCTCCGTCCGATTCGTATTTGACTGATGACGGTAAACCGAAAGTCTGGCACATATCTTCCTGCGGCAAGCGAAGTAAAACTGACCGTTCAGCATTCCAGCGTCTGTCAAAACGCTCAACCGCTAACGCACGCACCCTTCCCGCTTTGATAATTCCGGCATCGGGGACGTTCAGTCCGAGTTGTTTCGCCAGCCGTAGGCAAAAATATTCATTATCAACGCTTTGGCTTAGATCAAGCGTTGCGTTGGGCTGTCTGATTTCGCCTATAGGCAGCTTAACAATGTGTGTGGTCGGCGTTATTCCTTTTGGGATACACCAGTCATCGCCCATTTTCAGCAGCGCGGTTTTCTCCTGCGCGCCGGCAACGGAGATGCGAAAGTCATTTTCTTCGTTAATCATGCCCAGCGGGATATCTGATTTATAAGCCGACAATACCTCTTCAAGCTTTGCCTCGCTTAACTTTTCCCACGTCATCACCGGATTTGCTACGCCTTCATCTTCCGGTAATAACGTCACGGCACCCACGCTATCTCGACCCACCTCTGCAAGTAAATCAAAAGGTTGCTTTGATTTCGCGCGATAACGTTTAACGATTCTGTCCCGCACGATCGGGCTATCAGGCAACAGGTTATCGAAGAAATTAAAAACCGCATCAGAGGTGATATTCCCCACCTGCAATGGTAGCGAAAGCGACAACGGCCTGGCATAGCGGTTGGCTAACCACTCCGGCGCGTATTTAAACGTATGCGCGCCATTAGTGAGTTTTGTTAACTCACCGACTCGCTGATTGTTCATCCATGTGACAAGTTTTGGCATTACCACTCCAGATGCTGTTGGTCAGTGGATTTTGGCGCTGTATCCGTTGTTTCGCATAGCGTCATTGACAGTTCAAGTGACTGTAAAATCTTAAAAAAAGTCGTCAACGTAGTGTTGTCAGGATTATTTTCAAAGTTGGAAATGGTCGCCTGCTTTATGCCGATTTTTTTTGCCAGTTCGCTCTGCGTCCAGCCTTTTTTCTGCCGAACCAGTTTCATTGCATTCGCTAATTGCGTTGGGCTGTAGATCATCAGGAAGCTCATCGTGTCGTTCGTCCACATGAAGGATATCCTCTTAAAGGGATATCAGTGGTTTTATCCCTTTAAGAGGATAATGTCAAACTATATCACCTTCCGTTTCAATGCGTGTACCATCTTTGCGAGTATGATCAGAATCTTTCACCCCCATCCAGGTAATTTGCGCCTGTGGCTGAACATACCAGGTATTTCGCGTCCCCTCACTTCCGCTAAATGTGCCTGCCTCAAAGGTATACCCCCCTTCAACAGAAGCCGTCAAACCACGAGAATCGTAGTCATCTTCAGAACGATTATCAGAACTGACGCTGTTATCGAACCAGTTATACAGGGCCCAAGTGTCTACATAGGCACCCGTCTTATCCGCAGCGTTCTGATACCAGGTGGCGTAGAGCCCCGCGCTGTAACCGCTGATCCGCCCATCCGATTTATAACCTACGCGGTGGCTTTGTGTATTACTGTGCTGATTGGCATAACCTGCCATTACGCCAAGATGCCAGCGATCCTGTGCGTTACTGCTCCACTGCGCCAAATCACCACCTAACTGCAACACATAGCGATTGGCCTGGGTTTTTAACTGACCATCACCGGCAGACGACCGTTCATGCCCCCCGACATGACGCATCCACATACTGGTTGCCGCCCCCTGGGAACGCAGTGAATCCGTATATTGTGGCTCGCCCAGACGATCGTGTAACCGATGACTAAACAGCGAGTTAGCTGCGGCAATATTGCTGATATAACTCCCGGCCTCCGGGCGATACACTGAGGGGCCTTCCGGATCCACGACAGGTGGATTATCGATGGGATCGGGCGTATCCGGTGGCGTCACGCCGTCCCATTTACTGGTCAGATACCAGTTTTTCGCTTCATCCCCCTTCCCTTTAGCCAGCGTATAAACATAAGCCCCCGCCTCTACGGTACCAGTGGTCAACGCGAAGTTACCCGCCGAATTACCGCCAACCTCGACGAGTTCAATACCATTGACCGTTTGTGCACCTACGCCGCCAATGTTATCAACGCGAACGCGTGTACTTCCTTGTGTATCGCCTTTCACGCGCATCTTATCCGTGGGCGAATTATCGCCACCCAGCGTCGTGTTGAACGTCATCAGGCCGTTGTTTCCGCTATAGTTGCCATTAACCGTCAGTACATTACCCGGTTTTCCTCCTTCGTTGTTCATCTGTACCGTGCCGCCATTATCCAGATTGCCGCCGACAGTGGTTTTGGCGACGTGAAGCGTCCCCCCGGGCATGATGTTTACATGGCCTGCAGTGGTGACATTTCCCGACATCACACCACTGTTATGGATAGTGATGTGCTGGCTTGCCATATTAACGGCAGCGTCATTACCGAAAGCAATTTCACCACTCACAATATCCGTTATGCCCTGATACGCAGCGGATTCATTATTTAAGGTCAAGATCCCAGTGCCCAGTTTCGTCACATCGCCACTACCGGTGATACTGTGGGTCATCACCCAGCCACGTTCGGTGGCGACCGTGAGAAGACCGTTGTCAATTACGGAAGCGTCACCCAGATTTTTCTGCTCGTTGACGCTCAGCGCACTACCTGCATCGATGTTGAGTTGCCCCGCAAAGCGACTATTGTCACCCCCCAGTTCAACATCAGTTTCAGCGGTCGCGCTCACGACGCCCTTGCCACTCATACTGTTGCGCAGTTCACCAGTCACATTTTTCAGCGTTAACAGCCCATCATTGGCAATATTTCCACTCCCCAACCCCTGCGCATTATCGAGGCTAACTTCAGCATCCGGACTCATGCGGGTTAATGCACTGTAGCGTGCGTTAACCCCCTCGATTGCCAACGTGCCCCCTGTAACATTCAGGTTTCCGCCACCAGCAAGTTCTCCCTGGCTCATCCCGCCGTTGCTGACCGTCAGCGAGCCGTCTTTAAACAATACGGTCGAGCCCATCTGCCCGGTGAAGGCTCCCACCGTTTGCGCCGATCCATTAAGATCGACGATGGCCGCGTTGCTGATGTTCAGTTCGCGCGTATTGCCCAGCGCGCCATCCGCGTCGGTACGCAGTGTTCCCATCTGAACGAGGGTGGCGCCCTGATAGTCGTTCTGACCATTAGAAAGTGACACTTGTCGAACCGTATTGATTGCCAGATCCCCTTCACCGCCAATTTTTGCCGACATATCAGCCATTGCGCCATAGGCACCACCATGTTCAGCTAACGTCAGCACCTGCCCGCCGTAGATATTCAGCGCCCTAAGTCCATAGTTCACGTATAAGCCATCACCAGGCGCGGTCGTGAGACGGAAACCATATTCACCATCGGCAACCACCGTGCCGTTTTGCGCAATGCGTAACGTTTTATCCGCTGCAACCTCCGCACCCTGCAAATCACGTAGCGTTAACGCCCCTCCCGTTCCAATAATCGTCTGCGCCTTAACCAGTTGAACGCCGACACGGCTATCATCCTGTTCCAGCAAATTGAGGGTTGTCAGTGGATTGTTAGCCATCGGATCGTTCCAGGGATTAGGTACGTCGATAAGCACATCGCCCGTTCCATTAACCTGATAGGTACGATCTTTCCAGCGATACTCACCCGCGCCTGCCACCAGCGTATCGGCGCTGATGTAGCCCTCCGCAAGCGTCGCGGCAGGCATTTCCGTAGTGAAAATCAGCGTGCCGCCATTCATGGCCAACCCACCGATGGATTGCTCTCCCGCTTTTACCGAGGTGATATTTTTGCTGTCAGACTGCAACAGCGCATGGGTAAGCGCCGCCGTGTTGTCCCCCTCCAGCGCAAAAGTGCTCTCTTTCAGTTGTGTAACACCGGAGAATTCAGTCCCTGTCGAATGAGTAAAGCCGAACATGTTGTCGGAAGATGACAACTGCACTCGCATTAAACCTTCGCCTTTGAGCGCATTAGTCAGCGTGTAGTCTCCGGTACTGTTTGTAGCGGCGAGAATCTCAAGGTTTCCCGGGGTAGCTATTGTCACTTCACTGGCCCCCATCCCCGTAACACCATCAGTCGTATGTGATGTAAGGGTCAGAAGGCCGCCGTTGACCAGGGTTTTACCGCTATAAGTGTTTCCGGCAGTTAACACCGTATGGCCTGCGTCATGCATCACTTTTCCGTCTTTATCGTCACCCGTAATCAACATATCGACCTGGTAACCGGTATCGCTGTTATTTGTATGGTTAAAGACAAAAACGCCTTCGCCCAGACCAAACTCTACCTTCGTCGCATTGGCGATAAACCCGGCATCCGCCGCCGCCTCACCGTGAGCGGCACCAATATTGAGCGTCCCTACGGCAGGCTCAAAGACACCTAAATATACTCCTCCACCCAAAACACTCAGAATGCCGTTATTCGTCAGCGTTAATGTTCCTTGCCCGGTCGTCCCCACATTCATATTGAATGTTTCAAGAAGAGAATCCTTCCCCTCTACCCGCACGCTCCCCTGACTCCTGTCATTAAGGGCTACCTGGGTATCACGTGCCTGAACCACGCCGCCGGAGGTAATATTCAGTTCACCAGTACCAAATACCCCAACCTGCAGCAATTGAGCGTTGGAATTTGGTGCCGTTAAATTCCACAGACTCCCCGTGGAAACATTGACTATCCCTTTCCCGGAGGTATTTCCACCAATAAATCCGTAGCCCGGTGAATTAAGCGTTGCACCAGAACGGATATTGACGATGCCATTCCCAGAATTACCCACATTGAGACCAACCGTATCGAAGGTTGATATATCATCCGTCAGGTTCAGCGTTCCGAAACCGCTTGCTTTATCACCCAAAGTAGTAATGTTTTTCGATATAAACTTACCGCCATCGCGAATATTGAGGTTACCGATACCCTCTGATCCTATAATGGTAAAGACATTATTATTGACCTGCCACAAGCCTCCCGTGGTAATGTTGACATCCCCTGTCCCGCTTTCACCATAACCTATCGAGCTCCCCCCATTACTGACGACCAGTCCCTCATTACTGATGTTCATTTCTCCCTGGCCGTCATAGCCGATATTGGTACCGAGGCTAGTCATCACGGAGTTTTTGTCTTTGACAGTAATCATCCCTTTACCGGTCTGCTTCATCCCGGCGGTAATAATACCTGAATCAACCTTACCTTCACTCGTAACATTCAGTTCACCATCGCCAGCGTCACCGACATATATATAACGGAAAGATTCGCCCGTCCCGAGGAAATTCCAATGCCCGTTATCTGTCACGTTGACAACGCCATGGGAATCATCCTGCACGCCCAACAATGAAAAATATTTATTATTAAGCAGACCACTATTAGAAATATTAACCGTGCCATTACCGTAATATCCGTTATAAAGTCTGCGAACCGTAATGACCGAATCAGGATCCTGCACATTCAGGGTTCCGACGCCGCTGGGGTTACCGCCAATAAATGTGTCTTCAGCCGTAATCTGGCCCCCGTCGCGAATAGTCGCTTCCCCGGTTCCACGATTACCAATTTGGAATTCAATGGTTGCGTCCTCATTTTGTATCTGCCAGTTACCGCCCTTTTCGACGAAAACCTGGCCGTGGCTGCCTCCTTCATAGCCTACAATGGCGACAATTGAACTCGAGACGTAACCATTATCGGTAATATTTAATGAGCCAGTGCCGTAGCTCCCTATTTCGAATAATTCTGTCGTTAGAACCGAATCTTCTCCCTCGACATTAACAGCCCCAACGCCTGTAGCCTAAGAACCTAACCTTAAATACCCGCCATCAACATGCCCCTTCTGCGTAATATTCAGTGTCCCGACTCCCGATTGCCCCACATTTAAAGGCCTGCCAGTATTCTCCGGATCATACAATCGCCAGATCCCACCCATTACATTAACGGTGCCCTGGGAGCCTACATTCGCGCCAACCACACTGGTGGTAATAGTGTTTAAAGAAGCATTACCCCCAGTCAAAATATTGAGTTCTCCAACGCTATTCCACCCGACCTGGTAGACGTCATAACCAACTGCGGTATCAATAGTCACACTTTGGCCATTATCAATCTCCAGCGGCGCCGCAGACGCTGTACCCGCGAGCGCCAGCAACACGCTCAGAGCCAGCGTGCTGATTTTGTTTATCACGGCTGGGGGATTACAACGATCAACAGTGGATGTTTTACTTACCCGGCGAGTCAATTCCGAGCAGACCTGAAATACCTGAAGAGTACTATTCCATATCACGCGATAAATTCTATTCATATAAACGCTCCATATACAAACAATGCAGCCACGAAAGAGATGAACAGTAAAATGTTAAAATGAAACTTATTGATTTTTGAGAGGTCTGTTTTGAGTGTTATCTGGATGAAAAAACGTGTCAATCCGGCTTATTTTCCAGATGTTTGATTAAAAATTATTAAAAACAGAATAACTCCTATTTCATTCAAAAATTAACCCTGCGCTCATTGCGCATAATAAGAAAAATAATCCCGACAGTAGGAAATTTGTCACTGCATTATTTCAGCATGGATAGCACTAATTGCTAAATTAAGAATGAAGCGCTAATTACACCACGCTCGCCTGGAGATTTAGGAATATTCCTTGTGAAAATAAGGGCTATCCTTAATGTTTTAAGAAAAATAGCGAAACTATTTTTATCCCTACCGGAGGCCTGGCATGAGCAAGCAAGGCGATGCATCTGAAAACCATCCCGATCTTAACCTGACACGGCGTACGCTATTAAAAATCAGCGCGGCAACTGCGGCAACAGCTGCCGTTTATCCTCAACATGCGATTGGTGAATCCGCACCTCGCGTTACGCCTGCACCTGAGATAATGCCCGTTACGCTTCAGGTAAATGGAAAGGCGTACACGTTAGAAGTTGATACTCGTACAACGCTGCTGGATGCCCTGCGTGAGCATCTTCATCTTACGGGAACCAAGAAAGGATGTGACCATGGTCAATGCGGTGCCTGCACAGTCCTGCTCGACGGGCGGCGGGTTAACGCCTGCCTGACGCTGGCGGTCATGCACCAAAATGCAGAAATCACCACCATCGAAGGGCTTGGCTCACCAGAATCCCTCCATCCGATGCAGGCTGCCTTTATTAAACATGATGGCTACCAGTGTGGTTATTGTACCCCAGGGCAAATTTGCTCTTCTGTCGCCATGCTGGATGAGATCAATGCGGGGATCCCAAGCCACGTCACGCACGATCTGGTTTCGCCAGCGCCAATGAATGACGATGAACTCCGTGAACGGATGAGCGGCAATATTTGTCGTTGCGGCGCGTACGCCAATATTCTGGCGGCAATTAATGACGTCAGCGGGGAGAAAAAATCATGAAAGCGTTTACCTATGAACGTGCGAAAACGCCCGCCGAAGCAGCAAGGAGCGCGCAGCAGAACCGGGGGGCAAAATTCATCGCCGGTGGAACAAACCTGCTTGATCTCATGAAATTAGAAATCGAGGCTCCCCTGCACCTGATAGATATCAATGGATTGGGGTTAGACAGCATCGACACCACGCCGGAAGGCGGCCTGCGCATTGGCGCCCTGGTGCGGAACACCGATCTGGCCGCCCATATGCTTATTCGGCGTGACTATGCGGTGCTGGCCAGAGCGTTGCTCGCGGGGGCGTCCGGCCAGTTACGAAATCAGGCGACCACCGGCGGAAATTTGCTGCAGCGCACGCGATGCCCCTATTTCTATGATACCAACCAACCGTGTAATAAAAGAGTACCCGGTAGCGGATGCGCGGCGCTGGACGGCTTTAGCCGTCAGCATGCCGTAACCGGAGCCAGTAAAGCCTGTATTGCCACGCATCCCAGCGACATGGCGGTAGCGATGCGCCTGCTCGATGCGGTCGTTGAAACGGTTAATCCCGATGGCCGCCAACGACGTATTCCTATCGATGCCTTTTATCTGCCGCCAGGCTCAACGCCTGATAAAGAAACGACGCTCGCGCCAGGGGAACTGATCGTCGCCGTCACGTTACCCCCACCATTGGGTGGCACACATATCTATCAAAAAATTCGCGACCGCGCGTCGTACGCTTTTGCCCTGGTCTCGGTGGCCGCCGTCATCCATCAGGATGGAACGGGCCGGGTGGCTTTCGGCGGAGTGGCGCATCAACCGTGGCGAAAGCAGGAAGCTGACCGGGCGTTACCTGACGGGGCACAAGCCGTATTCGAAAAACTCTTTGCTGATGCCACGCCTACCCCGGCGAATCAATTCAAACTCACGCTGGCGAAGCGCACGCTGGCCTCCGTACTGGCTCAGGCGAGGACATAATATGAAATTCACTCAACCTGCCGGCAACAACCCGATAGACAAACTGCGTGTCGTCGGTCAGCCGCACGATCGTATTGATGGCCCGTTAAAAACCACCGGACGCGCGCATTACGCCTATGAGCGCTCTGAAGAGGCACCTGACGCCGCTTATGGCTATGTACTGGGCGCATCGATAGCCAAAGGCCGTATTACGCACATGGATACACAGGCAGCCAAAGCGGCGCCCGGCGTGCTTGCCGTAATAACCGCGAAGCAGGCCGGCACGTTAGGGAAAGGCGAAAGAAATGCCGCCACCCTGCTCGGCGGCCCGGAAATCGAACACTACCATCAGGCGATTGCGTTAGTTGTGGCAGAAACCTTCGAACAGGCGCGTGCCGCGTCGGCGCTGATTCAGGTCAGTTACCAGCGCCAGCAGGGCGAATGGGATCTGGATGAAGCCAAATCAAAAGTGACCACGCCGCCTGATGATACTCCGGATAAAAACGTCGGCGATTTTACAACGGCGTTTACCGGGTGTGTGCATCAACTGGATGCCACCTACTCGACGCCGGATCAAAGCCACATGGCCATGGAGCCGCATGCATCAACCGCCCAGTGGGAAGGCGAAAAGCTGACTCTCTGGACATCTAATCAGATGGTGAACTGGTGCAAAAAAGATGTAGCCGTCACCCTGAAGATACCCGAAGAGAATATTCGTATTGTCTCGCCCTATATTGGCGGTGGATTTGGGGGCAAGCTCTTTTTACGTAGCGATGCGCTATTGGCCGCGCTTGGGGCGAAAACGATTAAACGTCCGGTAAAAGTGATGCTGCCCCGCCCCACAATCCCAAACAACACCACCCATCGCCCCGCAACTCGTCAGCATATTCGCATTGGGACGGATAGCGACGGTAAAATTATTGCGATTGCACACGATAGCTGGTCTGGCAATCTGCCTGGTGGCACGCCAGAGACCGCTGTACAGCAGACGGAATTCCTGTATGCCGGAGCAAATCGTCATACGGGATTAAGGCTGGCACAAATCGATCTGCCCGAAGGTAATGCCATGCGCGCGCCGGGTGAAGCGCCCGGCCTGATGGCGCTGGAAATCGCTATCGACGAAATGGCTGAAAAGACAGGCATCGATCCGGTCGAATTTCGTATTCGTAATGATACTCAGGTCGACCCGTCCGATCCCGAGCGCCCTTTTTCCCGTCGTCAGTTGATAGCGTGCCTGCGCACTGGCGCGGAACATTTCGCATGGAACAAGCGCACTGCCACGCCAGGCGCTGTGCGTGAAGGCCGCTGGCTGATTGGTATGGGTATGGCCGCTGGTTTTCGCAACAATCTGCTCGAGACGTCCGCCGCGCGAGTGATGATGAGTGCCGGAGGCGACGTTACGGTTGAAACAGACATGACCGATATTGGTACCGGGAGCTACACCATTATTGCGCAAACTGCCGCCGAAATGTTGGGCGTACCGCTGGAAAACGTGAGCGTGCGTCTGGGCGACAGTCTCTATCCCGTATCTGCCGGTTCCGGTGGGCAATGGGGGGCGAATACGTCAACTTCAGGTGTTTATGCAGCCTGCGTCAAACTGCGTAAACAAATTGCCGACAAAGCCGGTATCGATCCGGCACTCGCCGTGTTTGAAAATGAAAAAGTTAGCGATCGCTCACGTGAAATACGCCTGATTGATGTGCTTGCCGGACAACCAATGCAAGCAGAAGACCGCATTGAATTTGATGAACTGGCGACAAAATATCAGCAATCGACTTTTGCCGGACACTTTGTTGAAGTGGCGGTAGATGCCGTAACGGGCGAAATCCGCGTACGGCGCATGCTGGCCGTGTGCGCCGCAGGAAGAATACTCAATCCTAAGACCGCCCGAAGTCAGGTGATTGGCGCGATGACCATGGGCCTTGGCGCAGCCCTGATGGAAGAACTGACGGTTGATACACGTTTGGGCTATTTCGTGAATCATGATATGGCCGGCTACGAAGTACCGGTGCATGCCGATGTCCCTCATCAGGAGGTGATTTTCCTGGATGATACGGATCCCGTCTCTTCGCCAATGAAAGCGAAAGGTGTCGGCGAGCTCGGGTTGTGTGGTGTCAGCGCGGCCATTGCCAACGCCGTTTACAACGCGACGGGGGTTCGGGTTCGGGATTATCCCCTGACGCTGGATAAACTGCTTCATGGCCTGCCGGAAAACGCGTAAGGAGCTGCGATGTTACAGCGTTTGCAATGCACGCCTGAGCAGGCACTACGCACTGACGATCCCGCGACGATATTGCGTTTTGCCGTCGATTCGCTGGAAAGTGGTATGGGCGTAGCGTTAGTCACCCTTACCGATATACACGGCGGCGCAGCCCGCGCGACAGGCAGCCAAATGGCCGTGCGCGAAGATGGACATTATTGCGGTTACGTTTCGGGTGGCTGCGTAGAGTGCGCCGTTGCCTGGGAGGCGCTGGAGGTTATCGCCACAGGAAAGGATAAATCGGTGCGTTATGGTCAGGGATCGCCGTGGTTTGATATCGTTTTGCCCTGTGGTGGTGGCATTACCCTTAAGATCCACGCGCTGCGTTCCTCCGCACCGCTGCGCGATGTTCTGGGTAGCCTGGAGCAGCGTCAGTCTGTCGCATTGATCTACAACAGCCGTGTCGGTCAGCTGGAAGGTATCGTCCTCCCTCAGCATACCGGATGGGTTGCAGACAAATTTGTTATCGCCTATCACCCGACTGTACGGCTGATTCTTTCCGGGCATCATATAGAAGCCGAAATGACGCGCCAACTGGCGCGCGCGGCGGGTTATGAGGTGACGGACGATCCGGCGCTCATGGATACGCACAGCGCGTTGATTTTACTCTGGCACGATCTCGATCGGGAACAATCTTTACTGGCGCAATCACGCCTATGCCGCCCCTTTTACATTGGCGCGCTGGGCAGTGAGCGAACCCATCAGCGGCGAAAAGCGCTGTTGCGAAAATGGGGCTGGACGGAAACCGAAATCGCCAGAATTACTGCGCCCATCGGTCTTATACCCAAGGCGCGTGATTCGCGCACGCTGGCGCTGTCGGTACTCGCCGACGTCGCCAATGCCCGACAAGGCTCAGGCCAATGACAATGTACGGGCCCGTGGTGATTATTCTTGCCGCCGGAAAAAGTGAACGCTTTTATGCCTCCGGCGCGGAGCATCATAAACTCGACGCAGAGCTGTGCGGGAGACGTGTGCTCGATCGCACGCTGGAAAGCGTACAGCAATCGGCATTGCCCTGGTATCTTGTGCAACCCGAAGCAGCGGCCTCCGGCATGGGGGACTCCATCCGGCGCGGTGTTCTGGCGACACGGCAGGCACAAGGATGGCTTATTTTGCCCGCTGATTTGCCCCTGATTGAGACGAAGACGCTGATACAGATCGCGAAAGCACTACGCGACGATGCGGTGATCGTGCCCCGTTATCGCATGAAAAATGGGCATCCTGTCGCGTTTGGAAAACACTATTTGCCGCATTTAACGGCATTATCAGGAGAGACGGGCGGGCGTGGCGTGGTGAAGCAGGCACAACAGTCTGGCCGGTTAGTTAATATTGACGTCGACGATATCGGTATCGTGCTGGATATTGATACGCTTGCTGATTTGCAGACTGCAACAGACGAGTGTCTCAGACGAGAAGGCCGAAAAGACCGCGATGCGGTCATCAAGGCTGATGGAACGTAATTGCGTAACCCTGCTCGTTCCAGTGCTGCAGTAATTCTTGTTGCCGTCTTGTGGGAGTAAGCCCTGTCCAGACAAATAACGTTTGGCCTGGGAAGAGTTCAGGGCGAGGAGATTCGAGCGGTTCTGCCAGTACGGAAACGTGCCATCCGGACTGAGACAAACGCCAGGCCTCAAGCCAAAGACGAACGCGATCGTCGATTTCCCAGCCAATAAGCAACGCTTCTTTTCCAGACTTTCGTCGGCGTTCAGTTAAGGTTGCCGCGACATATTCAATCAGAACACCATCAAACATACTGCACATAATACGCGCGGTATTATGATCAAGGCTGAGTCGCTGACGTACGGGCCCATAAACATGATCGATCAAGGCATCAACCGGATGCTCACGCCCGGCGGCGACAATTTTTGCGCGAAGTTTTGACGGACTGGCATAGCGCAATACGGACATCATCTCTTCCTGAAGATAGGTCCAGTCATCGTGCGTCATGGTACGGCTCTCTTCGAGAAGCGCTTTCACCTTCCCAACCGGAACGCCGCTTTTAATCCAGCGTTTGATTTCCTCAACTCGCTGAATATCTTCTTCGTCGAACTGGCGATGCCCCCCCTCACTGCGCTGGGGTTTGAGCAACCCATAGCGCCGCTGCCATGCACGCAGCGTTACCGGGTTTATTCCGCATCTTTCGGCCACGTCGCCGATACTGTAAAAAGCCATAATGCCTCGCAACTCAACCATTACATCCCTGGGTAATGTCTGTACCGTCTGTATAACTTAGTTTTTATTGTACAGCCTTTTGGAGCAGGATGAGTATTAAAGTCGTTAACTTTTATTAAACAAGCTGTAAAAAATGAGGAATATCAACGGACATCATGGGGGTTTTAGGATAAATCACCCTCTTACGGCGCGCTGCCGCAAGAGGAATGAAAGCTAACGGGGGAGTTGTACAGCTTTACAGTAACCCTTTCTTTTCCGGCCACGCAATGGAGGGCGTACCTTCAAGATATGGCTGGGCAAACAGATCGCCCTGGAAATGGGAAATGCCTGCAGATTCAAGCCACATCCACTCTTCCGCTTTTTCAATACCCAGAGCAGACACCACAATTTCCAGCGAGCGGCAGCAGCGAATAATAGCCTGTACAATCGCCTGACGTGGGCCGCTTTTGTGGACATCGCGAATCAGTTCGGCATTAATCTTGATTCGGTCGGGCTGAAACTGCGCCAGCAGTTGCAGGCCGGCAAACCCGGCACCAAAGTTATCAATAGCCACGCTGATACCTGCCGACTTCAGTACACGTACCGCCGCGGTAAACTCTTCAATACCGGAAATCACCTCGTGCTCAGTAAATTCAACCACAATTTGCTCGGGCACCAGACCGTTAATTTTTATCTCATGAAGAAGATAATCCACGGCGTTAGGGATTTTAACCAACGTCATTGGCAACAGGTTAACGGACAAGATTTGCCCACGCAGATCACGCTCCCTCACCATCTCAAACGCCACTTTCTTACTGACGAGGTCAACTTCATAAATATCGTCGCCGCGTAAGCTATCACAATAGACATTCGACATTTCACCCTCCCGGGTGAACATCAGGGCCTCAAGGGCGATGATCTCTTGCGCCAGTGGGTCAATGATGGGTTGCAGCGCTAAGGTGTAGTCAGTAGCCGAAGAGGCCTTAAAAGGGCCCAGCTCGTCGCTGATTTTGGTCGGCACGAATTCCCAGCTCTCGGCTGGCGGAATTTCATAATAATTGTCCTTCTCTGTCGACTCGACAAAGGTGCGGAAAAACTGCAAGGCACGATCGTTATAGGTGAGTTGATAGAGCGAAGTGCCTTTATCCAGCACGGTTTGCAGCACCTCTTCCCTGGCGTGCTCGCGCAGGTCAAAAAGCTCCATGCCAACGTTGCCAAATCGGCGAGTGGGGCCATGGTCGCATAACAGTTCTACAAGATTGTAGTGTCGAGGATCTTGTACAATGTCGTGATAAATACGTCGAACCTGTTCCTCTGGGCCCTCAAGCAACTGAAAAAAATGCGTGCCGTTAAAGAGCAGTATCCCGGTGACGTTTGCCTCAGCATTCCTAAGGCTGGCGGCCGCTACCATTCCCTCAAGGGCTTTGACGGGAACGTCGTGACATAAATGGCTGCGATAAATAATCGTGGTAAGCATAGCGGTTCCGACTACAGATTTTTCTAAACATTAGCAGATAACCTGTCAAATAGCTTTCAATTAATACATTGATTTAACATTACACTTGATGAATTTCAACATTGCTCTTCTTCACTCAGTTCTTACGGACACCCCCCCCTTTTATGTACAGATAATTCTTATCTTTGTACGCCTGTATAACTTATATCTCTATGATTTATAAGCAATAGCACTTTTTGCTAAAAATTAATGCATCGCTTGTACAGGATTTATGTACAATTTTTATGAGTTTGTTAACGCAAAGTGATACACGATAACGTCTTTAACAGGAGCGACACATGCAGCAGAACCGTCAATACACCATGGATTCAGCCAGTGCCATTTCCAGCTATTTCAATAAGGCAGCCCTTCCGACTCAACAGGAAACTCTGGGGCAAATCGTGGTCGAGATTCTCAGCGCCGGTAAAAACCTTAACCGCAAGTCACTGTGTACAAAATTACTGGGCCGCCTTGAACAGGCTTCTGGCAAGGAAGAAGAGAAGCACTACAACGCGCTGATTGGTTTACTTTTTGAAAACCGAACTTCATAAGGGAGATTTTTGCTCAGTGTGGCGATGACGAATACCCCACCACCTGAGACAACTTCATGCTGTGTGCCCTGTGGTTTAACAGCATAAGAGATAGCAGTTATGAAAAGTAGTAATAAAAAGCTGAAAGACACTTTAATTGGTGAGGCCACTCTGCAGCTCATTAAAAACAAAATGCCGGTTAATGTCCAGGCCTTGTTAAATGAGCTGAATAATATGCAGAGTCACGAAATTGATTCAGAGCGTCTCTCTGCATTATATGTGGTAATAAAAGAAATCCAGGAATTTACAGCATCGAAAGAAGCGGACTCCGCTGGCCACAAAGGCGTTAAACACCGCAAAGACGGTAGAAAGGATCTTTCGATAAACGAAACAAACAAAAACATTCATTGAAATATTTTCGATGATAAACACTCACACAACTAACAGATGAGAACCGCTATGTTACAGCAATATGATTTCTACCAGTCTATTCAGAATAAAGCATTGTCCGAACACTTTTTGAAAGCCGGTGATATGTTAGCTGATGAAGCAGAAATCCTCGGTGGCGCGGTTCGCCATCTGATGGCTGCAGGCGAAACCATCAATAATAAGAACATCATTGCTTCATTGATTCACTCTCTCGAATGCACCGACAGCGTGCTTTCCGCTGATGTCATCCGTAAAACGCTCGAAATAGTGGTAGATCATACGCTCGATGATATCTAAATCATGAGCTGATGATGGGCTTTTATTAACAATTCTTTTTTAATCTGGAGTCATTATGAACGGTGAAGCATGCCCTGTTAAACTGGAATTGGTCGATCTCTGGCTGGATGACAATTTCCTTGAATATGGTTTACGTGAAGTTCTTAAAGATGTCAGATTAGATCGCCAAAACATTCGTTACGTGATTTTTTCCGCCAGTCAATATGTTAACGTAAAGCGACATGATTACGACCTGCGTACGCATCGTTTTATTTTATTGAGTGATGGTCAGCGATATAATTTCCTTGATTCCTTTACCGTCAACCATATTTCATCGAAGGCATCGGTTGAAGAAATTGTGAAATTCCTGACAAGCTTGCGGAAAAAGAATGAAGATAACTGCCAGATTGAGCAAAAAGTAAAACTTTCTGCACGAGAAACCACCTTGCTTGATCAGATGTCTGACGGTAAAAAAATCATTGAAATGGCAGAAAATCTTAACGTCCATATCAAGACGGTTTATCAGATGCGAACGAATTTGATTAAGAAGTTGGGGTGTTCCGGAAACATCGACTTTATGCAAACACTCCGTACCGATGTGTTTAAAAGCTGGCTGACGGATCAGCGCGCGTAAGGATACGGCTATGCAACGTCACAGCACCGGGTAGAGGATTGACATTGTCGTCCCGCCCGGTAAGCTGTATGCATAAACAGTATCTGGAGTTATTATGGTCAACCGCAGGGTTCCCGTCCGGCCCGAGCCCTTCCTGGGGCCTCTCTACACTTATCCCGAGCATCTGCGCTATTGCCTGGAAACGTTGCCGAAATTGCCCGGTGTGTACATTTTTCACGGCGACAGCGACACGCTTCCTCTCTATATCGGTAAAAGTGTCAATATTCGCAGCCGCGTGATGTCGCACTTTCGTACCCAGCAGGAAGCGGCACTACTGCAACAGACCCGACGCATTAGCTGGCAACCGACCGCCGGCGAACTCGGCGCGTTGTTACTTGAGGCTCGCCTGATTAAAGAACAGCAACCGCTGTTCAATAAACGGCTCCGCCGCAATAAACAACTGTGTTCCCTGCGTCTCCAGGGAAATGTGCCTCAGGTGGTATACGCCCGCGAAGTCGATTTTTCCCACACGCCAGGCCTCTTTGGCCTGTTTGCCAATCGTCGCGCTGCCCTTGAAGCATTGAAGTCTGTGGCTGATGCACAACGTCTTTGCTATGGCATCATGGGGCTTGAACCGTTAAGTCGGGGGCGCGCCTGTTTTCGTTCAATGCTGGGGCGCTGCGCGGGTGCCTGCTGTGGCCGTGAAAGCATAGATGATCACAATGACAGATTACGCAGCGCGCTGGCCCATTTACAACTGGTCTGTTGGCCGTGGACAGGCCCGGTGGCGCTGGAGGAGAAAAGTGACACCCTCACCCACTACCATATTGTTCATAACTGGCTATGGCTTGGGGCGGTGGAATCGCTCACTGAAGCGGAAACCCTGACGCGGATCGCGACAGGGTTTGATCAGGATGGCTATAAAATACTCTGCCGCCCAATGCTGAGCGGCGAGTATGTGATCCACGAGCTAAATTAACGCTCACGCAGCGCTTCTCGCGCTTTATTAAACGGCTTCAGCAGGTAATCAAGCACCGTTTTGCGTCCGGTTTTGATATCCACCGTCGCTACCATCCCTGGAAATATCGGGAACGACTGCCCGGCTCTGTTCTGCAAATGATTACTGTCGGTGCGAATGTATACCCGGTAATAGTAAACATCACGACGAACCTCGTCCTGAAGGGTATCGGGTGAAATCACCGCGACCTCACCCGCTAAGGCGCCGAAAATCGAGTAATCGTAAGCGGTAATTTTCACCAGCGAAGCTTGCCCTGGATGAATAAACGCCACATCGCGCGGTGAGATTTTAGCTTCAATCAGCAGTTGCTCATCCAGTGGTACGATGGTCATTAATTTGCCGCCGGGGGCGATAACCCCGCCTACCGTCGTGACATCGATGTCTTTTACAATGCCGCGCACCGGGGCGGTGAAATTCAATCGGGTTAACGAATCTTCACGCCCGCGAATAACGGAACGCTGCGCTTGCGCATCGGCATTCGCTTTCGCCAGATCTTCACGCGCGCGAACGTAGTACTGGGTTCTGATTTCGGTAATCTTATTTTGCATCTCGTTTAACTGGCGCTGCAAACGCAAGACTTCCACACTACTCGCCGCGCCTTGCTTAACAAGGGGCTGTGTCATTCCCAGCTCGCGATTAACCAGACGAATGCCCTCTTCAAGGCCTGAAATTGAGCGCGTCAGCGCTTCGCGACGCGTAGTGTAAAGCGCGGTTTCGGAGGCAATGAGCTCGGGCTGCGACTTGAGTTCATCGGGAAATACCAGTGACGTGTTATTGACCTCTGCATTGAGGCGCGCGGAGGTCGCCAGCGCCGCATATAAGCGCGATTGAGCTTCCTGCACATCAGATTCTGTTTTGGTTCGGTTAAGCTGCGCCAGTGGCTGGCCTTGCTCAACAATATCCCCCACCTTCACATTCAAATGATAAAGAATGCCCCCCTCAAGCGATTGCACGACCTGATCGCGCCCGGAAGGCTCGACGGTGCCCGTCCCGGTCGTCACTTCATCGAGCTTGAAAAAGTATGCCCACCCCAGAAAGCAGAGAAACACAACGGCGACAAGACGTACAGCCAGTGCTGAACGCGGTAATCGCGCTTCGTTCAGGCCACGGTTAAACTGAATCTGACCATTCATGCCGCGCTCCCCTTATCATTTTGTACGGTGACCCGACGCACCGGCGCGCCGTTGAGTTCATGCAGAATCGTCTCTTTCGCGCCGTCTCTGACAATGCGGCCCTGATCCATCACGATGATGCGGTCTACCAGTTGCAGCATCATTGTGCGATGAGTCGCGATCACCAGCGTGCGTTGCCCCACCCACTGCTTCAGATTTTCGATTACGTGCGCCTCGGCAATTTCGTCCAGCGAGGCGCTGGGTTCATCGAGCAGGACGATATTGGGTTGTGAGATGAGCAACCGCGCCAGCAGCAAGGTTTGCCGCTGACCGCCGGAAAGACCAAAGCCCCCTTCCTGAATCATATAGTTGAGGCCGTTCTTCTGCTTCTGGACAAAGGGCAGCGCCCCGCTGAGGGTTAACGCACGTTCGATATCTTCATCGCTGGCTTCAGGCATCCCCATGGTGAGGTTTTCCCGCAGCGAGCCAAAGAACAGTCGTCCGGTCTGACTGAGCAGCCCCATGTCGCGGCGCAGATCGGCCGGATCAAGCTGCCCGATGCTGATATTATCCAGCAACACCTGCCCCTGCTGAGCAATACGCATTCCGGCAAGCATTTGTAGCAGCGTCGATTTTCCCGCGCCGTTGCGCCCGAGAATGGCGATTTTCTCACCCGCCTGAATGGTGAGTTTGCCGATCGCCACATCGGCAATTTTCTCTTCTTCATCGTAATAAAATACCGCGTTGCTAAACTGATAATGACCGTTCAGCACCGCTTTATGCACCAGTTTGCCATGCTCCGGCTGATCCACCGGACGCTTCATGAGTTCGTCGAGGCCATTACGTGCCACTTTTGCCTGCTGCCAGCGCGAGAGTACGCCGGAAATCTGTGACAGTGGCGCAATAGTGCGCGAAGCCAGAATGGTCGTACCGACCAGTGCACCGGTGGTCATGTCGCCGCTCATCACCATAAAACAGCCTACCAGCAGCACCACCACGTAGACGATGGATTGTACTTCCTGCGTCCAGGTCAGCAGCAGACCGGTAAGAAAACGTTGCCTCATGCTGATAGACGACGCCACATCGTTGGTGTGATTCCACTGATTCTGGAAACGCTGCTCGGCGCGCAGCAGTTTAATATCTTCAATAGACTGTACGGCTTCTACAAGCGTTGCGTTGCGCACCGCAGACTCACGCATCCCTTCATTCGCCAGCCGCGCCAGCGGGCGCTGTAACAGCAGACCAGGGATCACCAGCAAAGGCAGCGCCAGCAAAACAACCAGCACCAGCCAGCCGCCAATCAACCATAAAATAAAGACAAACAGCAGGAAGAATGGCAGATCCGCTACCGCGCCAATGGTGGTCGAGGTAATGAGTTCTCGCACCGATTCCAGTTCGCGGATCTGCGAGATAAACGATCCGGTGGATTTCGAACGCACATTATTTTTAAGCCGTAAGGCGTGGCCAAAAACGCGATCTGAAATTCGTAAATCCGCCCGTTTGCCAATCATATCCGAAAGGTGCGTGCGCACCATGCGCATACAGAACTCAAACAAAATCGCCATCATCACCCCGGCAAACAGCACCCACAGCGTCGGGTATGACTGCGCAGGCACCACGCGATCGTAAACCTGCATTGAGAAAATCATCGCCGCCAGCGCCAGCACGTTCGCTACCAGCGAGGCCAGCATAATATCGCCGTAGCGCCGCCAGTCTTTAAGCGAAAGGCTCCAGAACCAGTTCGCCTGATAGGGGCGAATGTAATCATCTACCCGCGCGTCAGGAATAGCGCTAAGCGGACGCAGCAGTGCCAGTTCAACGATTTTCTCTTCAACATCCGCAACGTTCAGCGTGGTTTCCAGCCCGCCATCACCGCTGAACTGAATGCTGATATTGTCGTGGTTATCCCGGCGGGTAATCACCCCAATCTGCTGATTATCAAATACCGCAATCAACGGCAGCCGCCAGGGGTTGAGCGAGTCAGCGGAGAACGCCACCAACCGCAGCCCCATACCCAGCTGGCGCGCCATATCCGTCAATAACTCTTCCCGCTTGCTGTCGCGCTCCCAGTTGACGGTTGCGCGCACATTTTCCTGGGAGAAATCGAGACGGTAATAACGCGCGACGGCGATCATCGCCTCCAGCCAGGCTTCCACGGACTGGGCATTTTTTTTCATTGTCTACACCACCATCAGCTGATGATTCGCCAGCAACGTGGCAAGATCGGTATGCACGCCCGTCAGCGTGACCACGGTAGTTGTCGCAAAGCCGCCGCCCGAACCATCGCGATCAACCTGCACGATAGTGTCGCTGCCGCTCTGGGTCACTTTGACAAAATCAGTAATGTTTCCGGCTTGCGCATCCAGCGTCGCCACACCGTTAACGTAGCTGGCTTTGCCATTGCCGGTGTAGCCACTGCCCTGCAGCAGCTCGCGAATATCAATGCGATCGGTGTCTGGGGTGCCTTCCCACGTCCCCACCGTAAAGCCATTGACCACGTCCGAACCGTTGCCGCCGGTGGCGTCACTGGCGTTGAGCAGTTTATAGAGCAAGGTGTCGTGGCCCCCGTTGCCGATGTTAATGGTGTCGTTGCCGCCGCGTCCTTCCAGCTGGTTATCGCCGCTGCTGCCGGTGAGGGTATCGTTAAAGTTCGAGCCGGATATCCCTTCGATGTTGGTAAATGTCGAGGTGTTAAAACCTGTAGCCTGCGCGGTGGTGACGCTTAAGTTCGCGGTCACGCCCACCGTCGAGAGGCGGAAATCAACCACGTCCATCCCGCCGTTCGCAAGCCACGTTCCGGTGCCGGAGCTATACACCCAGCCGCCGGAGCCGTCGTAGGTGTCGGTACCAGCAGTGGCGAAGAAGGTGTCGTTATAGCCCGTGCCGACGAACTTGCCGTTATTGCTCGCGGTGCCAGCTTCAGCGCTGAGGTCGTAAGCGTGAGTAGCATCGGTGGCCTGTAAGCCGCCCCAGGTGGTATTGACCGTCTGGTCGATATTGCTGGCGGTGGTGCCGGTGGATTTGATCAGCACCGCGTTATAGGTTTCTCCGGCGTTCAGCCCGTAGAAATTGACCAGCGCCGAGGTGTCGTTAACCCCCATTCCCGACTGCGGGTTAATGATTTGCGTGGCAACCAGCACGCCCGCCGCGTTGTACAGTTTTACGGTGTTACCGTAATAGACGTTAATGCCGTTGGGATCGGTAATACGCAGGTGCAGTGACGTGCCGGCGCTCACCGTGTTGGTGTTACGAATCAGGAACACGCTGCCCGACTGTTTGGTCACCAGCACATCCACCGCGCCGTCCCAGTCGTAGTCCATCGCCGCCACGCCGCTGGTGGTGCCACTCTGGCTGGCGCCGATGGCTGACTGTGTCCAATTGCTGGCGTTACTGACGTTGGTATAAAGATATGACTGTCCGGTTTGGGCGATACGGGCGATATCCATCAATCCGTCGTGATTCCAGTCCCGCGCCACGCTGAACTGGCTGGTATAGGTAGTCGCTGTTGCGCCAACGGCTACAGGGCTACCCAGCACACTATTGGTGTTAAGCAACAGCGAACCGTAGTTAGCTCTTCCCTGACTGGCGGGCAAGAACAGATCCATATCGCCGTCACCATCGAAATCCGCCCAGGTCATGGAGACGGTGTTGCTCATAACGCCGCTCCCTGCACCGCTCAGGAAGGTATTAATGGTGTTTTGTCCCCAGACAAACGTCCCGCTCCCGTCATTAATGAGCGAAGATAACGTGTAATAGTTGTTCAGGTTATAGGTGTGTTGAACAAGGTCGATCCTTCCGTCATTGTTAAGATCGACGCCGGAACCTTCGTTGAGTGAAAAATACCCCGTCACCGCTCCGCCGACCGTGGCGCTCCCCCCACTGTTCGACGTGGTGGAGTTGCCGACCAGGGTGCCAGCGTTGTTCCGCAGGAAGGTGTTGGAGTCCGGCCCTCCGGCATCACCGACCCAGAAATCAAGATAGCCGTCCCCCTCTTTATCATAAGCCACCACCGAACCATACCAGGTCAGCGTTCCCGTCAGCACCTGAAGGGCGCTGGAGTAGGTTCCATCACCGTTATTAGTAAAGCCGTTGATATAGCCCGTACCGTAGTCATTACGGGTGATGAACAGATCGCCAGTGCCATTACGATCGTAATCGGCAATAGAACTGGTCACATAATCGTTACCGCTTTGATACAGCGTCAAAGCGGTTTTCGACCATGTCAGCGGATCGGTTGATTGCATCACCTGCTGGTTTGCCAGCACCGTCCACATCCCGTGAGTATCCAGGCCGTAGGTGAGGCTCCACGCGGTGGATTTGCTGGCCGTAGTCCAGGTTGGCGTGTAATCAATCGCGGCGTTAACCGTAACGGTGCCGCTGCTGATATTGGCATTATTGCCATTCCCTGCCGAACTTTTAAAGAGCCGTGTTTACGAAGCGCATTCCAGCTATGACATTTCGCTTATCTGCGCGAAATCCTTTTGTATTACAAAATAAATCAGGCTTTTCTGATTAACGACCGTGGTTTGATTCCTGTTCACCCCGACTACACTACACTGGGGGCATCGTAGAAAAGGAATCGAAAACCATGCACTCCCTCAATTCAAAACGCATTCTGACAACGACTTCCGCACTCTTTTTCATGGCGCTGTTACCCGTTTCAGCACTTGCTGCTGATACCGTTGAAAAAACGCCTGTGCTGGCAAAAGAAAAGGGTCTTAACGAAGCTGCAGAGCAATATTTGATTCACTACGCCTCTGTCAGCGGCGTTGATGGGAAATCGTCGCGGGAAGATACCGCCGCGGTCTTCCTGCCCTATGGCAAAACCCCCGAAGGCGGTTGGCCTGTGGTCGTCTGGGCGCACGGCACCGTGGGTGTCGCCAATGACTGCGCGCCTTCACTAAACGTGCGTACCGATCGGGATAAACAGTATCTGAATACCTGGCTTTCGCTCGGGTACGCCGTGGTTGCGCCAGATTATGCCGGTCTGGGTTCGGCTGGCTTACATCACTATCTCAATGCGCGTGGAGAGGCCTGGAGTATTCTGGATGGCGTACGGGCGGCATTGAAAACCTATCCGCTGCGTAATGAGCTCATTCTTGTGGGGCAATCTCAGGGGGCGCACGCCGCGTTCTCGGCGGCAGGTTACCAGCCGCAGTATGCGCCAGAGCTCAATATTCGCGCGACGGTTCTGACGGGCACCCCTTATTTTGACAAGAACACCACCGCCGCTGATATTTTGCCCCCGGTAAATGGCACAATGTCTGCAAAGGGTGATCCCAAAATACCGTATATTTTCTATATTTATCTTTCTGCTGCCGACATTAACGGCAAACTTAATGCAACCGACTATTTCCAGGATAACGCCTTGCCATATCTGGAAAAAGCCCAGAAACTCTGCATCAATCCGCTCACGCAGCAGACGATGGACGCGAAACTCAATGCCGCCAACACGCTAAAACCAGCGGTTGAGACACTGCTAAGCAGCAGTATCGGCAGTATGCTTTATCCTACGCTCAAGATTTCCCATCCAGTCTTTATCGGGATTGGCAGCAATGACATCAACGTGCCCACCGCAATGCAGCAACGTTTCGCTGACGCAGTGCAACGCGCCGGTACGCAAACAGAGGTTCGTCTTTATGAAGGACTTGACCACAGCGGAACGGTAAACCCGTCCCTGCGCGATTCCGTTCCGTTCATATTGAGTGCGACGGCAAAATAAACTCAGGCAGGGATCGCTCCCTGCCAACACCTCTTAAGACGCCACGTTTTTCGAACGTGAATCTGTGTTTGCCGCATCCTGTCGCGGTTCGGTTTGGCCCCGCGAAAGCGTTCTGCTGCGTGCACCATCCACCCCCACCGCCGTCTCTCCTTCAACCGTCACGCGACGCACCACGCGCGGTTGGCTGCCGTAATCGTTCACCGCGTAATGTTGCGTGCTTCGGTTATCCCAGATAACCACGTCATCCTGCTGCCACTGCCAGCGAACGGTATTTTCAAGACGAATTACCCGATTTTGTAGCAGCTCAAACAGGCTGGCGGACTCACGGCTGCTGAATCCCACCAGGCGTTTTAAGAAATGGCCAAGTAGCAGGCACTTCTCACCGCTCTCCGGATGTATATGCACCACGGGGTGCTCAGCTTCCCATACAGATGAAACAAATACATTTTTGTGATGATTCAGGCGGGTTGATTCGACCACCACCCGCTCGGCGCCGTAGTCATAGTCATTGCTGTGCACCGCACGCAGCGATCCTACAAACCGCTTAAGTTCATCCGGCAGTTGCTCATAGGCCCGCGCCGTATTCGCCCATACGGTATCGCCACCGTACGCAGGGATCGTCACGCCGCGCAAAATAGAAATTTTTGGGAAAGCATCAACGAAGGTGACATCCGTATGCCAGGAATCCGCCCGCCCACCGCCTTTTGAAGCATCCAGTTCAAAAAGCTGAGTCCCTGTCGGCGAGGGTACCGTGGGGTGCGGCACTACACGACCAAAGCGCGCGCCAAAGGCCTGATGCGCGTCATCGGTAAGATGCTGCTGTTGCCGGAAAAAGAGCACCTTATGTTTCACCAGGGCGGCATTCAGTTGTTCAAATGTTGCGTCGTCGAGCTCGGCTGAGAGTGCAATATCACGCACTTCAGCACCAATGTGCCCGGCCACGCGCCGCAGATTGAGTAAAGGAAATTCAGTGTCGGTAAGAGAGAATTCTGTCGCCATCGTTTTTTCCTTAAGAGTCAGCAGGAATTTCACTCTAAAGGGAAACCGGTGCATGGCAAATGCCATCTCATGCTAACGATATGAAGACAGGTTGAATAAGATAAGAAAATTATCGCATTAGACGTGACGTTGTCACAAAAGGAGATGGGCAGCATGAAAGCTGCCCTATACGCACTAGTTATCCAGTTGATAATCTAATGTAATTTCTGCTTTTAACACCTGGGAAACCGGGCAGCCTGCTTTGGCTTTTTGAATGATTTCATCGAATTTCGCGCTATCGATCCCCGGCAAGACAATCTTGCTTTGCAGGGCGACCTTAGTGATAGCGAAACCGCCATCCACTTTGTCCAGCGAAACATCGGCAACGGTATCAATTGAGGTCGGGGCATGTCCGGCCTCAGTCAGCATTAAGGAAAGCGCCATAGAGAAACAGGCCGAATGCGCGGCGGCAATCAGTTCTTCGGGGTTTGTCCCCTTCGCGCCTTCAAAACGCGTATTGAAGCCGTAAGATTGTTGGTCGAGTACGCCGCTCTCCGTTGAGACAGTGCCTTTACCACGCTTGAGATCGCCTTCCCAGTGCGCCTGACCTTTCTTATGAATCGTCATATATCACTCCTTTTTGCTTGCGGAACTAATAAGTGTAGTACATCTTTTCAGTGCGTTAACGACGCCATATCGATAACAAAGCGGTATTTCACATCGCTTTTGAGCATGCGCTCGAACGCTTCATTGATGGTGTCTATGGTGATCACTTCGACATCGGCGGTGATACCGTGCTGAGCACAAAAATCGAGCATCTCCTGCGTTTCGGCGATACCGCCAATACAGGAACCTGCGACAGAACGACGCCCCAGAATCAGCGGAACCGTATAGAAATCAGCAACATTGCCCAACAGGCCGACGAAGACCAGAGTGCCGTCCAACGTTAATGTGGGAACGTAGGCATTAATATCATGGGCATAGGGAACGGTATCGATGATCAAATCGAACTGGTTTTGAACCTCTTTCATCTGAGCGTCATCAGTAGACAGCACCACATGATGAGCCCCCAGTCGCCGCGCATCCGCCTCTTTTCCGGCAGAACGGGTAAAGAGCGTCACCTCGGCTCCCAGCGCATTGGCAAGCTTCAGCGCCATATGTCCCAAACCGCCAAGGCCTATTACCGCGACTTTGCTGTGCTCATTGATGTTCCAGCGACGCAGAGGCGACCAGGTGGTGATCCCGGCGCATAACAATGGCGCAGCGCCTTTCAGGTCAATATTTTCCGGCAGGTGCAGGACAAAATCTTCACTGGCAACAATCGTTTGTGAGTAACCGCCCATAGTGAGCGAACCATCGTGGCGGTCGATGCCGTTATAAGTCTGAATATTGCCTTCTTCGCAATACTGCTCCAGCCCCTGTTTACACGGATGACAAACTCGACAGGAATCCACCATACAGCCAATCGCCGCCAGATCTCCGGGTTTAAATTTCGTGACACTGTCACCAACCGCCACGACGCGACCGACAATTTCGTGGCCAGGAACAATCGGGTAACGACTAAATCCCCAGTCGTCCCGCGCTTGATGAAGGTCAGAGTGGCAGACGCCACAGTAAAGAATATCGATCACCACATCGTCGGGCCTGGGTTCGCGTCGGTCAAAGGTAAAGGGCGCCAGCGGCGCGGCGGGGTTCTGAGCAGCATAACCTAATACTTTCATCGTCTTACCTCACAATGAGTGATCAATCTCACAGACACGTTTCAGCTTAGTTGAATCTCAGCAGAACGCGAACCGACCGCACGAAGCGTCAACCTGCTGTCAACTTCCGGGCAATTTTGCCCCACGATAGTTAACAGTTGCTTTATAATCCACGGCACTGCAGTTTCTGCCAGACTTCCCGTGGACTGGCGTGATGACGATGGAGTAATACGATGTCACAAGGTAAAACCAACCGTTCTCTGTATATCCCGTACGCCGGCCCGGTGCTGTTGGAGTTCCCGTTGCTGAATAAAGGCAGTGCCTTCAGCAAAGAAGAACGCAGCAATTTCAACCTGCTCGGTCTGCTGCCTGAAGTGGTCGAAACGATTGAAGAACAGGCCGAGCGCGCCTGGATCCAGTATCAGGGGTTCAAAACGGAGATCGACAAACACATCTACCTGCGCAACATTCAGGACACCAATGAAACGCTCTTCTATCGCCTGGTGGAAAACCATCTTGATGAGATGATGCCGGTCATTTATACCCCAACGGTTGGCGCGGCCTGCGAGCGATTCTCCGAGATTTATCGTCGCTCACGCGGGGTATTTATCTCCTATCAGAATCGTCACAACATGGATGACATTCTGCAGAACGTCCCAAACCACAACATTAAAGTGATTGTGGTCACCGACGGCGAGCGCATTCTTGGCCTCGGCGACCAGGGTATCGGCGGGATGGGCATTCCCATTGGTAAACTGTCGCTCTATACCGCCTGTGGCGGTATCAGCCCGGCATATACCCTTCCGGTGGTGCTGGATGTCGGTACCAACAATCAACAATTGCTGAACGATCCGTTGTACATGGGCTGGCGTAACCCGCGCATCACCGACGACGATTATTATCAATTTGTCGATGATTTTATTCAGGCCGTGAAACAGCGTTGGCCAAACGTGTTGCTACAGTTCGAAGATTTCGCGCAGAAAAACGCAATGCCGCTGCTCAACCGCTATCGTGATGAAATTTGCTCCTTTAACGACGATATTCAGGGTACTGCGGCGGTCACCGTCGGCACACTGATTGCCGCCAGCCGTGCGGCGGGAAGCCAGCTTAGCGATCAGAAAATTGTCTTCCTGGGAGCAGGCTCTGCCGGTTGTGGTATCGCCGAACAAATCATCGCTCAACTTCAGCGTGAAGGTCTCAGTGAAGATCAGGCGCGTGCGCGTGTGTTCATGGTTGACCGCTTTGGCCTATTGACCGATCAGATGCCAAACCTGCTCTCCTTCCAGACCAAACTGGTGCAGAAACGCAGCAGCCTGCAAAACTGGGATACGGATAACGAAGTCCTGTCATTGCTGGACGTTGTGCGCAATGTTAAACCCGATATTCTGATTGGCGTTTCCGGGCAAACGGGGCTCTTTACGGAAGAGATTATTCGTGAAATGCACAAACACTGCCCGCGCCCGATTGTGATGCCACTCTCCAACCCGACCTCGCGCGTGGAAGCCACACCGCAGGATATTATCGCCTGGACCGAAGGCAACGCCCTGGTCGCCACCGGCAGTCCGTTCAGCCCGGTCGTGTGGAAGGATAAGGTTTACCCGATTGCCCAGTGTAATAACTCCTATATTTTCCCGGGGATTGGGCTTGGTGTGATCGCCTCTGGCGCAACGCGTATTACCGATGAAATGCTAATGTCCGCTAGCGAAACGCTGGCGAAGCACTCCCCGCTGGCCAACACCGGTGAAGGGCTGGTGCTACCGGAACTGAAGGACATTCATCAGGTATCACGAGATATCGCTTTTGCGGTCGGGAAAATGGCTCAGCAGCAAGGCGTTGCAGTGAAAACGTCTGCTGACGCGCTCCAGCAGGCGATCAACGAAAACTTCTGGCTGCCGGAATATCGTAGCTACCGCCGGACATCAATCTAATCCTGAGGTGGGCTTCGGCCCACCTTTCCTGCCTGACCCTAAATATGCACGGTCTTTCATGTTCAGTATTTCAAAAAATAAAAGAGTATGTTGTAACTAATGATTGTTTCGCCACCAGCCAGTTGGCAAAACGTAATAATCCCCGCTACACTGCCTTCACCTATTCATACTGATAATAAAAGGAGGCTAATTATGCTGTTCTGTGAAATCTTTAATGTTTCACATACCCTTGGTGATCGCACCAGCTCAAGCGTTACCGATATCGTGCTGCGATAACGGAGGCTTGAGCGAAGACTCTCACCCCAATCCCTTCCCTCGGGCTTACCAGGTTATCGTCAGCGATGTTTGACGAGGCGTTTTTGCGCCTGTAATTCTTGAGTAAGCAACCATGAGTACATTACTGACTGCACAATCTTTACGTGTTGATACGGCGTTTGGCACGCTTTTCGACGGACTCTCCTTTACCCTCAAACAGGGCGATCGTATTGGCCTGCTGGGCGATAATGGCTGCGGCAAAAGCACACTGCTTAAAGTGCTGGATGGCACAACACAACCCGCCTCTGGCAACGTCGCAATCGCCAGGCGCTGCCTGGTAGCGCGTATTGAGCAACATCTTCCTGATGCACTTTATCCCCTGTCACTGCTGGATGCAGTCCTTGCTGAGCTCCCGGCCCACGATCGCGCTGCAGAACGCTGGCGTGGCGAAAGCTTACTGGCGGAGATGGGCTTTAGTGAACATGAAACCGCACTGACCAGCGCCTCGCTAAGCGGCGGGCAACATACGCGTCTGATGCTGGCGCGTGCGTTAATTCATCAACCCGATTTACTGCTACTGGATGAACCCAGTAACCATCTCGATCTTCCGACGCTGCTGTGGCTGGAACATTTCCTGTTGCACTGGACGGGGAGTTTCATCCTCGTGTCACATGACCGACAGTTGCTCGATACCGTCACCAATGGCAGCTGGATTTTACGTGATAAAACGCTGCATAGCTTTGCCCTTCCCTGTAGCCAGGCCCGGTTTGCCCTGGCAGCAAAAGACGAAAGCGACGCCCTGCGACATAGAGCAGAACAAAAGGAGATAGAACGGGTCACCGCAAGCGCTAAACGGCTGGCGACGTGGGGCCGGGTCTACGATAACGAGGGTCTGGCGCAAAAAGCGAAGCAGATGGAAAAACAGGTGGCCCGGCTAAAAGAAAACCAGACGGCCGTCACAGACGGCAACCCCTGGACGTTAACCTTACAGGGTGATGCGCTTGCGGCGAATCGCCTGCTGGAAATGGAGAATCTGTCGATTTGCCCAGATGCGGGATTACCACCGCTATTCCATATACCAACCGCGCGTCTGAAAAGCGGTGACAGGGTTGCGCTCGTCGGCCATAACGGCTGCGGTAAATCGTCTCTGCTGCGGATGATCTGGCAACAGGCTTTATCGGACGGTATTGACGATACGCTCAGGCTGCACCCGCGCGCAAAGCCAGGTTATTACGATCAGACACTGCAACAGTTGCCCGATAACGCCACGCTGTTTGACGCGCTTGAAACCTTTGCGCCGGATCCGGAAACACGCAAAAAAGCGTTACTACGGGCGGGTTTTCCGTGGCAGCGCCATGGGCAGCACGTGCATACCCTTAGCGGCGGCGAGCGTTCAAGACTGCTGTTCGTCGGGCTTACCCTGGCCCGTTACAACCTGTTAATGCTTGATGAACCGACGAACCATCTGGATATGGAGGGAAAAATTGCGCTGGCGGAAACACTACAGCATTTTGAAGGCGGCGTACTCCTGGTCAGTCATGACAGACAACTGATGACCGCCAGCTGTAATCGCTTCTGGCTGATCGATGATGGTTGCCTCAGCGAATGGCATGATGCCGATGAGATGTTTGCGCGAATCAGTGAAAAGAACAGCTCAGCGGTGGCTTTAAGCACGCCACCTGCCACACAGCAATCTCAGGCAGATGATGCCGACGCGCTGCTGGAACGTCTTATTGCGCTGGAATCGTGGTTAGCCGACGATCTCGCCCGGAAGGCAAAACATCAGAAACCACAGAGACAGCAGGCCTGGCGTCAGGAAATTGCGTTAATTCAATCTAAACTGTAACCACATGCCTGGCAGCCCCCTGCCAGGCCATCCTCTCCGGGTCAAATACTCATTAGGGGGATTAAAGGAATATTTTGTTATGATCATCCAATTCTTAATAAGAATTATTACATTAGATGTCTGAGCTATTGCATCTGAAGCAGAAAAACATTAATCCTAATGGAGTAATCATATGATTGCTCTGCAGATATTCATCATAAAAGGAGAAAAACATGAAGGCTGCTGTCGTTACAAAAGATCATCAGGTTGATGTCACCGAACGCACCCTGCGCCCGCTGAAACATGGTGAAGCGCTTCTTAAGATGGAATGCTGCGGCGTTTGTCATACGGATCTCCATGTAAAAAATGGCGATTTTGGCGACAAAACCGGTGTTATTCTGGGCCATGAAGGTATCGGAATTGTGAAAGAAGTCGGCCCGGGTGTGACGTCGCTGAAACCCGGCGACCGCGCGAGCGTTGCGTGGTTCTTCCAGGGATGTGGACACTGTGAATACTGTAACAGCGGCAACGAAACGCTGTGTCGTGAAGTGGTTAACGCCGGTTACACCGCAGATGGCGGTATGGCGGAAGAGTGCATCGTCACCGCCGATTACTCTGTCAAAGTGCCTGACGGCCTGGAATCCGCCGCGGCCAGCAGTATTACCTGTGCGGGCGTCACGACCTATAAAGCCGTAAAAATTTCCGGTATCAAACCGGGCCAGTGGATCGCAATCTATGGTCTGGGCGGTCTGGGTAACCTGGCGCTGCAATATGCGAAAAACGTCTTTAACGCCAAAGTCATCGCGCTTGACGTCAATGACGAACAGCTGAAACTGGCTGAAAGCATGGGCGCAGACTTAATCATTAACTCCCGCAGCCCGGATGCCGCAAAACTGGTGCAGGAAAAAACCGGTGGCGCGCATGCCGCCGTCGTTACCGCCGTTGCCAAAGCAGCGTTCAACTCTGCGGTTGACGCCGTTCGTGCCGGTGGCCGCGTGGTGGCTGTTGGCCTGCCGCCGGAAGCGATGAGTCTGGACATTCCACGCCTGGTGCTGGACGGTATTCAGGTGGTGGGTTCGCTTGTGGGTACACGTCAGGATCTGGCTGAAGCCTTCCAGTTTGCTGCGGAAGGTAAAGTGGTACCGAAGGTCACCTCTCGCCCGCTGAAAGATATCAACGCTATCTTTAAAGAGATGGAACAAGGCCAAATCCGTGGCCGTATGGTGATTGATTTCCGTAAGTAAGCTGAACGCTCCCTCTACGCAGAGGGAGCGATAACCCTCGGGTGACGACGATTTTTAATATAGCCATACGCCAATAAGGCCGACATCGCCGAAAACGAAAGTAACGCCGCGGGTATAGCCACATAGTTGTAGGCAAAGCCCAGCGTCAGCATCATGCCACCGCAATAAGCTCCCACAGCGCTACCAAGGTTAAAGGCCATTTGCCCACCCGCGGCACCCAACATCTCCCCGCCCTTCGCGTTTTGCAGCAGCAGAATCTGCAACGGCGCAGAAAGCGCAAACAACCCCGCACAGCAAATAAACGCCATCCCCAGTGCCGCACCTTTCACATCGGCAAACAGGAACAGCATCACCAACGAAAGCACAATAATCGCATCGGTGGTGGCCGCAATGCGCAGAGGACTATAGCGTGCAGAGAGTTTTCCGCTGATGATATTTCCCAATACCATTCCAAGCCCCATGAACATCATGATGAAGGTCATAAAGGTTTCGGTAAAACCAGTGACATACAGCATGTAGGGTTTGATATAACTAAACCAGGCGAAAACGCCCGCGTTGCCAAACAGGGTCGCCAGAAAGATCAACCATGGCTCAGGCGCTTTCAGGAAACGGAACTGCTCGCTGAGGCGAGCGTTGGATTTATCAAACAGATCGGGCACCCAAAAGAGAATCGAGGCGATAACAATGACATCAAACGCGGCAATCAGCAGAAACGTATAGCGCCAACTAAAGGCGTGACCGAGCCAGGTACCAACCGGAATGCCCAATAAATTCGCGACCGTCATACCAGAGACCATTCCGGCTACTGCCATCGTGACCTTTCCCGGCGGCGCGATTTTCGACAAAATGATCGCCCCAACACCAAAAAAAGCGCCATGCGGAAAACCGGAGACCAGCCTGCCGATGGCCAGCATGCTGTACGACGACGAAAAGGTAAAAATCGCGTTGCCCAGTACGCATAACGCGGCCAGAAACAACAGAATATGCTTGAGCGAAAAGCGACTGGAGAACAGCGCAATAATTGGTGCGCCAATCACCACGCCGAAGGCGTAGAACGAGATCATGTGCCCGGCAGAAGGAATCGAAATCTGCGTATCCCGCGCCAGATCCGTCAGCACGCCCATAATGCCGAACTCTGCCATTCCCAGGCCAAAAGTACCAAGCGCTAACGAAAAAACCGTTTTTTTCATACCACTACCACTTGTTAAATATTTGCGGCAGACATTATTGAACATTCATCCGGGGCAAACCAGCGCAAAATCCCCGCTGACGCGATTGTCCATATATTCAGTTTGAGAATTAATATACCGGTGTAAATGTAACGTGTTGCTATTTTGTGGAAGCGGATACGCAAATTAATAAACTCACAATGAAAGGCGCTTGCCTTTTAAAGGGAGGAAACGATAATCAGCGCATTAACGAAAAGGAGAGGCAAATGAAAATTTCAGCGACGAAAAAAAATGAACGTTCCTGTCTTACACCCCCAGGCAACCGACCTGTTCGTAGTATTACCACACGTCAACGGGAGCAGGAGAAGGAATTCATGAAAACTATGAATGACCTTATAGAAAAGTATGGCACGTTAACTGACGATGACTTTTTTAAGGTTATATAATGACTGAACAATTCGACGTTTACAGAAACCCATCGCCTTTAACCAATAAGCTTTGGCCTTATTATATGGTTGTGCAAAATGATTATTACGAAGACTTAGCGACAAGGGTCATTATGCCACTGGCAAAAAATTATCTATTGCCGAAATGGCATGATTCCGTCGTTCCGAAAGTGAACATTGAATTCGAAACGCTGGTGCTGTGCGCACCGATGCTGACCAGCATAAAAACGAAATCAATCGCCCCGGCTGACTACATCTGCAACCTGCGCGCCGCCCGTAACGACGTTATCCACGCCATCGACTCGCTTATCACCAACACCTGAATGCAAAAATCCCCCGCACCATGCAGCACGGGGGAGCGTATTCACGTCAGGCCCTTACAACCCTTCGTTAGTCTCTTTTTTCGCTTCCATACGTTCGACATCACGATACCAGCGAGGGTGATGTTTCTTCGCCCAACGGCGGCTCACCTTCCCTTCAATCATGCCCTTAATCGATCCTTTCACCCAGAACGCCATATACATATGGATTAGGATGGCATGAATCAAAATAATGGCTGAGGTCGCGTGCAACAGCAGGCTGTAGCGCACGACCTGAATCGGGAAATAGTGCGCAAAGTACGGACGCCAGATAATTATCCCGGTCACCAGCAACACAAAAATCATGCTCATGATGGTCCAGAACATCATCTTCTGCCCGGCGTTATATTTGCCAACGCGCGCGACTTTGTGCTCATTACCCTTCAGAACTTCAACAATCCCTTTCACCCAGGGAATATCTTCTTTGTCCGGAATGTTGTGATGCACAAAGCGGAAGAACATCAGCATCAGTAGCACGAAGATCAGAACACCGAAGAACGGGTGCAGAATACGCCCCATTTGCGGTGTACCGAACGTTTCGGTAAGCCACTGCAGCGTTGGGAAGAAGAATGAAATCCCCGACAACGCGACCAGGAAGAAGGCAATCACCACCGTCCAGTGACAGGCGCGGTCAATAAATTTGGTGCGCACAATCATTTTCGACTTACTCATGGCTGTCATCCTCTTCGTCGTCATCCACTTCTTTATTCGGGCCAATACCGATGTAGTGATAAATCAGCCCGGCGAAGGTAGCGATGAACCCGGCGGCGGAGAGCGGCTTCAGCGCCCCTTTCCACAGGTTGATGCTGGTATCGATGCTCGGATCTTTCGGTAGCTTATGATACAGCTCCGGCTGATCCGCATGATGTAGAACATACATCACGTGCGTCCCGCCCACGCCCTGCGGGTTATAGATGCCTGCATTGGCATAGCCGCGCGCTTTTAGCTTATCGACACGTTCCTGTGCCACATCCAGCATCTCTTTCTTGGTGCCGAAGTGAATCGCCCCGGTCGGACAGGTTTTCACACAAGCCGGCTCCTGGCCCACGCTGACGCGATCCACGCACAGGGTGCATTTGTATACCCGGTTATCCTCTTTATTGAGGCGCGGAATATTAAACGGACACCCGGCGATGCAGTAGCCGCAGCCAATGCAGTTATCCTGCTGGAAGTCGACGATCCCGTTCGCGTACTGGATGATTGCCCCGGCAGACGGGCACGCCTTCAGGCAGCCCGGATCTTCACAGTGCATGCAGCCATCTTTACGAATCAGCCACTCCAGTTTGCCGTTCTGTTCGGTCTCGCTAAAGCGCATTACCGTCCAGGATTTGGCGCTTAAATCCGCCGGATTATCGTACACGCCCACGCAGTGGCCCACATCATCGCGGATATCATTCCACTCTGAGCACGCCACCTGGCAGGCTTTGCAGCCCACGCAGGAGGAGACATCAATCAGCTTCGCCACTTCCTCTTTATAATCCCGCGCACGTGGCGCGGGTGTAATCGGGTTCGTGGCAGAGCGTTTGATAATATCCTGAGATTGCATATCCATCGTTCGCTCCTTAAGCCTTCTCGATGTTCACCAGAAACGCCTTATATTCCGGCGTTTGCGAGTTTGAATCGCCGACATTAGGCGTCAGGGTGTTAGCGATATAGCCTTTGCGGGCCACACCTTCGTAACCCCAGTGCAGCGGGATCCCGATCGTTTCCACCTGTTGCCCATGAACGTTCAGAGTTTGCAGACGACGCGTCACCACCGCAACGGCGCGAATAAAGCCACGCTTGCTGCTGACGGTCACACGATCGCCGTTGGCAATCCCCTTCGCTTTCGCCAGATTTTCGCTGATTTCAACAAACTGTTCCGGCTGGGCAATGGCGTTCAGGCGCGCATGTTTGGTCCAGGTGTGGAAATGCTCGGTCAGGCGATAAGTCGTCCCCACATAGGGGAATTTATCTTTTTTACCCATCCGCAACGCATCGTCTTCGTACAGTCGAACCACCGGGCTCGAAATCACGTTCGGGTGCAGCGGGTTGGTGCCCAGCGGCGTTTCCATTGGCTCGTAATGCTCCGGGAACGGGCCTTCCGCCAGCTTATCGATAGCGAATAGACGCCCCATCCCTTCCGGCTGCATGATAAACGGCCCGGTATCGCTACCTGGTGCTGCGGTGTTGAAGTCCGGAATATCGTTCCCGACCCATTTCGCGCCATTCCATTTAATCAGCATCCGTTTCGGATCCCACGGTTTACCCTGCGGATCGGCAGATGCGCGGTTGTACAGCACACGGCGGTTAAGCGGCCACGCCCAGGCCCAGCCGAGGGTGTTCCCCAGGCCTGACGGGTCAGCGTTATCGCGATTCGCCATCTGGTTACCCTGCTCCGTCCAGCTACCGGTGTAAATCCAGCAGGACGATGCCGTCGAACCATCGTCGCGCAGCAGCGCGAAGCTGTTGAGCAACTGGCCTTTTTTCGCCACCAGCACACCGTTTGCGTCATAGAGATCTTCCAGCGCATAGCCGTTGTTCTCTTTCGCCACTTCTTCCGATTCCGGACGATCCGGCTGCTTATAGTTCCAGCTCATTTTCAGCAGCGGTTCAGCGCCTTTCCCGCCTTCTGAGCGATACATCTCACGCAGGCGATGATAAATACCGGCCAGAATTTCGCCGTCATTCAGCGCTTCTCCCGGTGGCTCTGCGCCTTTCCAGTGCCATTGCAGCCAGCGGCCAGAGTTGGCAATAGAACCATCCTCTTCAGCAAAGCAGGTTGACGGCAGACGGAAGACTTCGGTCTGAATCGTTGACGGATCAACATCGTTTGATTCGCCGTGGTTCTGCCAGAACGTCGAGGTTTCGGTGACTAACGGATCGATAACCACCATGTATTTCAATTTGCTCAGCGCGCGGACGGTTTTGTTTTTGTCCGGGAAGCTGGCGACCGGGTTAAAGCCCTGGCAGATATAGCCATTCACTTTGCCGTGGTCCATCATGTTGAAATACTTGATAACGTCGTAGGCCTGATCCCATTTTGGCAACCAGTCGAAGCCCCAACCGTTTTCTTTTTGCGCCGCATCGCCGTAGAACGCTTTCATCAGGCTGACGTAGAACTTCGGATAGTTGCCCCAGTAGTTCACCTGATCTGCGCGCGTGGCTTTCGGCGTGTTCGCCGTCAGGTACGTTTGCAGGTCGGTCTGTTTATCCGACGGCAGCGTCAAATAACCCGGCAGACTCGTGGAGAGCAGCCCCAGATCCGTTAAGCCCTGAATGTTGGAGTGACCGCGCAACGCGTTCACGCCGCCGCCTGCCATCCCCATATTGCCGAGCAGCAACTGAATCATCGCCATGGTACGAATGTTCTGCGCACCGACGGTGTGCTGCGTCCAGCCCAGCGCATACAGGAACGTGGTCGTCCGATCGGCCGCACTGGTTGAAGCCAGAACTTCACACACTTTCAGGAAGTCCGCTTTCGGCGTGCCGCAGATGTTTTCCACCACATCCGGCGTATAGCGAGAAACGTGATGTTTAAGCAAATTCCATACGCAGCGAGGATGCGTTAACGTCTCATCGCGTTTGGCGTATCCGTTTTCATCGAACTGATAGTTCCACGACGTTTTATCATATTGGCGTTTGCTTTCGTCGTAGCCACTGAACAGGCCGTCTTCGAAGCCAAAATCATCCCGCACCAGCAGGCTGGCGTTGGTGTAGCTTTTAACGTATTCGGCGTTAATTTTGTTGTTTTCGATCAGATACAGCAGTACGCCAGACAGGAACGTAATGTCCGTACCGGAACGAATTGGCGCGTAGATATCCGCTACAGAAGCGGTACGCGTAAAGCGTGGATCGACGACGATAAGCGTCGCATCGTTATTGTTTTTGGCTTCCATCGCCCAGCGGAAACCCACCGGATGCGCTTCAGCGGCGTTGCCGCCCATCACCATCACAACGTTGGCGTTTTTGATATCAACCCAGTGGTTGGTCATCGCACCGCGACCAAATGTTGGAGCAAGACTTGCTACCGTTGGTCCGTGTCAGACGCGCGCCTGGTTGTCCACCGCCAGCATGCCGAGAGAACGCACAAACTTCTGCGTCAGCATACCGGTCTCATTACTTGCCGCTGATGCGCAGAGCATCCCGGTTGACAGCCAACGGTTTACGGCCACGCCCTGATCGTTTTTCTCGATAAAGTTGGCGTCGCGGTCCGCTTTCATCAGCTTCGCAATGCGTTCAAACGCTTCGTCCCAGCTGATGCGCTGCCATTTATTGGAGCCTGGCGCACGGTATTCCGGGTAACGCAGGCGGTTTTCACTGTGGATGTAATCCAGCAGGCCCGCCCCTTTCGGGCATAACGCCCCGCGGCTGACCGGATGATCCGGGTCGCCTTCAATGTGATAAATGGCTTCGCGGGTATTTTTCGCCCCATCGCCCAGGCTATACATTAATAGCCCACAACCCACAGAGCAGTAAGTACAGGTATTACGGACTTCTTTGGCTTTCAGCAGTTTGAAATTACGTGCCTGAGCCAGCGCCATTTTAGGCATAAAGCCCAGCGCCGCTGCCGTTGTACCCGCCATACCGCCCGCGCAGATTTTAAAAAATTTCCTGCGGCTGACGTCCATTGCTTTCCTCGTTATTGGAATGTAACGTAGGCAGGCAAATTAACAGCTATACCCCTGCGTTTTTTGCGTCAAATCAAACTCAAATAGATCTGCCCCCTTAATAGTCAGGGTCATTGATTTTCATTAACTCTTTGGGAGTACGTTCTTCGGAAATTATTGTCCGTCAACCTGTAAAAAGTGCTATAAACGAGGTTTGCTCAATTTAAGCATCTCATTTTGTCATGGATAAAAAGAAAGCAACGCTGATTGGCCTGCTAGCCATTCTGTTATGGAGTACGATGGTCGGGCTGATTCGCGGCGTCAGCGAAGGCCTTGGCCCGGTTGGCGGCGCGGCCATGATCTATACCCTGAGCGGTTTGCTGTTGATGTTTACCGTCGGCTTTCCCGATCTTCGTCAGTTTTCGCGCCATTATCTGCTGGCGGGCAGCGTGCTGTTTGTCAGCTATGAAATATGCCTGGCGCTGTCGCTTGGGTTTGCCGGTACGCGTCAACAGGCGATCGAAGTGGGGATGGTCAATTATTTGTGGCCAAGCCTGACGATTCTGTTCGCCATTATTTTTAACGGTCAGAAAAGTAACTTATTCATTATTCCCGGCCTGGGATTATCACTATTAGGTGTCAGTTGGGTGCTGGGCGGCGATCGTGGGCTAAATATTGATGAAATTATCAGCAACGTTATTTCCAGCCCGCTAAGCTATATTCTCGCCTTTACCGGGGCGTTCATCTGGGCGGCTTACTGCACGTTGACAGCGAAATACGCCAAAGGAAAAAATGGCATCACGCTCTTCATTCTGCTGACTGCCGCTACGCTGTGGTTAAAATTTTTGTTCAGCGCGCAGCCTGAAATGTCCTTCAGTCTGCCAGTGGTCATTAAGCTTGGCATGTGCGCCATCGCGCTGGGCTTTGGCTATGCCGCGTGGAACGTCGGGATCCTGCACGGTAACGTCAGCCTGCTGGCGACGGCCTCGTATCTGACGCCGGTGCTTTCCGCTGCGCTGGCGGCATTGTTACTGAGTGAATCGCTCTCATGGGCGTTCTGGCAAGGGGCCTGCATGGTCTGCGCAGGCTCCCTGCTCTGCTGGTATGCTACCCGGCGTTAACCGAGGTCGCCACCAGCAACGGGCAATACCACGCCGGTGATATAGCTGGCTTCATCGCTGGCGAGGAACAGAATGGCATGCGCCTGTTCATCCAGCGTGCCGTAACGGTGCAGTAAACTACTCTGCACCGTTTGATCCACCACCTGCTGATACCACACTTCCTCCTGCTCGCTCGGCTGCTCCGTATTACGCGGCGTCAGCCGCGCCGGGGCTTCCGTTCCGCCGGGCGCAACGGCATTAATACGAATGCCTGCCTCGCTATACTCCATCGCAATTGAGCGCGTCAGGGCGTTGACGCCACCTTTCGCAGCCGAATACGGCACGCGATTCACGCCGCCGGTCGCCACCGAAGAGATATTGACGATACTGCCTTTGCCCTGCGCCAGCATAGACGGCAGCACCGCGCGACAGCCCCACAGCGTCGGGAAAAGCGAGCGGCGTACTTCTGCTTCAATTTGCGCGGGTTGATACTCGGCAAACGGTCGTGCCCAAATGGTGCCGCCAACATTGTTAACCAGCACATCAATCCGGCCAAAGTGCGCAACGCCTGCGGCAAATACCTGTTCCGTGCTTTCCCACTGTTCAAGATCGGCTTCCAGCGCCAGCACACGGTGCCCGGCAGCAGACAATTCTGCCGCCAGTTCGTGAACATATTGCGAACGGTCGATAAGCAGCAGCGCCGCGCCCTGTTCTGCCGCCAGCTCCGCCGTACGGCGGCCAATACCCTGCGCCGCGCCGGTAATCGCCATCACTTTATGACTAAATCGCATGATTGCTCCTTATGCCGCCGCGCTCTGGCTGGCGATAAATTTCTCATACCAGAATCCTGCCGGATTAACGCCCAGCGCCTGCAACGTAGAGGTGACGGCGTTCACCATCGGCGGCGGCCCGCAGAGGTAAATATCAACATCGCCTTCGTTGAGCATCGTGCTGGTAAAGTGTTCCGTCACGTAGCCCTTCTGCGGGCAGGTGCTTTCACTATCAGCCACCACCGGCAGCCAGCTAAATCCCGGCAACTGCGCGGCGAAACTCTCCAGCAACTCGCCCAGCACCAGGTCGTTGTCGCCGTTTACGCCGTAAAGCAAGGTAATGTCGCGCGCACTTTTCTGCTGCGCCAGGGTATGCAGCATCGCCAGCATCGGCGCCAGCCCGGTGCCGCCCGCCAGCATCAGCAGCGGGCGCTCGCCGTCACGCAGATAAAAACTGCCCATCGGCCCGGTCAGGCTCAGTGGCGCCCCCGCCACCGCTTTATGGCTTAACCACTGGCTCATCAGGCCGCCCGGCACGTTACGAATCAGAAAACTGCCTTCGTTACGGCCCGGTAGTGAGCTAAAGGAATACGCACGCACCTGCGGCGTACCCGGCACCTGAATATTGATATACTGACCGGGCAGGAAATTGAGGTTCTCGGCGGTTTCCACCACCAGCTCAATGGCGCTATCAGACAGCGCCGTCACGCGTTTCACCGTAGCATTAAACGAGGAGATCCCCGTTTTACAGGCTGCCGCCGCGACGGGCACATCGAGCACGCAATCGCTGTCCGGGATCATCTGGCAGGTCAGCACCTGACGCGCCTGCGCTTCGTCTTCATCCAGCGCCTCTTCCAGATAATCCTCGCCCAGCGAATAGTTACCGCTTGGGCAGTGACACTTACAGGTGCCGCACACACCGTCGGAACAATCCATCGGCAGATTAACTTTCTGGCGATACGCAGCGTCGAGCACCTTCTCTCCGGCGTTGCATTGAATAAACCGGGTGACGCCGTCTTCAAAATTGAGCGCGATGGTATAGCTCATAAGCACCTCTTAAACATGGTAAACATCAATGACCTGGCGAATGTAGTCGTTGTTCAGACGGATCGTTTTACGCACGATTTGCGGCAGACCTTCCCCCTCAATCAGCGTGCAGAACGTGGTGCCAAAGTAGCAATCCGTCTGTTGATAACGGTGGCTGTAGGTCACCCAGTTGTAGCGCACCTCCACGCCCTGTTCACTCTGCCCGGTGATTTCGATATTACTGATCATATGAGTGGTGCGCGGCTCAGGCGTGCTGGCCCCCGAACGCTCCGTTTTAATGCGGTAAACCCTGTCTTCCAGCCCCTCGCGGTTCGGATAGTAAATCAGCGAAATTTCACGCTGCGGATCGGTGGTCAGCTTGTCATCATCGCCCCAGGCGGGCATCCAGTAGACCACTTTTGGGCTGTAGCATGCGATCCACTCATCCCACTGACGGTCGTCCAGCAGCCTGGCCTCGTGATACAAAAATTGTTTTACCTGATCACACGTCAGCATCGGCCACCTCCACACGCTGGGTAATTGACGCATCAAAACGCTGCTGTTCTTTCTCCAGCGCGGCCAGCATCACCGTCTGCCAGTGATGGTGATGGGCGATGTACAGCGCTTCATCTTCCGATTTCACACCGCTTAAAAGGGGGGTAAAACCGGCCTCAGTGGCATGCTCATCGGGGCCATCGACCCAGTGCAGCGCACCGCGACTGAGGTCGCTCCAGGCCAGATTTTCGCCCAGATAGCCACGCTGACAGGCGCTGAACTCTTCGAGGTCGTCCGGTGTGCCCATGCCGCTAACATTGAAGAAATCTTCGTACTGCCGAATACGCAGCGCACGCGCCTGATCCGGTTCGCCTTTCGGGCCGAAACACCAGATGGTGACTTCTGTTTTATCGACGGAGATGGGCCGAATCACGCGGATCTGCGTGGAGAACTGATCCATCAAATAGACGTTCGGATATATACACAGGTTGCGCGTCTCATTGACCATCTGCCCGGCGCGGTTGTCGCCGAATTCGGCTTTAAGACGATCGTAATGTGCATAGACTGGCCGCACCTCCGGGTTCAGCGCCCGCGTCCACAGCAGCATGTGGCCGTTTTCAAAGCCGTAACCCCCACCGACGCTTTTCGACCAACCGTTCGCATCCACCGCGTGCGTTCCTTCCGCTTCGTAGTTTCGGCGTGACATGGTAGAGGCATAGTTCCAGTGCACGACACTCACGTGATAACCGTCGGCGCCGTTTTCGGCACCCAGTTTCCAGTTACCTTCGTACACATAGCTGGAAGAGCCTTTCAGGACTTCCAGACCTTCCGGCGCCTGATCAACAATCAGATCGATTATTTTCAGCGTTTCGCCCAGGTAATCGGCCAGCGGCTGTACATCATCACTCAGGCTGCCAAACAGGAACCCGCGATACGACTCAAAACGCGGCAGTTTTTTCAGGTCGTGCGAACCTTCATGTTTGAACGTCTCCGGATAGCCGCCGGTACTCTCATCTTTTGCTTTCAGCAGCTTGCCGTTATTGCTGAAGGTCCAGCCGTGGAACGGACAGGTAAATGAGCTCTTATTACCTGTTTTACGGCGACACAGCATCGCACCACGGTGAGCGCAGCTGTTGATCATGGCGTGAAGTTCGTTTTTCTTGTCGCGGGTAATAATCACCGGCTGGCGACCCAGTGTTAAGGTGTAATAATCACCCGGTTCCGGGATCTGGCTTTCATGCGCCAGAAAAACCCAATTACCTTCAAAGATATGTTTCATTTCAAAATCGAACAAAGCCGGGTCGGTAAATATCGAACGATGGCAGCGATAAATATGATTTTCGCGATCGACAATCAGTGCATTGCTGATTTTATTTTTTAGCGATGTCAGCGTTTTTTGCATAACGGTTTCTCCCGTAATTGCAAGGATAAAATAGTGCAGGTGAACAGCAAGTTTTACATATTATTCTTTTGCACGTGAACGGGTAATTCGACCTTCTTCATCAGAGGATAATGCTTTGCAAAGGGTAAAATCAAAGCGAATTTCAGTATGCGGGCCTTCAAGATTACGCTCGCGAATTTTCTGTTCATCGTTAACTTTTACCGGATCGGCAATTAAGCCTTCGCGCGTGGCAAAAGCAAAATCATCCCATAAATATTCATCGCCATTAAAGTTAATCTGGCTGGTTAAATGTTTATGACCCGGTGCGGAAACAAAGAAATGAATATGGGCAGGACGGTTGCCGTGACGGCCTAACAGATCCAGCAGTTTTTGGGTTGGGCCATCCGGCGGGCAGCCATACCCGGAAGGCATAATGGTACGCACGCTGTAGCGCCCGTCAGCACCGGTTTGAATACGACGACGCAGGTTGTATTCGCTCTGGCTTTGGTCGAAGAAGGAGTAGTTACCCAGCGTATTGGCGTGCCAGATATCAACAATGGCATTCGCAACCGGTTGGCCTTTGGTGTCGGTGACCACGCCATGCAGCCACAGGGTTTCACCGGGATCCTTACCATCGTCCATTCGGTCGTACCCTTGCGCCAGCGGTGCATTAGCCACATACAGCGGGCCTTCAATGGTACGTGGCGTGCCGCCGGTTTCACGCTGCTGAGCAGCATCGATGGCATCCTGACGTAAATCGAGAAAATGCTCCAGACCCAGGCCTGCGGCTAATAATGCCGCTTCCTGACGACCGCCCAGCTCATGCAGATAATTAATGGCGTGCCAGAACTCTTCCTGGGTGACATTATAGTCATCAATCAAACTACAAATATTTTCCAACAACCGATGCGTTATCGCCTTAAAACGTTCATTGCCCTCGGGGGAATTTAAACCTGCGCTTTCGCGTAATAAATCCTGGACTTCGTTCTGTTGTACGAATGAGTTAGTCATATTGTTATCTCACTTTTTTGCTTGCAGGGTACAGAGAATGCCGGGGAACACCCCCGACATGAGGTTATTATTTTATTTGTCGTCGTCGCGAATGGATGAAGGATGGCGGCACAGCGCATCAACCTGAATATCCATAAACGGATACAGCGGTAAACCCATTAAAATTTGATGCAGTTCCTCAGCATCCTGTACATCGAAGATGCTGACATTGGAATATAATCCCGCTACGCGCCAGATATGTCGCCACTTCCCATCACGCTGTAATTGTTGCGAGTAGGCTTTTTCTTTTTTCTTAATTTCATCCGCCTGCGCTACCGGGAAATCAAGCGGAATATTAACGGTCATTTCAACTTTAAATAACATTTTCAGCCTCATCCTTTACGCGTATAGAAACGCACTTTATCTTCATCTAACTCAACGCCCAAACCTGGCGTTTGCGGTAGCGTGACGTGCCCATCAGCAAAGGTCAGCGGCACGCTGATGACGTCGTCTTTCAGCAGCAGCGGGCCAAACATTTCGCTCCCCCAGGCCAGCGGAAGCGTTGACCAGGCATGCAGTGAGGCAACCGTCCCGACGCTGCCTTCCAGCATCGTCCCGCCATACAGGCCAATCCCCGCCGCCTGGGCCACGTGCGCCAGCTTAAGAACACTTTGTGGCCCGCCCGCTTTGGCAATTTTCAATGCGTATGCACCGGTAAAACCCTGTTGCGCGAGCTGATAACCATCAAAATGCGTGGAGACCGCTTCATCGGCCAGAATCGCCGTCTTGATGGTCTGGCTCAAACGCACCAGCGCGGCGTTATCGCGTGCTGAAACCGGCTGTTCAATCAGGTCAACGCCCATCGCCGCCAGCTCGCGGCAGCCTTTTGCTCCGGTTGTCGCATCCCAGGCCTGGTTGACATCGACGCGAATACTGGCGCGATCGCCAAGGGCTTCGACGATCGCCGCCGTATGTTTCAGATCCGTTGTCAGTTCACGCGCACCGATTTTCAGCTTAAAGGCCTGATGACGGCGAGACGCGAGCAGATTTTCCCCTTCCGCGATATCTTTCGCCGTATCGCCGCTCGCCAGCGTCCACAACACCGGAATAGACGTTTGCAAAGCGCCGCCCAGTAGCGCCGACACCGGCACGCCCAGTGATTTACCCTGTGCATCCAGCAGCGCGGTCTCAATCGCCGATTTGGCGAAAGTGTTGCCCTTCACGCTCTTTTCGATTCGATACAGCAGCGCCTGTAAATTGTCCGCTGGCTGCCCCTGCAATAAAGGGGCAAGGTAGCCATCAATAGTGAGTTTGATCGCCTCCGGGCTTTCTACTCCGTAGCTCAGCCCACCAATGGTGGTCGCTTCGCCAATGCCGGTGATGCCGTCAGAGCGGGTAATGCGAATGATCACCAGCGTCTGGCAGCCCATGGTGGTCATCGATAATTTGTGCGGGCGGATAGTCGGCACATCCACCAGCCAGCTTTCAATATGTTCTATCGTGGCGCTCATCTCTCTTCCTTTTACTTCTTATTGTTTTGGTTTTATCTCCACAGGGTGGCGATAACCTTGCTTTTGACAATAGATTTTCATAACAGGGGTGGTCAACGACGATAATCGAAATGTTGTGCGATTATCGACACGTTTGTTATACGTAGGTTAATAATGTGATCTTCGTGGGATATTGGGGAGATTCCTGCCAGCCGTTGCACCCACAAGGTATAGTGACACAGTGAGCATCGTTACCCCTGAATGGAGCGGGTTAAAATGAGCAATGAAATCAACGACTCCCTCACGGCCAGGCAGGCTGAGCGGGATCCCAACTTTATGTTATCCCTGGCGCGTGGCCTGGAGGTGCTGAGTGCCTTTACCCCACAACGTCAGCGATTAACAATCTCACAACTTAGTCAGAAAACCCAGATCTCACGTGCGGCGGTTCGCCGCTGCTTGTACACCCTTGCGGCGCTGGGCATGGTGCATACGCCTGATGGGCGTACCTACGAGCTATTACCCCGCGTGCTGGCGGTGGGCCATGCCTATCTCGCTGGTACGCCCTTGGCGAAAGCCGCGCAACACTCTCTCGATACGCTCGGTCAGCAGCTCAATGAATCCTGCTCCGCCGCCACGCTGGATGGTGATAACGTGCTTTACATCGCGCGTACCGCCGTAAACAATTTGTTGAGTATCGATCTGGGGCGCGGCAGCCGGTTGCCTGCCTGGGCGACCTCTATGGGCCGCGTGCTGCTGAGCGCATTACCGGAAGAGCAATTAGAGGTGACACTGTCACGCGCTACGTTAATCCGCTATACGCCGCATACGCTGTGCGATAAAGAGTCATTGCGTGCAGAGATTGCCAAAGTGCGTATTCAGGGTTATGCCCTGGCAGACCGCCAGATAGAAGTTGGGCTGTGCTCATTGGCTGTGCCGCTGCTTTCACGCAGCGGGCAAATTGTCGCGGCAATGAACGTTGGCGTGCCCGCGTCCACGATGAGTGCCCAGGGGCTGAAAGAGAAAGCACTGGCACCATTAAGACGGGCGGCGATGGAGTTGTCGTTGCAGTTGTGAGAAGCACGGCCCCTCACCCCGGCCCTCTCCCTGAGGGAGAGGGAACAGATTGTGCAGATCCTTAATCCGGGCACTGGTTTTCTCCCTCTCCCTACGGGAGAGGGCCGGGGTGAGGGTGTCCCCCAATACTTTAGTTTCCCTGACGTTTCCAGAATCTCCCTGAAAACAGCGTATAAGCAACCCGGCATTAACTTATTTGTTACACTTGGTAACAATTGTTATCACCGATAATACCCATGTCCTTCTCGTGGCGGGCTTTTCTTATCTATCCTTCATTCGAGACTCCAATAATACCGATTATTTGACGGCATCCTGATTTGTGAAAATCAGCCGCCGTTATTGCTTGATTTTCATTAATTACTGGCGCGTCGAGGGTGATATGTCACAACAAAATGAGAAAAATAATCATTATCTTTTAACTACGTGGAAACCAGAAAATGCGGCGTTTTGGGAGAATAAAGGCCAGAAGATTGCGCGAAAAAATCTCATAATTTCAGTAAGTTGTTTATTGCTGGCATTCTGTGTCTGGATGCTTTTTAGTGCTGTTGCGGTCAATCTCAATAAAGTCGGATTTAATTTCACAACCGATCAACTCTTTTTATTAACTGCGCTACCTTCCCTTTCCGGCGCTATTTTACGCGTGCCCTACTCCTTTATGGTACCTATATTTGGCGGGCGTTACTGGACGGTATTAAGCACGGTTGTTCTGATTATTCCCTGTGTCTGGCTGGGTATTGCTATCCAGAACACCAGTACTCCTTTCGAGGTATTTATTATCATCTCTCTGCTGTGCGGATTCGCGGGTGCGAACTTTGCTTCCAGCATGGGAAACATTAGCTTCTTTTATCCAAAAGCAAAGCAAGGCAGCGCGTTAGGTATCAATGGTGGGTTGGGTAACCTTGGGGTGAGCGTCATGCAGCTGGCCGCACCGCTGGTGATTTTCCTGCCTATCTTTACCTTCCTTGGCGTACATGGCGTAACCCAGGAAGATGGCTCCAGCATGTGGCTGACGAATGCCGCGTGGATCTGGGCGCCGCTACTGCTGATTGCCACCATTGCAGCCTGGTTCGGGATGAACGATATTGCCAGTTCCAAAGCCTCTATTGCTGAACAGCTCCCGGTACTCAAAAGCGGACATATGTGGTTATTAAGCCTGCTTTATCTCGCTACTTTCGGCTCGTTTATCGGTTTTTCAGCCGGTTTTGCGATGCTGGCGAAAACCCAGTTCCCGGATGTGAATATTCTTAAGCTCGCCTTCTTCGGGCCGTTTATCGGCGCGATCGCCCGCTCTTTTGGCGGCGTGATCTCCGATCGTCTGGGCGGCGTGCGGGTCACGCTGGTGAACTTTGTCTTAATGGCGCTGTTTACCGCCCTTCTTTTCCTCACCCTGCCCGATTCCGGCATGGGTAGCTTCCTGGCGTTTTACGTGGTCTTTATGGGGCTGTTCCTTACCGCAGGGCTTGGTAGCGGTTCAACGTTCCAGATGATCGCCGTGATTTTCCGACAAATCACCCTCGATAAAGTCAAAAAACGTGGCGGCAGTGACGAGGAAGCCCAGCACGCAGCCGTAACCGATACCGCCGCCGCGCTGGGCTTTATCTCAGCCATCGGTGCCGTGGGCGGATTCTTTATTCCTAAGGCTTTTGGTACCTCGCTGGCGTTAACCGGATCGCCCGTTGGCGCCATGAAGGTCTTTCTCGTCTTTTACATCGTTTGTGTACTGGTGACCTGGCTGGTTTATGGTCGCCGTAAAGCGTCATCTTAATAATCAAAAATACCTGAGCAGTGTAACCACGGGGAAGCGGCTTTCCCCGTCAGGAGAAATGTCATGAGTAAGTTGCTGGATCGCTTTCGTTATTTCAAACAAAAGGGCGAAACCTTCGCCAACGGTCACGGACAGGAGTATCACACTAACCGTGACTGGGAAGACAGCTATCGCCAGCGTTGGCAATTCGACAAAATTGTGCGTTCCACCCACGGCGTTAACTGTACCGGCTCCTGTAGCTGGAAAATCTACGTCAAGAACGGCCTGGTCACCTGGGAAACCCAACAAACCGACTATCCCCGTACCCGACCTGACCTGCCGAACCATGAGCCGCGCGGATGCCCGCGTGGCGCGAGTTACTCCTGGTATCTCTACAGCGCTAACCGCCTGAAATACCCGCTGGCACGCAAGAAGTTGATTGAACTGTGGCGCGAATCCTTAAGCCAGCACAGCGATCCGGTGGTAGCCTGGGATGCCATTATGTCCGATAAGCAAAAATGTCTGAGCTACAAGCAGGCGCGTGGCAAAGGCGGTTTTGTGCGTTCGTCGTGGAAAGAGTTAAACCAGCTTATCGCCGCCGCCAACGTGTGGACGATAAAAAACTACGGCCCGGACAGAGTGGCGGGCTTCTCGCCGATTCCGGCAATGTCGATGGTGTCTTATGCGGCGGGTACGCGTTATCTCTCGCTGATTGGCGGTACCTGTCTGAGTTTCTACGACTGGTACTGCGACCTTCCCCCGGCATCCCCGATGACCTGGGGCGAGCAAACGGATGTGCCGGAATCCGCTGACTGGTACAACTCCAGCTATATCATCGCCTGGGGCTCTAACGTGCCGCAGACCCGTACACCGGATGCCCATTTCTTCACTGAGGTACGCTACAAGGGTACCAAAACCATTGCGATTACTCCGGACTACTCGGAAGTCGCCAAACTCTGCGACCACTGGCTGGCCCCTAAACAGGGCACCGATAGTGCTCTGGCGATGGCAATGGGCCATGTGATCCTCAAAGAGTTCCACCTCGATAACCCAAGCGAATACTTCCTCAACTACTGCCGCCGCTACAGTGATATGCCGATGCTGGTGATGCTCGATGCGCGTGAAGATGGGACGTATAGCGCAGGCCGCATGCTGCGTGCCTCCGACCTGGTGGATGGTCTGGGCGAAAGCAATAATCCGGAATGGAAAACCGTGGCCTACAACAGCGCAGGTGAACTGGTAGTACCGAACGGCTCGATTGGCTTCCGCTGGGGCGAAAAAGGTAAATGGAATCTCGAATCGCTGGCGGCAGGCCAGGAAACCGAACTTACGTTGTCGCTGATTGATACGCGTGATACGGTGGCGGGCGTGGCGTTCCCCTACTTTGGCGGCAATGAAAATCCGCACTTCCGCAGCGTCAAACAGGAACCGATTCTGGTGCGCCAGCTTCCGGCGAAACAGTTGACCTTCGCCGATGGTCACAGTGGTCTGGTGGTGAGTGTCTATGACCTGATACTGGCGAATTACGGCCTCGATCGCGGTCTTAACGATGAGAATGCGGCGACCGACTACGATGATGTCAAAGCCTACAGCCCGGCCTGGGCTGAGCAGATCACCGGCGTACCGCGCAGAAACATTGAGCTGATTGCTCGCGAGTTTGCCGATACCGCCAACAAAACGCACGGTCGTTCAATGATTATTCTCGGTGCCGGGGTCAACCACTGGTATCACATGGATATGAACTACCGTGGGATGATCAATATGCTGGTGTTCTGCGGCTGTGTAGGTCAAAGCGGAGGCGGCTGGGCGCACTATGTCGGCCAGGAAAAACTGCGTCCACAAACCGGTTGGCTGCCGCTGGCCTTCGCGCTGGACTGGAACCGCCCACCGCGCCACATGAACAGCACGTCATACTTCTACAACCACGCCAGTCAGTGGCGCTATGAGAAACTCACCGCGCAGGAACTGCTCTCGCCGCTTGCCGATGCGAGTAAATATACCGGTCATCTTATCGACTTTAACGTCCGCGCCGAACGCATGGGCTGGCTGCCGTCTGCCCCGCAGCTTAATCTGAATCCACTGCACATCAAAGGTATGGCAGAAGCCGCAGGCGTATCGCCAACGGACTACACGGCGCAGTCGCTGAAATCCGGTGATATTCGCATGGCCTGTGAGCAACCGGACAACGGTAAAAACCACCCGCGTAACCTGTTTATCTGGCGCTCTAACCTGCTGGGTTCGTCCGGTAAAGGGCATGAATATATGCTCAAATATCTACTGGGCACGGATAGCGGTATACAGGGCGAAGAGCTGGGCTCCACCGATGACGTGAAACCTGAAGAAGTGGAATGGCAAACCGCTGCCATTGAGGGCAAACTGGATCTGCTGGTGACCCTCGATTTCCGCATGTCCAGCACCTGTTTATTCTCCGATATCGTCCTGCCAACCGCGACCTGGTATGAAAAGGACGACATGAACACCTCGGATATGCACCCGTTTATCCACCCGCTCTCTGCCGCCGTCGACCCCGCCTGGGAATCGAAAAGTGACTGGGAGATCTACAAAGGCATCGCTAAATCCTTCTCCGAAATGTGTCAGGGCCATTTGGGTCAGGAAACGGATATCGTACTGCTGCCGCTTCAGCATGATTCACCGGCGGAGTTGTCACAGCCCTTTGACATCAAAGACTGGCGCAAAGGCGAATGTGACCTCATTCCAGGCAAAACCGCGCCCAACATTATCGCTGTTGAACGCGACTACCCGGCAACCTATGAGCGCTTTACTTCCCTTGGCCCATTGATGGACAAACTCGGTAACGGCGGTAAAGGCATTAGCTGGAAGACGCAGCAGGAAGTCGATTTCCTCGGCAAGCTGAACTACGTCAAGCTGGATGGCCCGGCAAAAGGCCGACCGAAAATCGAGACCGCGCTGGACGCTTCAGAAGTGATTCTTTCGCTGGCCCCGGAAACTAACGGCCAGGTAGCGGTAAAAGCCTGGGAAGCGCTGGGCGAATTTACCGGGCGCGATCACACCCATCTGGCGCTGAACAAAGAAGACGAGAAAATTCGCTTCCGCGATATTCAGGCGCAGCCGCGCAAAATCATCTCCAGCCCCACCTGGTCTGGTCTTGAGAGCGAACATGTTTCCTATAACGCCGGTTACACCAACGTGCATGAACTGATCCCGTGGCGTACGGTTTCCGGGCGTCAACAGCTGTATCAGGATCACGCCTGGATGCGCGACTTCGGCGAGGCTCTGGTGGCTTATCGTCCACCTATTGATACCCGCAGTGTCACGCACATGAAGGAAGTACCGCCAAACGGTTTCCCGGAAAAAGCGCTTAACTTCCTGACGCCGCATCAGAAATGGGGCATTCACTCCACCTACAGCGAAAACCTGCTGATGCTGACCATGTCGCGCGGCGGGCCGATTGTGTGGATCAGTGAAACTGACGCCAAAGAGCTTGGTATCGCCGATAACGACTGGATTGAAGCCTTCAACGCCAACGGCGCGCTCACGGCCCGCGCGGTGGTCAGCCAGCGTATCCCGCCGGGCATGACCATGATGTATCACGCCCAGGAACGCATTATGAACATCCCGGGCTCAGAAGTGACCGGTCGACGCGGCGGTATTCACAACTCGGTCACCCGCGTCTGCCCGAAACCAACGCACATGATTGGCGGCTATGCGCAACTGGCCTATGGCTTTAACTATTACGGAACGGTCGGCTCGAACCGTGATGAGTTCATCATGATCCGCAAAATGAAAAACATTGACTGGCTGGATGGCGAAGGTCAGGACCAGGTACAGGAGGCGAAAAAATGAAAATACGTTCGCAAGTTGGGATGGTACTGAATCTTGATAAATGCATCGGCTGTCACACCTGCTCGGTGACCTGTAAAAACGTCTGGAGTAGCCGCGAAGGCATGGAATACGCGTGGTTTAATAACGTTGAGACCAAACCCGGCATTGGCTATCCGAAAAACTGGGAAGACCAGGATAAATGGCAAGGTGGCTGGGTGCGCGGAATCAGCGGTAAGCTCACACCGCGCCTTGGCGGCAAGCTCGGCCTGCTGTCGAAAATCTTCGCCAACCCGGTACTACCGGCTATTGATGAGTATTACGAGCCCTTCACCTATGATTATCAGACGCTGCACAATGCGCCGGAAGGGAAACACCTGCCTACCGCGCGTCCGCGTTCGCTGATAAGCGGCAAGCGGATGAATAAGATCGAATGGGGGCCGAACTGGGAAGAACTGCTGGGTGGTGAGTTCGATAAGCGTGCTCACGACCGCAACTTCGAGTCGATGCAGAAAGAGATGTACGGCGCGTTCGAAAATACCTTCATGATGTATCTGCCGCGCCTGTGCGAACACTGCCTGAACCCCAGCTGCGTGGCGACCTGTCCGAGCGGCGCGATTTATAAGCGTGAAGAAGATGGGATTGTGCTGATCGATCAGGACAAATGTCGCGGCTGGAGGATGTGCATCAGCGGCTGTCCGTATAAAAAAATCTACTTCAACTGGAAGAGCGGCAAATCAGAAAAATGCATTTTCTGTTACCCGCGCATTGAGTCCGGCCAGCCGACCGTCTGTTCAGAAACCTGCGTCGGGCGTATTCGTTACCTTGGCGTGCTGCTCTATGATGCGGATCGTATCGAAGAAGCGGCCAGTACCGAACATGAAACGGATCTCTATGAGCGTCAGTGCGACGTATTCCTCAATCCTAACGACCCGGCGGTGATTGAAGAAGCGCTGAAGCAAGGTATTCCACAAAACGTCATTGATGCCGCACAGAAATCGCCGGTCTACAAAATGGCGATGGACTGGAAGCTGGCCCTGCCACTGCATCCGGAATACCGTACCCTGCCGATGGTCTGGTACGTGCCGCCACTGTCACCGATTCAGTCCGTTGCCGATGCCGGTGGCCTTCCCCGCAATGGCGGCGTGCTGCCTGCCGTAGAAACCCTGCGTATTCCGGTGCAATACCTCGCCAATATGCTGAGCGCGGGCGATACCGGCCCGGTGCTGCGCGCGCTGAAACGCATGATGGCGATGCGCCATTACAAACGTTCGCAAACCGTCGAAGGCGTTACCGATACCCGCGCGATTGAAGAAGTTGGCCTCAGCGTGGAACAGGTCGAAGAGATGTACCGTTATCTGGCGATCGCCAACTACGAAGACCGCTTTGTGATCCCCACCAGCCACCGCGAGCTGGCGGAAGATGCTTTCCCGGAACGCAACGGTTGTGGTTTTACCTTTGGCGACGGCTGTCATGGCTCAGATACCAAATTCAACCTGTTCAACAGCCAGCGCATCGACGCCATTAATATCACGGAAGTGCGTGAAAAAGCGGAGGGAGAATAATGCAAATACTGAAGGTGATCGGCCTGCTGCTGGAGTATCCGGATGAGGTGTGCTGGGAGAATCGTGACGAGCTGATTAACCTGGTGGAACGCGATGCACCGATGCTGCTGCCGTTTGTGGTGAAACATCTCAGCGTACCGCTGCTCGATAAACAGGCGGAATGGTGCGAGTTTTTTGAACGCGGTCGCGCCACGTCGCTGCTGCTGTTTGAGCACGTTCATGCGGAATCGCGCGATCGCGGTCAGGCGATGGTCGATTTAATGGCTCAGTATGAAAAAGCCGGACTGCAGATCGACTGTCGCGAACTGCCGGATTATCTGCCGCTGTATCTGGAATATCTCAGCATTCTTCCGCCTCACGACGCGCAGGATGGTTTACAGAACGTCGCGCCGATCCTTGCGCTGCTGGGCGGGCGGCTGAAACAGCGTGAGGCACCGTGGTATCAAATTTTTGATGCCCTGCTGATTATCGCCAACACCTCACTATCGAGTGACAGTGTCACAAAACAGGTAGCGGGTGAACCGCGTGACGACACCCGACAGGCGCTTGATGCAGTCTGGGAAGAGGAGCAGGTGAAATTTATCGAAGATAATGCCACCAGCTGTGACAGTTCCCCGCTGCAAAGCTATCAACGACGCTTTAGCCAGGACGTTGCGCCGCAGTACGTCGACGTCCGTGCCGGAGGCCCGAAATGATGCAGTTTCTCAACGTCTTCTTTTATGACATCTACCCCTATATTTGCGGCACGGTATTTTTACTCGGTAGCTGGGTGCGTTACGACTACGGTCAGTATACGTGGCGCGCCTCGTCCAGCCAGATGCTCGACAAGCGCGGGATGGTGTTGTGGTCGAATCTGTTCCACGTCGGCATTCTGGGGATCTTCTTCGGTCACCTGTTCGGCATGCTAACGCCCCACTGGATGTACGCCTGGTTCCTGCCGATTGCGGTAAAACAGCAAATGGCGATGATCCTCGGCGGCGTGTGCGGCGTGCTGACGCTGGTGGGTGGCGCAGGCCTGCTGGTGCGTCGTCTGACCAATCCACGCGTGCGCGCCACCTCCAGTACCGCCGATATCCTGATCCTCACTATTTTGCTGATTCAGTGTATTCTCGGGCTGACCACCATTCCGTTCTCGGCACAACACCCGGACGGCAGCGAAATGCTGAAACTGGTTGGCTGGGCGCAATCGGTCGTCACCTTCCAGGGCGGCGCATCCACGCATCTGGACGGTGTGGCAATCATTTACCGCGTCCATCTGGTGTTGGGGATGAGCATCTTCCTGCTCTTCCCGTTCACCCGTCTGGTGCATGTGTGGAGTGCGCCAATTGAGTATGTAACGCGGCGCTATCAGGTGGTAAGGTCACGTCGCTAATCATAGAAATGCCCGGTGGCGCTTGCGCTTACCGGGCCTGTTTTTGTAATTGCACGCTTATTTCGCTACCGCGTTCACCCTTACCCGTGCAAAAACAATCACCATCGCGCTCAACAGTAATACCCCACTCCCCAGGAATACACCGCTGGCCCCGTTAAGATCAAACACCAGGCCGCCGCCCGCCGCGCCCGCGCTAATCGCCAGTTGAATGGAAGCCACCAGTAACCCGCCTGCGCTCTCAGCTTCATCCGGTACGGTCGTAGCAAGCCAGGTTGACCAGCCTACCGGCACCAGGCCAAAGGCAAAGCCCCACATCGCCACAAGTGCGGCATCCAGCAGTACCACATGCCCGAACAGCACCATTAACAACGCCAGGACGCTCATCACAAACGGTACCAGCGCGAGCGTTAAATGTAAGTTGCGGCTCAGCAGATAACCGGCAACGGACGTACCGATAAAATTCGCCACGCCAAAGCCAAGTAATATCAACGAAACGCCCTCTACGCTGGTTTGCGCTACGGTTTCCAGAAACGGTCGTAGATAGGTGAAAAAGGCAAAATGACCGCTAAAAATTAAAATAGTGGCGAACATTCCGCCTAACATGCCGGGGCGAGCCAACACTTTAAACAGCGTGGCAAAGCTGCCCACGCTTTGCGGACGCATGGAGGGCAACACCCAAAGTTGCCAGAACAGCGCCACAACGCTCGGGGCCGCACAGAGGATGAATACATTACGCCAGCCAATCAGTCCGCCAAGATAGCTGCCCAGCGGTGCAGCCACGACGGTAGCGATAGAGACCGCGCTAAAAATGATCGCCAGTGCCTTCGGCACCCTCGCTGCAGGCACCAGTCGCATCGCGGTGGCCGTCGACATTGACCAGAAGCCACCAATCGCAATTCCCAGCAGTAAACGCCCTAATAACAACACGTTAAGCGATGGAGCAAAGGCCACCATCAGGCTGGAGAGTATTTGTAAAACAGAGAAGAACATTAACACCCAGCGGCGGTCGATATTTTTAGTCGCAGGCGTAATCAATAAGCCCGTTACCAGCGCAATTAAAGCCGTCGCCGTCACTGCTTGCCCGGCCATCCCCTCGCTCACATTCAGGCTTGCCGCCATGGGTGTTAACAGGCTGGCGGGCAGAAACTCCGCCACGATCAAGCCAAAGACACCCAGCGCCAGTGCATAGACCGCCCGCCAGGCCGGTTTGGTTTTGTCCAGACCGGCTTCCGCTGCAATGCATGTGCTCATAAACATCTCTCCAGAATAATTAACAAATTTTCGACAAGATTAGGAAATCCTCATCAGACGATCTATGATGGAAACCCCTTTACTCTTGATAATTCGTCCGGGAGTGGTGTTATGACGCTTCAGCATCTCGATCTCACCAGTGAACTGCTGGCAGGCATGCGGCTCTCTGGCGTGAGCTACCGCCGTATTGAGAGCGGCCGACCGTTTGGCGTAGAGTTCAGCGCCGTCGCGGGTAAAGCTCAATTTCATTTCATCAGTCGTGGTCCGGTGCTGCTACGCACCGCAAGCGGGCAACAATTTAATCTGGAAAGCGGCGATGCGCTGTTTATTCCGAATGGTTCCGGTCATTTCCTGCTCTCAGATGAGCGCGCAACATCAATGAATGTGCTGGATCTGCCGACAACGCCCGTCTGCTCCACCGTATGCTGTGTCAAAAATAGCTGTGAAACGGCGGCGGATGAAAGCGCGATAATCTTCAGCGGCTGCATGGATTTCGAACTTGGCGGCATGCAACCGCTGGTAAAAGCCATGCCGGAAGTGATGCTGGTAAGCCGCCTGCTGACGACATGGCCGGAAATTCACCCCTTGCTCACCGCCATGGAGCGCGAATCCCTGACGCGTCAGGCGGGATATGCCGGCATCCTTGCGCGTCTTGCCGATGTGGTGGCCGCGCTTATCGTGCGCGGTTGGGTGGAAAGCGGCTGTGGAAATGCAACGGGATGGGTGCAGGTGCTACGCGATCCAAAGCTGGGGCGCGCGATCCATGCGATGCATACGCAGCCGGGTAACAACTGGAAAGTAGAAGATTTGGCGCGGGAAGCGGGCATTTCACGCTCAATTTTTGCCGAGCGCTTTCTGGCCGCTACCGGAGTCACGCCCGCCCGCTATCTGACAGAACTGCGAATGCGGCTGGCAATACAGTATATCGCCAATGAAGGCGTTGCCCTGGAGCAAGTTGCTTTTCGGCTTGGCTACAGTTCCCTCGCCGCATTCAGCCGCGCGTTCAAGCGTATCACCGGGAAAGCGCCGGGCGCGGTGCGCCAGACGCCGCGACGAGAAGCCGCATAACCTTACTTCCCCGCCTCCGGATGGGTATCAAACGCTGCCATCACCGCCGCCAGTTCGGCTTCGCTGAACCCATGCCGCGGATCGTCGAGGCCTAATCCAAAACGAGTTTGCAGCGTTTCATAAAGCGCAGACACGTCGGCAAGTCGCGTCTTCTCGACCGCATGTCCTTTATCCCAATGCGTGAAATTGAAGTTAGTTAAAGTCAGTTTTCCGCCCTCAGGCAGGTGACGACACATCAGCAGATGGTGACGGAAATGCGACTGCGGCCAGTGCGCAGACCAGAAATTGCCCATCACATGATCGGCGAAATACTGCTTGTCCAGCGTGAAAATATACATCGACTGCCAGTGTTCATGATGGCGAAACTGGAGCGTCCAGTTCACCCCTTCGCGCAACAAGCGATAATCGCCGTGCGGCGTGACTTGCTCAAGGTCGGCCTGCAAACGAATCGGCGCAGTTAGCGTCTGGCCGCCAAACCCGACATCGGCAATCCAGCGCTCGCCTTCCACATCAACCAGCAATAAGCGATGCGTTCGCGGCGGAAGCTGCGGCGGATTAGCCAAGACAACGCGCCCCAGCAAGCTGCGAACGGTAAAGCCGAGTTCATGCAGCGCGCGCTCAAGCAGGCCATTCTGCTCAAAGCAATACCCGCCACGGCGGGCGGTAATCAGTTTGTCCTGTAATGATTGATCGTCTAACTGCATTTCACGCGGCAACAGGACGTCAATATTTTCAAAAGGAATGGTGCAGTTGTGCAGAAGATGCAGTTTACGCAACGTCTCGACGGTGGTCTCAGGCGTTCCTTCCCAGCCAAGTCGGGTGAAATAAGCGTGCAAAAATGGCGTCATAAGTCATTCCTTATTATTCAGTGCAGTACTTATAACCCATTTTTTCCCTCCTATTGGCGTTTTTGTGCGGTGGCGAAGGTGTGAGCAAAATGCAATCGTACCTGGCAGGCAAAACCGGCCTGATTGATAAACATCGATGGTAGTGAGTCATTTTTATCGGCTGTGGCGATTCACCCGCGACGTACTTGCTTTATGTGGGAGATACGACATTACTATTATGATGTTTAACCTTTTATTGGACACCCTATGAGCCATTTCCGCCCTGTTGAGTTAAGACATGCCAGCCGTTTACTGAATCATGGCCCGACAATCCTTATCACCAGTCGGGACGAAAAAAGTGGCCGCCGTAATGTGATGGCCGCCGCCTGGTCAATGCCTGTGGAGTTTGATCCGCCGCGCATCGCGATCGTGGTGGATAAAAGCGCCTGGTCACGCGAGCTTATCGAGCGTAACGGCACCTTCGGTATCGTAGTGCCGGGGGTTGCGGCCACCAACTGGACGTATGCCGTTGGCAGTACGTCCGGGCGCGATGAGGATAAATTTAACAGCTACGGCATCCCAACCGTTAACGGCCCGGTTCTCGGTTTGCCGATGATTGAGGAGAAGTGTCTGGCGTGGATGGAGTGTCGCCTGCTGCCAGAAATCAATGCCGCCGAAAAATACGACACATTATTTGGCGAAGTGGTCTCTGCCGCCGCTGATGGCAACGCGTTTATTGAGGGTCGCTGGCTGTTTGACGATGATAAGCGTAATACGCTGCATCACCTTGGAGCGGGAACGTTCGTCACCAGCGGAAAGCTGGTGCGCGCGCTGGATTAAATTCAGAACGTTACGCCGGGTAGTCACTACCACCCGGCGTAACATTACATGCTGTAACCCGGCTTTTTAATCAGTTCATTCATGTGCGGGCCAATCTGGCTGTCCCAGACGTCTTTCCACGCTTCCGGCTGAACCTGCGTCCAGGCGACACTCACGGAACTGTTTTTGCTGTGCAGATGACGAATGATCACCTCGGTAATATCCGCAGCCAGCGCTTCGGTCTCTTCGGCGTTCAATTCATGAGGAAAACTTTTGATATCAACGTGTGGCATAGCAGGCTCCTTATTATAAGAGGTTTAAAGCTACCACAGGTGCGGCGGGTGGGTTGTTAAATTGTGCGTTAACAATCGCAAATTCGGCGATCTAAGCGTGCCTGTAAACTCCCACCTTTACCGCACTCCCTTGAACGTTTGCGATTTAAATTAACTTATTATCACGCAGCACCTGCTGAAGTTCTTCTCGCTGGTAGACCGCATCTGCCACTAACACCAGCCCTGGCGTATTCACGTCAAACCAAGGGCGTCGCGGGCCCCACGTCACCATCACCGCGATATAGCAATCAAGCACTGTGATTTTACTGCCGAGTGCATAAGGCTGTGCGTTAAGTTGTGTTTCCAGCCAACGATAAAGAGACTGGCGATATTCAATACACTTTTCTTTAAGCTGACCAGGGGCATCGGGAGCCCAACGTTCGGGATAATCAGCATACGTAAAGGTGGGATACACATTGGCAACCAGCCAGATAAGCAGACGCTGAAACTGTTGCCTTTCAACTCGCCCAATTGGCGGCGCGATATCAGGGCAACGATCGAGAACCATCAGGGCGATAGCCGCCGTTTCGGTCAAGATGTCGCCATTTTCCAGTTCCAGCGTCGGCACCTGGCAAAGCGGATTGCGCGCTTTCAGTAACTCGCGCGTCGGCCCCGGCTGATCGAAACCGTCTACATCAATAAACGTATAAGGTATTTTCGCGAGCGTTAACATCAGTTCGCTGATGGCTGAACCCCAGCCCGGTACACCGTAGAGCGTTATCATGTTGCCTCCACTCTTATGGGAAGTGGTAAGTGTAGTGCAACAGGTGAAAGTGATGATGAACGGTGTCTACGCCGACTCTCGCTCAATGAGCTCAAACCCTAAATCCAAAATCGTTTCATCACGCGTGACATGCTCGATACGATCGGCCAACATCATCGCCGCACGTTCACCGATCCCGCGTCGGTCAACGCTTACCGTGGTGATTGACGGACGATTAAACGCGGCAAAATCAAGATCGCCGAACCCCATTACCGCGATATCCTGAGGTATACGAACCCCGCGAGATTCCGCTTCCATGATGGCACCCTGCGCCAGAGTGTCAGAACTACAAACAATGATATCGCATTCGCTATCGGCCAAAAGCTGACTAAGTCCACTGCGCCCGAGCGCCAGTGAAGCGGGAAGCGGCACATCGACTTGCGGCGGTTCGTCGATGTCATAACGCTTCAATACCTCGCATAAACCGTGCTTACGTTGTGCGGCACGGCGATCGGCGGTCCACAGTAATCCAGGACGTCGATAGCCTTTCTTTATGAGATATTCCCCCGTCGCCTGACCGACCTTTTCATGGGAAAAACCTACCAGCATATCCAGCGGCGTGGGTGTGAGATCCCAGATTTCCACCACCGGGATAGCGGCATTAAGAATCACCTTCTTAAGTTCCGTGGTGTGATGGATACCGGTGAGCACCACGCCATCCGGGCGACGAGAAAGCAGCGTTGCCACCAGTTCAGCTTCCGTTTGCTGCGTATAACCCGCGACACACAGCAGAATGTGATAGCCGCGATGGGCTAACGTATCGCTTAACGATTGGATGGTATCAACAAACATATTGTTATTGATTTGCGGCACCACAACGGCAATGAGTTTGCTACGCCGTGATGCCAGCCCGCCAGCAAGTGCATTGGGGATATACCCCGTCGCACGCACCGCCTGCATCACTTTTTCAACCGTTTTTGGCCTCACCAACTGCGGCGTATTCAGCGCCCGGCTGACCGTCATTGAGGACAGTCCGGCAGCACGCGCGACGTCTTCGAGCGTTGGCGCACGGGGTGTTTCGGGACGTTTCAATGTGGTTAGCCCTGCCTCAGCGAATTATGATGAATATGCATTATTCATGATGTTCCCAGCTTTTACCAGACGCCCTCATCGCTATCTTAGCAAAAACAACCGCTTAGAAAATAACATTAACCACGCAATGTTAGCGATATCATTCTGCATTGTGCAGTTACCCAAAGCTGACTGGAATGTGACATAAACTCCACGATATTCGCTTTTTAGTCAAACTATTGTGATCGTTTGTTCAAATTTAACCCATTCCTCTGGTCTATTAAAAATGGCTAGGATACAAATGTTAGCGCAAACATTTTCCATAAGGAGCTAATCATGACCTCGAGCGCTAATTCCGATGCTGTGACCTACGCCAAAGCGGCCAACAGCAAAACCGCTGCAGAAACCGGCGACCGTATTGAATGGGTGAAGCTTTCACTGGCTTTTCTGCCACTTGCCACACCAGTGAGCGATGCAAAAGTACTTACCGGACGTCAAAAACCACTGACAGAGGTAGCAATCATCATCGCCGAAATTCGTAGTCGTGATGGTTTCGAAGGCGTCGGTTTTAGCTATTCCAAACGCGCAGGCGGCCAGGGTATTTACGCGCATGCCAAAGAAATTGCCGACAACCTGTTGGGTGAAGATCCCAACGATATCGACAAGATTTATACCAAACTATTGTGGGCCGGGGCTTCCGTTGGCCGAAGTGGCATGGCCGTTCAGGCTATCTCCCCTATCGATATTGCGCTATGGGATATGAAAGCGAAGCGTGCAGGCCTACCGCTGGCGAAACTTTTGGGCGCGCATCGCGATTCTGTACAGTGCTACAACACCTCGGGGGGGTTCCTGCATACGCCGCTGGATCAGGTGCTTAAAAACGTGGTGATTTCACGTGAAAACGGCATTGGCGGCATCAAGCTGAAAGTTGGCCAGCCAAACTGCGCGGAGGATATTCGCCGCCTGACCGCCGTACGTGAAGCGCTGGGTGATGATTTCCCGTTAATGGTCGATGCCAATCAGCAGTGGGATCGCGAAACCGCCATTCGTATGGGCCGCAAAATGGAGCAATTCAATTTAATCTGGATTGAAGAGCCGCTCGACGCCTACGATGTTGAGGGCCACGCACAGCTTGCCGCCGCGCTGGATACGCCAATCGCCACCGGCGAAATGTTGACCAGCTTCCGCGAGCATGAACAGCTGATTCTGGGCAACGCCAGTGATTTTGTTCAGCCCGATGCGCCACGTGTAGGCGGGATATCTCCGTTCCTGAAGATTATGGATCTCGCCGCAAAACATGGTCGCAAGCTGGCACCCCATTTCGCGATGGAAGTGCATTTACATCTTTCCGCTGCCTATCCGCTGGAGCCGTGGCTGGAGCATTTCGAGTGGTTGAACCCGCTGTTTAACGAACAACTAGAACTGCGGGATGGCCGGATGTGGATTTCCGATCGCCACGGTCTGGGCTTCAGCCTTAGCGAGCAGGCCCGTCGCTGGACGCAGCTTTCCTGCGAGTTCGGCAAACGTCCGTAGTCTTCGGGCGGGTTCTCCCGCCCTCTTACCCTACAACATTCTCTCGCAACCCTGAAAAAGGAGTGGGTGATGAATACAATAATAAAACGTACCAATGTCCGTTACAGCATTCTTATATTTCTGTTTTTAGCGACCGTATTTAATTATGCCGATCGTGCGACATTATCCGTTGTCGCGCCAATTATGAGTAAAGAACTGGGATTCGATCCGGAAGCCATGGGTCTCGCTTTTTCCGTATTTGGAATTTCTTACGTCATCATGCAACTACCCGGCGGCTGGCTGTTAGATCGTTACGGCTCACGTCTGGTTTATGGTTGTGCATTAATCGGCTGGTCTTTGGTAACGATGTTTCAGGGCACCATTTATCTTTATGCCAGCCCACTTATTGTACTGGTTGTACTGCGTTTGCTGATGGGGGCGATTGAAGCACCGGCCTTCCCGGCAAACAGCCGTTTAAGCGTGCAGTGGTTCCCAAACAACGAACGCGGGTTCGTCACCTCGGTATATCAGGCGGCGCAGTATATTTCATTGGGCATTATTACGCCGTTAATGACCATCATTCTGCACAACCTGAGCTGGCATTATGTTTTCTATTACATTGGCGCGATTGGCGTTTTGCTGGGCATATTCTGGCTGGTAAAAGTAAAAGATCCGCTGCAACATCCAAAGGTAAATCAGCAGGAACTTGATTATATTCGCGAGGGCGGCGGTGAGCCGACTCTTGGTAGTAAAAAAGATCAGCATAAACTGACGCTGGCGCAAATCAAAAGTGTGTGCGTAAACCGAATGATGATTGGCGTGTACATCGGCCAGTTCTGCGTGACATCTATCACCTGGTTTTTCCTGACCTGGTTTCCGACTTATTTGTATCAGGCTAAGGGAATGTCGATTCTTAAAGTTGGGTTTGTTGCCAGCATTCCCGCTATCGCAGGTTTCATCGGCGGATTAATGGGTGGCGTTTTCTCTGACTGGCTACTTAAACGCGGTTACAGCCTGACGACCGCACGGAAATTCCCGGTAATCTGCGGCATGTTGCTTTCGTGCGTCATTATTGTCGCCAACTACACGTCTTCTGAATTTGTAGTCATTGCGGCCATGAGTCTGGCATTCTTCGCCAAAGGATTCGGTAATCTGGGCTGGTGTGTGTTGAGCGATACCTCACCAAAAGAGATGTTAGGCATTGCGGGTGGGGTGTTCAATATGTGCGGCAATCTTGCAAGTATTGTTACGCCGCTGGTGATTGGTGTGATCCTCGCGAATACCCAATCTTTTGACTATGCAATTCTGTACGTCGGCTCAATGGGGCTTATTGGCCTTGCCTCTTATCTGTTTATAGTCGGGCCATTGGATCGAATTACCCTGACGCCGTCTGCGGCGTAACCGAACCTGGCGATATATCGCCACCGCTACTCCGGTATGATTGTACTCCGCCGGAGTGGCGTTTTTTAATCGCAGATTCAACGTTCTGCCCTTCTTCATCTTCTTCCTTAATGGCTTTTCTGGTAAGAACATTACCTGATGCGCTACGCTTTTCAGGCCTACAGATTCCTGCAATATATTGAACAGGCAACATTTTGTAGGCCGGATGAGCGTAGCGCATCCGGCAAGAACAAAGCACACTACGTCAGCAATCTGAAATGTTCAGGCTAACGTTAACACTCTTGATACTGTTCCTCGGTCACCTGCTCAAGCCAGGTGACCGGGCTGCCGTTTTCGGCTTCGGCAATGGCGATATGGGTCATTGCCGTTTCGGCACACGCGCCATGCCAGTGTTTTACCTCTGGCGGGATCCACGCGATATCCCCCTGGTTCAGCACTTCCGGGGCTTTCCCCCACTCCTGTAACCAGCCGCGCCCCTGGGTCACAATTAACGTCTGTCCCAAAGGATGTGTATGCCATGCGGTACGTGCACCGGGTTCAAACGTTACCGTCGCACCGCCCACTTTCGCGGGGGCTTCAGCCTGGAACGGCGCATCGATTCTGACCGTACCGGTAAACCAACTGTCCGGGCCTTTGACTGACGGCAGCGATCCACTACGAATAATTTTCATTGGTCTCTCCTTATATTGTGCTTAATACCGTAGCGCATCCTGGCGATAAGTATTAGTCAGGCAAATGTGAATGGAGTTATGAACAGAATTCATCAATCGCGATGCGTGCTGAATCGACGACAATCGTGCTGTAGACGGGTCTGAGATCCTTCATCTATATTTTGCGTCAATTTGGCGTTTTGTGTAGGATGCAGCGCCATGCTTGTCTTATCTCTGCATCAGAATAGTGAGAAAGGCAGCATAATTTGCTATCCACGCAATCGTTTGTTATTGCGCGGGGTAACAGGACATCCGTAAAGGATTTTGACAGGTAAGCAGGTATAAAATTAATGAATACAAAGCACAACACCACCGCGGAGCAGCGCGCGGCGAAACGCCGTTGGCTGAACTCGCACGAAGAGGGTTATCACAAAGCGATGGGCAATCGTCAGATCCAGATGATTGCTATCGGCGGCGCGATTGGTACCGGCCTGTTTCTTGGCGCAGGCGCACGTTTGCAGATGGCGGGGCCGTCGCTGGCTATCGTCTATCTGGTGTGCGGGATCTTCTCTTTCTTTATACTCCGCGCGCTGGGTGAACTGGTCTTACACCGCCCTTCCAGCGGCAGTTTTGTTTCTTACGCCCGCGAATTTTTGGGTGAAAAAGCCGCCTATGTTGCGGGCTGGATGTATTTCGTCAACTGGGCGATGACCGGGATCGTCGACATCACCGCCGTCGCGCTCTATATGCACTACTGGGGGGCGTTTGGCGATGTGCCGCAATGGGTCTTCGCGCTGGGCGCGTTGGCGATCGTCGGCACCATGAACATGATCGGCGTGAAATGGTTCGCCGAAATGGAGTTCTGGTTTGCCCTGGTGAAAGTGCTGGCCATTGTCGCCTTCCTGGTTGTCGGCACGATTTTCCTCGGCAGCGGCAAACCGCTTGACGGGAACGCCACCGGCTTCCATCTCATCACCGATAATGGCGGCTTCTTCCCGCACGGTCTGCTGCCTGCGCTGGTACTGGTTCAGGGCGTGGTTTTCGCCTTTGCCTCTATTGAACTGGTCGGCACCGCTGCCGGTGAAGCGAAAGATCCGGAAAACACCGTGCCGCGCGCGATCAATAGCGTTATCTGGCGTATCGGCCTGTTCTATGTGGGTTCCGTTGTGCTGCTGGTACTGCTGCTGCCGTGGAATGCTTATCAGGCAGGCCAGAGCCCGTTTGTCACCTTCTTCTCAAAACTCGGCGTGCCTTATATGGGCGATGTGATGAACGTTGTCGTTCTGACGGCGGCACTCTCCAGCCTGAATTCCGGCCTCTATTCGACCGGGCGTATTCTGCGTTCGATGTCGATGGGCGGTTCCGCACCGAAGTTCATGTCCAAAATGAGTCGCCAGCACGTACCTTACGCCGGGATTCTCGCGACGCTGGGCGTCTATGTGGTTGGCGTATTCCTGAACTATCTGGTGCCATCTCAGGTGTTTGAAATTGTCCTGAACGTCGCATCGTTGGGGATTATCGCCTCCTGGGCCTTTATCGTGGTTTGCCAGATGCGTCTGCGTAAAGCGATTAAAGAAGGAAAAGCGGCGGATATCAGCTTTAAACTACCGGGCGCACCGTTCACCTCCTGGCTGACGCTGCTGTTCCTGTTCAGCGTGCTGGTGCTGATGGCGTTCGACTATCCAAATGGTACCTACACCATCGGCTCAATTCCGGTGATTGCAGTGCTGCTGATTGCGGGCTGGTTTGGCGTGCGTAAGCGTGTACACGAGATTCATCGCTCGGCGCCGTAATTGGCGATAGAGTGAAAAAAAGCGGCTGATTAGCCGCTTTTTTTATATTACAGCGCGATACGAATCACATCGTCCGGCTGTGTTGCTTCCTTCTCGCGCGTCGATTCCTGCTTCACGCTCACGTACAGCGTTTTACCGTCGCCAGAAAGCGCCAGGCTGTTCGGGAAGGTTGGCGTTTTAATGGTTTTGGTCACCTTATAGGTTTTCGCGTCAATCACCGTCACGGTACCCGCTTTACGCTGAGTCACATACACTTCATCGCGCGTTGGGTTGTAAAGTACACCCAGGGATTCCGGCGTATCGATAGTCGCCAGGACTTTACCGGATTTCAGATCGACCGCCAGCACCTGCGGTGCTTTGGAGTCGGTGATAAACGCACGCTGACCGGCGGTATCCAGGCTGATGTTAATATAGAAATGATCTTTGCCATCATCCTGAAGTTTCTTACGCGCCAGCACTTTGTTGCTCGCGGTGTCGATAGTCACCAGCTCGCCGTCACCGTTGGTCACGTACAGACGCTGCTTGTCTGCGTCCACCGCCAGGCCGGTGCCCATTTTACCGGTATTTTCGATGGTCGCTTTCAGCGCCAGTTTCTCGCCGTCAATCACCCAAACAACGCTCTCTTTACCTAAACCGGTCACGTAAACGGTGTTGGTTTTCTCATCGACCGCCAGTTCACGGGTCGCCAGCGGGCGTACGGTTTCGCTACGTTTGCGGGTATCCAGAACCAGACGGCCTTTGACGTCACCTGTTTTGGCGTCAATCGCCGTCACGGTGCTGTTAGTGGTATTGCCAAACCACAGGGTCTGGGTCTGATTATTAATCGTGGCGCCGAACGGTTTTAAATCGTTATGAATGATCTGGGTAACTTCCAGCGTCACCGGGTCAAGACGGTAAACGATGCCGCCCTTATCGAGTTTACGGCTCTGTGATGTGGCCAGCCAGAGCGCATTTTCCTGCTGGCTATAGGCCATTTCATAAGCCCCTTTGCCGACCGCTTTGCGCAGCATCTCGTCGGCGGCATGGGCGCTAAAGCTGCCCGCCAGTAACAGAGTGCTCAGTAATAACGAACGACGCAGACGCGGTGCGGACAATTGACGTAATGACATGACGACTCCCTTTGATGGACCAATATGTTACTGCTTCACAAGGCTTCTTGACTTCATCGCGTCATTGCACGACGTTTTATAGATGCGAATAGTAATCATTAATCAACGGAAAGTGGAGTCTTAATTCCCTACCCCAGGCAAAAAATTTCACCTTTGGACATCATGTTTAACGCAAAGTGCCACTAAAGTTTTCAATATGTTTACATAAGTATTAACATGTCCAGGATATGTTCCATTTGGTTCGTCTTGCGGGTTTCTAATGAAAATCATAAATGTACATTCAGCATCGTTTCCGGCGCTTCTCTTACCGCTCATTTTCTCGCCTGCTCTTTTTGCAGCCGATGAGCAAACCATAATCGTCACCGCAGCTCCACAGACCTTGTCAGAGCTGGATACCCCAGCTGCAGTAAGCGTGGTCGATGGCGAGGAAATGCGTCATGCTGCCCCACGCGTTAATCTCTCAGAATCCCTTGGCGCAGTACCGGGTTTGCAAGTACAAAATCGCCAGAATTACGCACAGGATCTTCAACTGTCAATTCGTGGCTTCGGCGCGCGGTCGACATTCGGCGTGCGCGGGCTGCGTCTCTACGTTGACGGTATTCCCGCCACCATGCCGGATGGTCAGGGGCAGACCTCTAATATTGATATCAACAGCGTTGAAAGCATTGATGTCCTGCGTGGCCCCTTTTCAGCACTGTACGGGAACTCTTCCGGCGGCGTAATTAACGTCAATACGCAAACCGGGCAGCAGCCTGGCACGATTGAAGCCAGCAGCTATTACGGGAGTTTTGGTAGCTGGCGATATGGACTGAAGGCCTCCGGTGCCGTGGGCGATGGCACGCAGGCGGGCGACGTCGATTACACCGTTTCCACCAGCCGTTTTTCGACGCATGGCTACCGCGATCGTAGCGGTGCGCAGAAAAATCTCGCCAACGCTAAACTGGGCGTGCGCATAGATGACGCCAGCAAACTGACGCTACTGTTTAACAGCGTCGATATTAAAGCCGATGATGCAGGCGGTCTCACCGAAAGCGAATGGCGCGATAACCCGCAACAGTCGCCTCGCGCCGAGCAGTACCATACCCGCAAAACCATCAAGCAAACTCAGGCGGGGTTACGTTACGATCGTCAGTTAACCGAAAACGATGATCTGAGTATGATGTTCTACGCCGGCGAACGCGAAACCACGCAGTACCAGTCGATTCCTCGCGCGCCGCAGCTCAATCCTACCCACGCGGGTGGCGTCATAGAACTCACCCGTCATTATCAGGGCATTGATACCCGTTGGACGCACCGTGGCGAACTGCTGGTACCGGTGACCTTCACCACCGGGCTGGATTACGAAAACATGAGCGAACAGCGCAAAGGGTATGAAAACTTTGTGATGAACGGCACTACGCCGGAATACGGTCAGAAAGGCGATTTGCGCCGCAACGAACGTAACCTGATGTGGAACCTCGACCCCTACTTGCAAACCCAGTGGCAATTGACCGATAAACTGAGTCTGGATGCCGGGGTTCGCTACAGCTCCGTATGGTTTGATTCCAACGATCACTACATTACGCCAGCTAACGGCAACGACAGTGGCGATGCGAACTATCACAAATGGTTGCCCGCTGGTTCTCTGAAGTACGCTATCACCGACGCGTGGAACGTCTATCTTTCTGCCGGGCGCGGTTTCGAAACGCCAACCATCAATGAGCTTTCTTATCGTTCAGATGGGAAAAGTGGCCTGAACTTCGATCTGAAACCGTCGACCAATGACACCGTAGAAATTGGCAGTAAAACCCGTATTGGCAATGGGTTGCTCTCGGTTGCCCTCTTCCAGACCAACACTGATAACGAGATTGTCACCGATGCCAGCAGCGGCGGGCGTACCAGCTATAAAAATGCCGGTAAAACACGTCGTCAGGGTGCAGAATTGTCGCTTGATCAACGCTTTGCGGAGAACTGGCGTGCGAAAGCCGCGTGGACCTATCTGGATGCAACCTATCGCACCAACGTATGCGACGACAGCAACTGTAATGGCAACCGTATGCCGGGAATCGCGCGTAATATGGGCTTTGCTTCACTGGGCTATGAACCCGAAAGCGGTTGGTATGCCGGGGGCGATATCCGTTATCTGAGCGATATCATGGCCAATGATGAAAACACCGCCAAAGCGCCATCGTGGACGGTTGTCGGCCTGAACACCGGCTATAAATTCAACATTGGCAAGGTGAACATGGATGTCTTTGGTCGCGTAGATAACCTGTTTGACCGCGACTATGTCGGCTCAGTCATCGTAAACGAATCCAATGGCCGCTACTACGAACCCGCTCCGGGGCGTAACTACGGCATTGGCTTAAACGTAGGCTGGTCCTTCGAGTAAAAAATCCCTACCCTCGTCCCATTGGGATGAGGGTATTCTCAAATAATATTTAATATTTGCTAAAGTTGACACCACGATATTAATCAAGACTAATTAATGTCTGAAATTAATTAATGTATTGTTGCTGCAATAACGCCCCGCTTTCATCAATAATTTCACACATGGCATCGTAGCTTTCTGCCTGGGCGCCTTTCGATAACGCCAATAACAATGAGCGATAAAACTCACGGTGGAAGAATTGTTCATCCGCGTGCGGGTACAGATAATTGAAGCTTGGGCCAATTCGTACCCACAACTGCTCAATTAGCGCTGTTAATGTTGGCATCTCAGCATATTCATAGAGGCAAAAACGAAACTGATAATTTGACTGTAGCGTTTTAGCGATGTCGCCGCTCCTTTTAATAAAGTGAAACTCTTCAACTAATCGCTGTAATTGCCACATCTTTTCCGTGGTCATTTTTTCAGATGCCACCGCAGCGGCCATACCTTCAAGCCTTTTACGGATAGTCTGAATTTCATTATAACGTTGCAGATTCAGCTCCGGGACTAAAAATGCCTGTGCCGGAGCGGCATACAAAGCACCGGACGAGACCAGCCGCAGCAAAGCCTCTCGTACGGGCGTAATGCTGATCCCCTGACTTTCTGCAATATCTTTAGTCACCAGGCGCGCACCGGGTTTTAGCGCACCAATAATTAATGCATTTTTTAAGTTTTGTTCTACCTGTTGAGTCAGACTCAATCTTTGCGCTTTGGCAAAATCTAACATAATAATGGTCGCTCTCATCGTCATGACCCCGCATAGGGCCATATCACAAATACGGTTATTGACTAACTGACGGTGTTGCATTTCCTGATGATGGCGAGAGAATCAATTACGTAAAAATCATGCTTTTTGCTGAGCGTTTTATATAAACGCTTCTGTTACACTATATTAAAGCGGTTTATGATATTTTTGCACGAAAAAAAACGGCGTAATGATTACGCCGTTTCAATCTTTACTTCTCGTCAGAAAGTCGAATAACGACCTTGCCGAAATTTTCACCTTTTAACAACCCGATTAACGCTGCAGGCGCATTCTCCAGGCCATCAATAATTTGTTCACGGTATTTTATTTTTCCTTCCTGAACCCAGCGCCCCATCTCTTCCTGAAACTCGCCGATCCGATGACCATAATCCTGCGCGATGATAAACCCCTGCATGCGGATCCGTTTTTTCAACAAGGTGCCCATCAGCAGTGGCAGTCTGTCGGGGCCGTCAGGAAGATCGGTCGCGTTATAGCCACTTACCAGGCCGCAAATCGGTACGCGGGCCGAGGTATTCAGTAGCGGCAATACGGCATCAAACACCTTTCCACCGACGTTTTCGTAGTACACATCAATCCCTGACGGACACGCACTGGCAAGCTGTTCAGCAAAATCCGCCGCCCGGTGATCGATACAGAGATCAAACCCTAATACCTCAACCGCATGACGGCATTTCTCTGGCCCGCCCGCGATACCCACCACGCGGCAGCCTTTAAGTTTACCGATTTGCCCCACAGTCGCCCCAACCGGGCCCGTGGCGGCAGCCACCACCAGCGTTTCACCCGCCTTAGGCTGGCCGATATCCAGCAGCCCCATATAGGCGGTAAAGCCCGGCATGCCGAGAATACCGAGTGACCAGGAAGGATGTTCCGGCGCATCACCCAGTTTCACCAGCCCATCACCGTTGGATACATCATAACTTTGCCAGCCGCTGTAACCCAGTACCCATTCGCCCGTTTTAAAGTTCGGATGACGCGACTCTTCTACCCGGCTGACGGTGCCGCCCACCATCACCGCACCCAGTTCGACCGGCGGTGAGTAAGACGGCGCATCGCTCATTCGCCCACGCATATAAGGATCGAGTGAAAGATAGATTGTGCGTAGCAGCACTTCGCCCTCTGCGGGTTCAGGAACATTCGTCTCTTCGAGACGGAAATTATCAGCCACCGGCTCACCGTGCGGACGTGAAGCCAGAACCCAGCGACGCTGGCGTAATGTGTCTTTGGTCATAACCTGTGCCTTTTTTGAAAAACCAGTTAAGAGCGTAGCGTTGATTCACACTTTACGTTTAACAATATGCGGCGCATCAGGTCGGAGGCGTGTTAAGCCTGACCACCAGATAGGTACAGGCTTCTTTCGTCTCATTAATAAACCGGCAGTCGTTCGGTGGGCCCAGCTCCAGACAATCCCCCGCTTTCATCTCGTGGCGCGTATCGCCCTCGACAAAAACCAGCTCGCCTTGCGTCAGCCAGATTAATTGTCGCGCCAGCGCATAAGCCGAGGCTGGCATCGGGATATCGCTGCCCGCTGGCAGTTCAATTTGAACGAGATCAATCGGCATATCGCTGCGTGGTGACACATGACGGCGCAGATAATCCGTTTGCGGATCGTGCCACACGGGCTGATCGGCAAAGCGCAGCAGTTTGCCCTCCTGCATTTCGGCTCGCGCGATAAGCGTTGACATGCTAATACCAAAAGCACCGGACAGACGCGCCAGCAGCGCCGCTGTCGGGCTACTCTCGCCGCGTTCGATTTTATGGATCATGCCGCGAGAGACGCCCGCGCGCTCGGTCAGATCGCTTAAAGACCAGCCGCGGGATTCGCGTTCGATACGAATTCTTGCACCGATCCGTTGATTTAAATTGTCTTCAATAGTATTCATATCGTAATACTATAGTGAACATTCTCTGAGGTTCAAGTCATGAGCATTCGTTTTGCAACGAAAGAAGATTGTGCGGCAATCGCCGAAATCTATAACCATGCGGTAGTGCATACCGCGGCGATATGGAACGACAAAACCGTGGACACCGATAACCGAATCGCCTGGTTTGAGGCCCGCCAGTTTGCTCATTTCCCGGTGCTGGTGAGCGAAGAAAACGGCGTGGTAACAGGCTACGCCTCCTACGGCGACTGGCGGGCATTTGATGGTTTTCGTCATACGGTGGAGCATTCAGTGTACGTTCATCCGGATCATCAAGGTAAAGGCCTTGGCCGCGCGCTGCTGGCGGAACTGATCGAGGAAGCGCGTCGTCGCGGAAAGCATGTGATGGTGGCGGGTATCGAAGCGCAAAATGCTGCCTCTTTGCATTTGCATGAAACCTTAGGTTTCGTTACGACCGGGCAGATGCCACAGGTGGGCACCAAATTTGGCCGCTGGCTGGATCTCACCTTCATGCAACTGCAACTGGATAACCGCATGGATCCGGACGGAAAAGCATGAACAGCACCCTCACCTTAGCGTTTCTGGTTGCCGCAGGCATTGGCCTGGTCATTCAGAATACCCTCATGGTGCGCATCACTCAGACCTCCTCAACCATTCTGATCGCCATGCTGCTGAACTCGCTGGTCGGCATCGTGCTGTTTGTCAGCATTCTGCTGGTGAAGTACGGGCTGGCGGGCGCGAGTGAGTTGGTTTCAGCGGTGAAGTGGTGGACATTGATCCCCGGCCTGCTGGGATCCTTTTTTGTTTTTGCCAGTATCAGCGGTTATCAGTATCTGGGCGCCGCAACCACGATTGCGGTGCTGGTCGCCAGTCAATTGATTGGCGGGCTGGTGATGGATATTGTGAAAAGTCAGGGCATTCCCTGGCGCGCGCTCATCGGCCCGGTATGCGGTGCGATAATGCTGGTGGTCGGCGCCTGGCTGGTGGCCAGACGCCAGTTTTGAGCGTTACAGAATAGTACCGCTTCGGGTGAGTTGGTCGCGACGAGCCTCTTCGTCCTCTTTATGCTGACGACCATGATGCGCAATCGCTGTACGCAAGCGCTGCTGCTGCGTATAGCGATCGTCCCGGCTAAGCTTTGCATCATCGCTGAGCACCACCAGCAGTTCATTCATATGAGCGATCACACTCTCATCAATCGCGGCGTCAACCCGCGCAATGACTTCATCCAGATGTGACATACACACTCCTTAATTGATTTTCGTTTTCGAAAAATCACTGCCCATCAGGCTGACGCTGTAGCCCGTCACGTTACTGCGTGTCGCGTAGAACGTTTTACCATTCGCCAGCGCAATCCACGGCGCTTGCTGGTAATAAATCTCCTGCGCCTGACCATAGAGCGCGGCGCGCTTGGCCGGATCGCTTGCGAGCAGTGCTTTTTTCACGATGCCATCATACTCTTTATTACACCAGCGCGCGGCATTGGAACCGGATTTAATACTGCTACACCCCAGCAGCGTACCGGCAAAGTTATCCGGATCGCCATTGTCCGACATCCAGCCAAACAGCGCCGTATCGTGCTCGCCTTTGCGCATTCCGGAGAGATATTCGCCCCACTCATACGACACAATTTTGGCTTTTACCCCCACTTTCGCCCAATCGCTTTGGATCATCTCCGCGATACGACGCGAGTTCGGATTATAAGGGCGCTGCACCGGCATCGACCATAAGGTGGCCTCAAAGCCTTTCTCCAGCCCCGCCTGCTTCAGCAGCGCTTTCGCTTTTTCCGGGTCGTAATTGTAGTCCTTCAGATTTTTGTCAAAGCCCAGCATATTTGGTGGAATCGGTGACTTCGCGACCGTACCGGAATCCAAAAATACGGCTTTAATAATGGCCTGCTTATCGGTGGCGTAGTTTAGCGCCTGGCGCACCAGCACATTATCAAACGGTTTTTTTTCGGTATTAAATGCCAGATAACCCACGTTCAGCGCATCGACTTTATGCAGGGTCAGATCTTTATTTTTGTTAATTTCGTCGAACTGGACTGGCGATGGCGCTGGGATAATCTGGCACTCGTTGGTTTGCAGTTTCGCCAGGCGCGTTTGGACATTTGGCGTAATTGAGAAAATAAGATGTTTGGTCGGGACTTCACCATCCCAGTAGTTCGGATTGGCAACGTAGCGAATGAGCGAATCCACTTTATACTGTTGCAGCGCATAAGGCCCGGTGCCAATCGGCCAGTTATCAACGTTTTCCGGCGTGCCTTTTTTCAGCATCGCATCGGCATATTCAGCGGAAAGAATTGACGCGAAATCCATGCCCCAGTCAGCGAGAAACGCGGCATTAGGTTCATTAAGAACAAACTGAACGTGATAATCATCGACCTTTTTCACCTCTTTAATCAGTGAATCCAGGCCCACATCATGGAAGTATTCATAACTGCCCTGCGAGACGTTATGGTACGGATGATCGGCGTCTTTCTGGCGCAGTACGGAGAACACCACATCATCAGCGTTAAAGTCGCGGGTGGGTTTGAAGAATTTATTACTGTTGAATTTCACCCCCTGACGCAGGGTAAACGTATAGGTCAGCCCGTCCGGTGAAATTTTCCACTCAGTTGCCAGCGACGGAATCGGCGTATTTTTCACCGGATCAAAATTGATTAAACGGTTATACAGCACCTGTGAACTGGCAACAAAGGACGGGCCAGAACTGGCGATTTGCGGGTTAAAAGATTCTGGCGACGCTTCTGAACAATAGATCAGCGTGTCGTTGTTCGCGGACCACGCCGCGCTTGCCGGTAATAATGCACTTAGCGCCAGCGCGAGAAGTGTTTTCCCTGTAGACATGGTTATAAGCCTTTCGATTTTATTATATGGGGTTTAATAACAGCACAGGGTGTCAGGACTGGCAAATAACCAATTTATCTCAGGATATGCAAAAGTCGTGGAGATTGCCGCTTTCTTCACCACCGCGATTCAATTTCACTTAATACGCCGAGAAATACCCATTTTACCCCTCTCTTTCACCCTTTGTGGCCATGCCCTATTGCGTAGAGTAACGGTGTGAAGAAGTCTAAAGGGCAATAATGTGGCAAAAACTCTTTTACGCAGCGGGAATCTCGATGATTTTCAGGCGGTGGGCGGCGGCGGACAGGTCGTGTTTGATTCGGCGAATCAGGTGCGCGAAGCCCTGCGCCTGCGTAAACAATTCGCCGTATGCGACAGTCTGGCAATCCCCCAGTTAAATGATGATGGCGACCGCGTTGACTGGTATTCGCCTGTTGAGGGTACAATTGTAAGCTGGAAGGCCGCCAGCACGGCGCAGCGCGAAGGTGCCCTGCGTTATCTTGATGCTCTTCAACAAACGGTGTGGACACTCTCTGGCAACTGTCAGCAATCAGGCAAACCTGCGCAACAACTCTTCGGCGCACTGCTGGAAAACACATTACAGTTTCCGGGTGAGAATCACCTTTTTCTGGTAAATGACAAACCGGTGATTTGCTTCTGGGGCTTTGTAAACCTTAACGAAAGCGCGCGTGACGATGCATTCGCCTGCCTGCGTATCGCTGAGTGTGAGCCGCTCATTGAACATATTCCTGCCGAAGAAGCGCCAACAGAACCGAAGCCAGCCTTTGCACAGGCCGATATTCCGCTGCTTGACGACCCCGCGTCGGCCTGCGAAGAGGCCCCCACGTCTCATCGCCCTACCGCGCCGCGTGGCCGCTGGCGCTGGGCGCTGCCCCTCGCGGCGGCAATCATCGTGGCAGCCGTTGCATCGCTATTCTGGCCATCAGCGCCAACGCCTGCACTGGCGCACACCCCCGCATCCGTAATCCCGCCATTGCCGACGCTAACCCCCACTCTGCCCTTACAGCTAGCCAGCCATACGGAACAGCCTGCCCCTGTTAAAGACATTGTGCTGGCTCCGATTGCTAAAGATGCGCTGGTCATGGAGTCCAACCAGGTTCGCGCCGGCACTACACGTTTCCTGAATGGCAACTGGCGGCTTTTACTTGACATGAAAAATGCCCCGTCGTTGCGCTATCAGATTGAAAACAACAAAGGTACCGCCCGTCTGGTGCACGGCGACAATGTTATCTGCCGGGTGGCACTGTTCGCCGGGCTGCACCAGAACGGCGAGCTGCTGATTAAAAGCCGGGGTACGGCACGCTGTAGCGATGGAACGCGTTTCCCGATGCCAGAGATTAGCTGCAAAGCGGACAGCTTTGATGTGGCCGCCTGTATCGCGCGTTATAGCGCGGACAAAGTTGTGCCTGTCACCTTTAAGAAAACCGGAGCCTGACGATGCTGGTCACTCTTTGCGACTATAAACAAAGCGTTACGCTGATTGCCGACAGCGGCGTGCAGTTTCTTGATTTTGGCTTAACGCCGCAAAGCTCGCCGGGTGTCGGCCGCTTTGTGCGTAAAACCGCCAATGGCCCGTTGCTGCGATTGAACTGGGATGCCGCCCATCTGCGCTATACGCTGGCGGGTGATGCCCTGCATCAACCCGAAGTGGTTAAACCGGAGAGCACACTGGATTTACACCACTCGCTAGACCTGCTGAATGGCGTATGGCTGCCCCTGGCTTTTTTACGTTTTAACCCGCCACGCACCTTCGTTGAGGGGCCAGACAACTGGGCTCGCGTGCAAATTCGCAAGCTTGCGACGCCCGATAGCGCCGGTAATAGCCATCGCGTGACGTTAGCTTTCGATACCCAGACGTGCAGCCACGACGCTGCGGCACTCGCGCCAGTAGAGAACGACGTACTGAACGGCACGCGCTTTGCGCTGGCCTGGCAGGATGACGAACTGGCCGATTTTCTCGATCAGACGTGGATCGATGGCTGGCTGCGCGAGGCCTTTATTCAGGCGATCAATCAGCATGAAGCGCGCAGTGAGCAGGATCTGGCGCAAGCCATGCGATTGTTTGAATACCAGGGACACTGGTTGAATATTGTTGCGTTGCTCGGCGAACAACTGGTCGTTCCGGAGGTCAAGTTAGTCACCACGACACTTAGCACCCCTGCTATTCCTGTTGATCTGATTCTGGATGTCGGCAATACACACACCTGCGGTGTACTGATTGAAGATCATGGCGATGCCAATGATGGACTGCGGCAGACAGCTGAAGTTCAGGTACGCTCGCTGAGTCAGCCGCAATTCTTAAATGCACCGATGTTTACCAGCCGGGTGGAGTTTGCGCAAACGCGGTTTGGCAAACAGCACTTTTCCGTTGAAAGCGGCCGTGAAAACGCATTTATCTGGCCATCATTAGTTCGCGTTGGTGATGAAGCACGCATGCTGGCGATGCAGCGTAGCGGAACAGAAGGCTACAGCGGGATTTCCAGTCCCCGGCGTTATCTTTGGGATGAAACGCCAACCGTACACAGCTGGCGCTTCAGTCAATTAAACGCTAAATCACAACGTGAACCGCTGGCGACTGCCTTCCCGCTGATGAATTTGCTGAACGACGACGGCGAACCGCTGTTCAACCTACCTCAGGATGAACGGATGCCCGTATTTACGCCGCATTACAGCCGCAGCACGCTGATGACGCATATGTTGTGTGAATTACTGGCGCAGTCGCTGGGGCAAATCAATAGCGTCGCCACCCGGCTACGCCTCGGCTTTCCGGCATCGCCCCGCCAGTTGCGAACCCTGATCCTTACCCTGCCTTCGGCGATGCCAAAGCAGGAGCGTGAAATCTTCCGCCGCAGGATGTCTGACGCGCTGGCGCTGGTGTGGAAAGCGTTAGACTGGCATCCGCAGAATGATGAGTTTGATGCTCGCCAGTGCCGGGTACCGTTGCCGCAGATTCAAATGGCGTGGGATGAAGCCAGCTGCGGCCAGCTGGTTTGGCTGTACAACGAAGCGATTGCCCATTATTCCGGGCAAACAGAGGCGCTGTTTGCTGCGCTCGCCCGTCCGGATCGCCCTGAAGATCCTGAGATTGCTCGCAAGCGCACGCTACGCGTCGCTTCAATTGATTTGGGCGGGGGAACCACCGACATGGCCATTACCCAGTACCAACTGGATGATGGTTCGGCCGGCAACGTCAAGATTACGCCTCGGTTGCTGTTTCGCGAAGGCTTCAAAGTGGCAGGCGACGACGTCCTGCTGGATATCATTCAGCGTTGCGTCCTCCCTGCGTTGCAAATGCATCTGCAACACGCAGGCGTGAATGATGCCGCCGCGCTAATGGCGACACTTTTTGGCGATTCAGGACGTCTGGATGCGCTGGCTGTCCTGCGCCAGCAGACCACACTGCAACTGTTTATCCCCATCGGGCATGCCATTCTCGCTGCATGGGAGCAGAGCGATAGCGCCGATCCGTTAGCGGGACTACACGCCACCTTTGGCGAATTGCTCGACCAACCGCTCACCCGCAATGTGTTGAATTACATCAATCAGGCCGTAGAGCACGCGTTACCCGCTGAAAGCAAAACCTTTGATGTAATGTCAGTACCGCTGGCGGTAACGTTCCGCGATCTGCACGAGGCCATGCTTGCAGGGGAGTTTACCCTCGCCTCGCCGCTGCACGCCCTGTGTGAAGCCATCACCCACTATACCTGCGATGTCCTGCTCATTACCGGGCGACCGGGGTGTTTGCCCGGTGTACAAGCGCTGATTCGCTATTTACAGCCGGTGCCGGTTAGCCGCATGGTTTGGCTCGACCGTTACCCGGTTCATGAATGGTATCCCTTTAACCAACAGGGACGCATTGGCAATCCTAAATCCACCGCCGCGGTGGGTGCGATGCTGTGCAGCCTGGCGCTCGATTTACGCCTGCCGCACTTTAACTTTAAAGCGGCAGATATCGAGGCCTATTCCACCGTCCGCTATCTTGGCGTACTGGATAAAACGGTGAATACCCTGCGCGATGAGAATATCTGGTATCGGGAACTGGATCTCGACAAGCCTGGCGCGACGCTTGATGCGCGTCTTCATTTCCCGCTGCGCGGCAGCGTTACGCTGGGCTTTCGCCAGCTTGCCAACGCACGCTGGCCTGCTACCCCGTTGTATACCCTGAGCATCAACTCGCCGGAGCTTGCGAAAACCATCGCCGGTGATGGCGTATTACACGTGCGGCTAACGCTTCAGGGAGGCACGACTACGCAAGGCGCTCTCTCATTTAGCCTCAGCGATGCCTGGCTTGCCGACGGCACGCCGGTATCACCTGAGGCTCTGACGTTGAAACTTAATACCCTGGCCGACCGCCGACATCGCGGGAGCCATTACTGGATCGATAGCGGGAGCGTGTACTTAGCATGAATACAGAACAGGCGGTAATGGCATGGATTTCCACGACGCGCAAAAAGGCTCCCGGTCTGGACATGGAAGCGGATGCATTGTTGATTCATCTGCTGGGGCTTAGCGCACAAAAGCATGCGCTGGAGGCAGCCCGGCAGCAACAAGGCACATTGGCGTTGTTCGGTCATTCACAGGCATCCAAAGCCTGGCTGTTGAACGCCCTGTGCGGCGATGGTGATGGTCGCTTGCCGGTAACACTGGGCGAGAAACGCCTCGACTACTTCAACCACATGAATCCGGGTCATCAACATTGCCAGATGGCGCTGCGTTTTACGCATGATAATTCCTCTGCCGACGATGCTTTTCCGCTGCGTTTGCGCATACTGCGGGAGGCACAGCTGGCGCAGGTACTTATTGCCCATGCAGAAAGCCATCCCTTACGGGCAGAGACGTTTCGCCAGCGTCTGGCCTTACTGCAAAACCTGCGCCAGCCGCAGATGACCGCTGCGGTTAGCGCTGAAGAAATTGTAAGTGCGGTACGTTACTGGCAGTCGCTGGTGCCCGCCGCGCAGCAGGAGGTTAGCGATAGCGAGTGGTATAGTTTTGTCGAACTGCTGCCGTCACTGGATCCTAACGCCAGAACTCGCGCGTGGTCACTGCTGTGGGGGGATCGTCCTGAGCTTACGCATCAGTGGCAAACGCTGTCACATGCCTTGCATTTATTGGGTCACGCGGACGAAATTTTTGCACCGCTAAGTCTGCTGGTCGATACGTTCTTGCTGCCAGCAGAAGGTTTTTTATTCGTTGGAAACGAAGACGATCCCTCGGTTCTTGTACAACTACCCGGCCCACAAACCGTCAATCTTTCTCGTGCTACGCTGGCGCTCCTGACCTTCGAGTTGGTTTTATCCAGCCCATCCGGGGTGCTAGGCGATGTCGATATCCTCGATATACCTGTACCGCCGTTCGACGAGTCAGGCACATTGCAGGCCAGCAAGTGTCGCTGGTTGATTGAAGCCTATCGCCAACAAAGGCAGCCTGATGTGTTGGTCATCTGTCACGCTACCCGCCAGCGAAGCGCCATCCCGCGTATTGCCAGAGACCTGAGCCAGTGGATCGAGGCGACTCAGCCACAACAGGACAGCGGCATGCCGGGGCTGGTATGGGCCATCACCCCTCAAGATGACCGTGACGCGCATACTGTGCAGCATGATGAAGCTATTCAGCATTTAGTGGGTAAACCAGGCCAGCGCTGGGGTACGCTACACGCCTTTGACAGCAATAGTCTGGCGCGCCTGATTGATTGGCTTGCACGCGCCACGTCAACGGCAACGCGAAAGCAGCGTTTTGATACCTTGGCCTTACAACACCAGCAAGCGATCCAACTGCTGATTAGCCCAATCGTAAACGGGCCGAAATATCATTCGGTACAAAGCGAATCACTGATCCGCGCGCTTCAACGCCAGGCGGCGCATCATGGCGAATTGCTGGAGGGGTTACTCCCTTCTCTCGAACATTTCGCTGGCATTGGTGAAGTACAGCATTCCCGTGAAGCCCGCGTTACCTCTCAGATCCATGTCGATGTCGATCTGTTTGCCCCCCCTGAATCGCGGACATTGCCACAGCAGCGAACGCACGACGTTGGCATACAGGCTTATCGTGTGTGGTGCCAGCATCTTCGCCACTGGAGCCGTCAGCCAGCCAGTGCTTCGAGGCTGGGATTATCCTCAGAAACCCTGCAACAGCTTTGCGATACGCTGATCGCCATCAGTCACTCACTCAGGCTGGCAGAGCAATTACGCCTCGCGGCCACTCAGCATCAGGCGAGCCCTGCGCAGCTTCGCGCCATGATAGGCAATTTTATCTGCTGGCTCGGTTATAACGAACTCAACCCCAGCGAAAGACCCACCAGCCGGGTGGCTATCGGTCACGCCATTTTTGCCAACCCGCCTGCCCGTACTTTGCAGCGCCTGACACAGCTCGACGAGAAACCTGTACACGCCGCCAGCCGCTACGTTTACGACTGGCTGGTGGCGCTTTACACCCGTGCGGGTGAATGTCGGAACGATATTTTTGACGTCCCTTCCGCCGAGCGGGTGGCGCTGCAGCAGATTCTTCAGGCGGAATGAACCCTTTTTTTAGAGAGAAAACGTGTTGCCGAGTCTGCTCACACGCCGAACGACATGGCGTGTTTGTTCCGGGTTCCTGAGAAGATGGCATCCAGCGATTTCGCCAACTGGGACGGATTTTCCCAGGACATACAGTGCCCGGCATCAGAAATAATGCGCAAGGGTATACCCGCGGCGGCCACTTCATCCGCATCCGAAGCGGGAAGTGAATACGCACCGTAAATCAGCGCTTTTTCACACCTCAGCGCCAGGAAACGTGACATCCAGTCTGGCGATACGCCGTCGACCAGACTCTTCGCGGCACGCCACAATGCCCAGGGTGCCGTATTCTGCACACACCCCTTCCACGGTGTCGTTTCCGCCGCGATTAACTGGGCAAAACCGCTGGCAATAAATTCCGATTCTGTTTGTGCAGCAATCTTGCGGCTGAACATACCGCCACCGGGATAAAAATTGGGTTCGGAAACCGCGAGAGTGCGCACACGATGCCCCAGGAGATGCGCTGCTTCAATGGCGATGCTACCTCCCATGCTGTGACCATACAGATAGCAGGAATCAATGTGCAGACCGGTAAGAAGCTCCGCGACGACCTGAGCCTGCGCGCTGACGGTGAATGAGTAATCGGCAGGTTTATCACTGTAACCACTACCGGGGAGATCAATCAGCAACGCCCGACGGTTACGGAAGGCGTCGTCAGCAACAATGCGGGGGTATTCGTAAGAAGAAGCGCAGCCGAGGCCGTGAATAAAAACAACAGGGATGCCCTGACCCGGTAAGTCATGAAAGCGTACCGTGGCACCGGCAATCATCGAGTTAAAATGCTTCATAGGTAATCTCCTGATGAACAACTGTATTTTTATACAGCTCTCCTCATGAGTTTACCAGCGAATTGTCCGAAATCAGAACAGTGAAAGCATCAGGGCAACGGGAAAACTGAACGGCCAGGTCGCGCCGATCAAAACGGTCGCCATCAGGCGAACGGTGGGGGTTTCTTTGGTCAGGAACCAGGTAATAAAAGCACATAGCGTCGCCATCACGGCGTAGAAAATCAGCATATTCTGGTACAGCGTCATCCAAATTGCCCGCATAATAAATTAACAACCGCGCGCAATATGCTATTTTTTTTGATGTAGATCAAGTTCGACTAACGGAGTACGAAAGGAGTATTCACCGTTTCGTTCCCCGCTTAATAATCATAACCATCATTTAATAGTATTGCGAAACTGATAAATGCGAACTATAAATCCTCTGGTTAACTCACAAAGGGCATCATAATGGACGTCTCAAGCAAAACCGTTGTCTTGATTAATGTCGTCGCAGCAGTGGGTCTGGCATCGTTGCTGCTCGCGCGCTTTAGCTGGCTCTCTTAAGGTTTAGCGGCAAAAAATCAAAAGCAGTGTGCTGTCTGCTTTTGATTTTTGCTACTTAGCGTCCTGAAAAGTCTGCGCGATATACGGTGTTTGACGCAGGTTCCAGTGCGCCATTATCCGGATTGTACTGCGGCAGAGGATTCACCTTTTCCATATCCCATGCGGAGGCGACGCATGCTGCTTCCGCGCCACCCTGTTGTGTACATTCCACCGCGCGTTGAGCGGAAACATGGGTTCCGACACCGATAACTGCCATTAATGCAATGGCGCAAAATACCGTCTTATTCATAACTAATTTCAATACCAAATTGAATAACGGCGCGGATCCTCGCACGTTGTTCCTGATATGTCAAAACGGCGGTTCAGGATTAAAAGAGTGCAAACAGCAACGCCACGGGGAAGCTCAACGGCCATGTAGCACCAATAAGCAGTGCGCAAATTAAACGTATCCCCGGCTTATCGCGGGCCAGATGCCAGGTAATCAGGCCACTTACGACGCCAATTATCAGATATATCACCATCATTTTTTCAAACATCGTCATTTTTGTTCATGCCTCCGTGCTGACCGTCGCGCGTACTATGCGTTATTCCTTTACCCTGCAACTCCCGGACGATCACAAAACGGTGACACGCGCAATAACCAGGAAAAGTGCCTGTTTGATGTGCAATTAAAAGGGTAGCGGGAATGATACTTAAGCTAAATATGGACATCGCCGTCGTTTTCGTGGAGCATTCACCAAACTAATGAATTGCCGTAGAGCAAACCTGCCCCATCGCGTTACGAACTGGGTTTAATGAAGTCATGATGAGCATGAGCACTCGGTTATCTGCCAACCTGTGGAGCGTCGCTTCACGAACGCCTGGCGGAACCGGTTATTAACACGACAGATCAGCGCCGAATCAGGGAGAGAAGGCGGTTAAAATTAGCATCCATCGTGTTATTGCTATTGATTGTAGTAGCGGGCGTTGCGGACCACTATCTGACCATCGCCACTGATAGCGAAAGCGCTACGGCGCATCATCAGTTGCACGTCGATAACAGGGAATAACCTGTCGCGCCATGATAATGCCAGCCCCTACGGGCTGGCTTTTTTACGCGCGCTTAGGGAGATTCTGCGTCAAGTTCATCAAAGACCTGCTGCGCCAGATGCATCGTGGCATTGGCCGCGGGCAGTCCGCAGTACAGCGCCGAATGCATAATCAACTCTTTGAGTTCGTCACGGGTCACACCGTTATTGAACGCGGCGCGAAGGTGCATTTTGAGCTCTGCCTCACGATTAAGCGCAATCAGCATAGCGATGGTTATCATGCTGCGCATAGGGTGATCCAGGCCGGGACGCGTCCAGATTTCGCCCCATGCGTAGCGGCTGATGAAATCCTGAAACTCGCTGTTGAACGGATTAAGGTTATCCAGCGTACGGTTCACGTGAGAATCGCCCAGCACCTTGCGCCGCACGTTCATACCCAGTTCATAATGTGATTTATCGTCCATTCTGCCCCCGAACAAAGGCCGTTAAGGCTTCTGTAAACGCAGCAGCCGCTTCGACGTTAGAGAGATGTGATGCCGCAAGGGTTATTTCCTGTGAGCCAGAAATATGTTGATGCAGGAAATCCGCATCGGCTACGGTCGTTACCGGATCGTGCTCACCGGCAATGATCAGCATGGGGACACGAATCGCTGCCACTTCACCGCGTAAATCGGCCGCAGCCAACGCTTCACAGCACTCAGCGTAACCTTCGGCTTCCGATCGGGCGAGTTGATGCACCAGTTGCTCGACCGTTTCAGGTTCATGCTGGCGGAAGGCGCGCGTAAACCAGCGCTCTGCTGAACCTGCCGCCACCACCTCCATGCCCTCTTCCCGCACCGTACGTGCACGCGAAAGCCAGGCTGACTGTTCGCCAATTTTCGCCGCGGTATTGGCCACTGTAATGGAGATGAAGCGCTCCGGCGCAAAACGCGCCAGCCAGATACCCGTCAGGCCGCCCATTGAGATGCCGCAAAAATGGGCTTTCGCAATATTCAGGTGATCGAGCAGCGAAATGACATCTTCGCCCAGTTGGGCGAGAGTCACTTTTCCTCGTTTCGTTGTCTGACCATGGCCGTGAGTGTCGTAACGCAGGACGCGAAACTGTTTCGTGAGCGCCGCAACCTGTGGCTCCCACATAGAAAGCGACGTGCCAAGGGAGTTCGACAGGACAATCACAGGCGCGTCTTGTGGCCCGTCAATTTGATAGTGAAGGTTCATGACACTGCTCCTTGTAACGCGCCAGTACCTGGCGCACAAAATGGTCACTGCTGCCCAGCGCGGTAGCCGGGTCAAGCAGTTGCGCCAGCGTCGACGCCGAGAGATGTTGGTTTATCCGGGGATCATTTTGTAATAGTTCAATCAACGCACGATCCTGATCGATAGCCTGATGACAATGCTGTTCCACAAGATGATGGGCATCGGCTTTACCGATAAATTCCGCTAGTGCCAGCGTGACGGCTTCCGCCATAATCAGGCCGTGGGTAATCGCCAGGTCAGCACGCATTTTGGCTGCATTGACCTGCATCCCGCGCAGCAGGTATTCGCTTTGCGCGATGACCCCGCCCACTAGCGAAATCAGTTCAGGAAGGACTTCCCACTCAGCCTGCCAGCCGCCAAGCGCACGTTCATGCTGCTGTATCTGGCTGGCATAGAGCGTCGCCATTAATCCTGGGGTGCGCTGTGCCGCCGTAAGAATCGCCGCACAGCTTACCGGGTTACGTTTATGGGGCATCGCCGATGAACCGCCGCGCCCTTCGGCGATAGGCTCGCTGACTTCCGCCACTTCGGTTTGCATTAATAACGAGAAGTCGTTTGCAAATTTCGCCAGCGTGCCGCAAAGCCCAGCGTACCACGCGCCGACTTCCAGCAAGCGGTCGCGCTGGCTGTGCCACGGCGTGTCGGCAAGCGCCAGATCCAGTGTTTGCGCCAGCGCATCGCCCACCTGCGGCCCCGCGGCTTTTAGCGATGCCAGCGTGCCCGCCGCTCCGCCAAGCTGAAGCACCAGTACACGTGATCGGAGCTGGGTTAACCGTTCCTGCCAGCGCAAAAGCGCATCGAGGGTTCCGGCGAGCTTCAGACCGAAGGTGATGGGCAGCGCGTGCTGCATCCAGGTACGCCCCGGCATAATCGTGGTGCGATAGCGCTCAACCTGCTGCGCCAGTATGGCGGTAAGCGCCGCGAGATCGCGGTCGGTTTGCGTTAACGCCGCGCGTAATTGCAGTACCAGCCCTGTATCAATGGCATCCTGACTGGTTGCACCCCAGTGTACGTAGCGGGCGGCCTCAGCATCCTGCGCTTTCACCACCTGAGTAAGCTGCTTAACCAGCGGGATCGCCAGATTACCAGCATTTGCGGCTGCCTCGGCCAGCGCCGGAAAGTCAATGTTGTGGAACTGACAGGCATTAACGATAGGCTCTACCGCGGAGGTCGGAATCACACCGCACCGAGCCTGAGCCCGCGCCAGCGCAGTCTCAAACTCCAGCATCCCCTGAACCACCTGTTCATCGCTGAAGAGATGCGTTAGTGCGCCAGCGCGCAATAACGGGGTCAACAAACTCATTCCAGCTCCTTAAACGCGTTCAATGATCAGCGCAATCCCCTGACCCACACCAATACACATGGTGCACAGCGCGTAACGCCCGCCTGTCCGGCGCAGCTGGTACGCCGCCGTCATCGCCAGACGACCACCGGATGCGCCCAGCGGGTGACCCAGTGCAATCGCGCCGCCATGCGGGTTAACGTGCGCCGCATCGTCCGGCAGACCTAAATCGCGCAGCACCGCCAGCGCCTGTGCGGCAAAAGCTTCATTCAGTTCTATCACATCCATCTGACCGAGCGTTAACCCGGTTTGTGCCAAAACTTTGCGCACTGCTGGTGCCGGGCCAAATCCCATAATGCGAGGCGCTACGCCCGCCGTCGCTACGCCGACCACGCGTGCCAGCGGCTGTAAATCGTTCTGCGCCAGCGCCTGTTCGCTCGCCAGCAGGAGCGCACAGGCACCGTCGTTCACGCCCGAGGCGTTTCCCGCCGTCACGGTACCGTCAACGCGAACTACGCCTTTCAGCTTCGCCAGCGCCTCCAGTGAAGTACTGCGCGGGTGCTCATCCTGGGTAAAACTCAGCGGCTCGCCTTTACGCTGCGGGATAGAAACCGCAATGAGCTCGTCGCTAAACATGCCGTTCGCCTGCGCCTGTGCGGTACGCATCTGGCTGCGTAACGCAAAGGCATCCTGATCGGCCCGCGAAATATTAAATTCCGTCGCCACGTTCTCCGCTGTTTCCGGCATCGAATCGACGCCGTAGCGTGCTTTCATCTGCGCATTGATGAATCGCCAGCCAATAGTGGTGTCTTCCATTTTCATGCTGCGGCTGAAGGCACTTTCCGCCTTGCCCATCACAAACGGCGCACGTGACATGCTCTCTACACCACCCGCAATCATCAGCTGCGTTTCACCGCTTTTAATGGCGCGCGCCGCCACACCGATGGCATCGAGGCTTGAACCACACAGACGGTTAATGGTGCTGCCCGGCACCGTTTCCGGGTAACCGGCCAGCAGCAGCGCCATACGCGCCACGTTGCGGTTATCTTCCCCCGCCTGGTTAGCACAGCCGTAAATCACATCGTCGATACGCGCCGGGTCAAGGCCGCGGTTGCGTTCCAGCAGGGCTTTAAGGGGCAATGCACCGAGATCGTCCGCGCGAACGCTGGATAACGTGCCGCCGAAACGGCCAAACGGTGTCCGCACCGCATCGCAGATAAATGCTTGATTCATCATAGTTCCTTACGCGGTTTCCGCCACTTGTTCGTTGATCAGTTTGACCGGGGTGACGCGTTGTAACTCGTCAAAAGAGAGGTCATTGAAAATTTCGCGTACCACCGGGCCTTTTGCGGTGATATCAATGACGGCAAGATCGGTATAGATACGACTAACACAGCCCACGCCGGTCAGCGGATAGGTACAGTGCTGAACCAGCTTGCACTCACCGTCGCGCGTGAGATGGTCCATCATGACAAAGACCTGACGCGCGCCGATAGCCAGATCCATCGCGCCGCCAACTGCCGGGATGGCATCCGGTGCGCCGGTGCTCCAGTTTGCGAGATCCCCGCTGGCAGAAACCTGATACGCGCCAAGTACGCAGATATCCAGATGCCCCCCGCGCATCATGGCAAATGAGTCGCCGTGATGGAAAAAGCAGCCGCCCTGCAAAAGTGTGACATACTCTTTGCCGGCATTAATCAATTCAGGATCTTCTTCGCCCGGCTGTGGTTTTGGCCCCATGCCCAGCAGGCCATTTTCGCTGTGCAGGAAAATTTCTTTATCTGTCGGCAGATAGTTAGCAATGCGGGTCGGCAGGCCAATGCCCAGATTCACGTAAGCCCCTTCCGGGATATCCTGAGCGACGCGTTTCGCCATATCGTCACGAGACAATTTTTGCATTGGAGGCTCCTTATGCGCGCTGCGCGTGTGCGGTGAGATTTTCCAGCGAGAAGACGCGCTGTACGAAGATCCCCGGGGTGATAATGTTTTCCGGGTCCAGTTCACCGAGCGTGACCAGATTCGAGACTTCTGCTACGGTGGTTTTTGCCGCCGTAGCCATAATCGGCCCGAAATTCCGCGCCGCTTTGCGATACACCAGATTGCCCCAGCGATCCGCCTGATGGGCTTTTATCAGCGCGTAGTCCGCTTTAATCGGATATTCCAGGACATAGTGACGCCCATCGATTTCACGCGTTTCTTTGCCTTCGGCCAGCGGAGTACCGTAGCCGGTTGGGGTAAACACCGCCCCAAGACCGGAACCTGCCGCCTGAATGCGCGCCGCCAGGTTACCCTGTGGCACCAGTTCCAGTTCAACTTTGCCACGGCGATAGAGATCATCGAAAATCTGCGAGTCGACCTGGCGCGGGAATGAGCAGATCATTTTGCGCACACGGCCCGCTTTGAGCAGCGCCGCCAGGCCAATCTCACCGTTACCCGCGTTGTTGTTAATGATGGTCAGATCGCTCGCGCCCTGTTCAATCAGCGCGTCAATCAGGTAGGTCGGTTGTCCGGCGGGGCCAAAACCGCCAATCATGATGGTCGCCCCATCGGGGATCCCCGCCACGGCATCGATCAGTGTCGATACACTTTTATCAATCATAAGGTTGCTCCTTGATGTGCGGTTATCGCACTTTTATTCGTTGTTCGAACAAAATGTGACCCGGTTAACGATGTCGGTCAAGGGCGATAATCGAAATATGGTGCGATAATCGAACATCATGTATCTTTAGCGAAAGAATGTGATCGATGGCAAATAGGGAGAGAAAAATGGAGAAACATCCAGACGATATTCTGACGGGCGATAGCGATCCGTTTAAGGGCGATCCGAATTTTATGGCGTCGCTGGCGCGCGGCCTGGAAGTGATTCAGGCCTTTACCCCGCAACGACGTTTGATGTCCATTTCCCAGATTAGCCAGAAAACCGGCATTCCACGCGCTGCCGTGCGTCGTTGTTTGTATACGCTAGGCAAACTGGGGTTTGTCTACGCGGAAGATGGCAAAAACTTTCAGCTTCGCCCGCGGATTTTGTCGCTCGGCCACGCCTGGCTGGCGTCAACGCCGCTCGCGCGCTCAGCGCAGCCGGTGCTGAAACACTTAAGCGACATGCTCAATGAATCGTGCTCCATTGCCACGCTGGACGGTGACGATATTCTCTATATTGCCAGGGCGTCCAGTTCGCGGATTATGACGATTGATCTGGATATCGGCAGTCGCCTGCCCGCCTGGTCGACCTCCATGGGCCGCGTCCTTCTGAGCTATCAACCGGAAGAGAAACTCAATGATATGCTGGCGCGCATCACCATGATCCGCTATACGCCGCAGACGATTTCTTCAGTGAGTAAGTTGAAAAGCGAGCTGAAACGGGTGCGCCAGCAGGGCTATGCGTTAAACGATCAGGAGCTTGAAATGGGGCTGCGTTCTCTGGCGGTTCCGCTGTTTAACCCGCAAGGCCAGGTAGAAGCCGCACTGAATGTCGGCGTGCATGCAGGCCAGGTGTCGGCGGAAGAATTATTGTCGCGCATTCTGCCGGAACTGCAAAAAGCCGCCACAGAACTCTCTTTGCTGCTGCGTTAACGGCTACGTTTGGCGTGGCGCTCCCAGTTTTCCTGCCTGGCGGCTTCCGATTTACGCAGCGCCACATAGCACGCCCCGCTACCGCCATGGTGCGGTAGCGCGCTACAAAAGGCCTGGACGTCATCAAATTCCGTCAGCCAGCGCGCCAGATAGCTACGTACAATATTGGCATGTGAATTTTCTGCCTTGCCTTTACCGTGGATAATCAAAAGGTTACGCAACCCCTCTTTTTGCGCCTCCAGGATAAACGCGTACAGATTCTGTCGACACTGTTCAACCGGTTGGCGCAGCAGATTCAGACTCGCCTGTTGGCTGTATTTGCCCTGCCGGAGTTTATCGAGCACGCCGGTTTGTAGCCCTTCCCGTTTAAATTCAAGCGGCGTGGAGAGCGGGATGATGTCAAGAAAACCAGTCGTGAGAAAGTTATCAAGTTGCAGAGTGTCGATGCGCTGTGGCGCACGCGCATTGTGGGCGGGCTGCCAGTGCACATCCTGCGCGCGTTTTAGTGGCTGAACATCCTCCATGGCGTCAAGAAACAGCGATTTGTCGTCAAGGTTCATGAGGATCTCCCAGTTTGCATCGGACGTCCTACTATAGCGACGCAGAACACGCGTCTCAATGCGTTTTCCCATCAGACCTGTATCATCGCGCCTGACTGATTATTCCCTGCCCCATCCGTGGAAGATTTCAACAGCGCTTAACTAATACGTTAACGTCACTAATGTTTTGTTTTTGTTGCTATTATGTGAAATATGTCACCTTGGTTTTCTGGCAATCACGCCAAAAACCGTTATAAATATTTTATCTGCACGACGGATAAAAATGCGGAAACCGTTTGGAAACGCCCGGCTGTTGACTATGGGATTCGAGGATGTCGTCGAATCCCTGTTTTTCTTCTCTGTCTCTATCCCGCCAACGATGCATCGCAATTGACAATTCAGGAGTATACCTCTCGCCCAGGGCCCATGATATTCTGAACAAAACTTGTGCTTTAACAACAGGTAGAGAATTAATGCTAACCTTGCTTGAAGATAAAATCGCCACACCGCTTGGGCCGCTGTGGATACTCTGTGATGAAACATTTCACCTGCGTGCCGTTGAGTGGGAAGAGCACAGCGATCGGATGGAACAGTTGCTGGATATTCACTATCGCGTCGAGGGCTATGCACGCGTTGCGGCGCAAAACCCTGGCGGGCTGAGTCAAAAACTGGCGGACTACTTTGAAGGTGACCTGAGCGTTATCGAAACCTTACCCACCACCACAGCAGGCACCCCATTTCAGCGCGAAGTGTGGCAGGCGTTGCGCAGCATTCCCTGCGGTCAGGTTATGCACTATGGTCAACTGGCAGCGCAGTTAGGTCGCCCCGGCGCTGCGCGGGCAGTTGGCGCTGCTAACGGGTCGAATCCGGTCAGTATTGTGGTTCCCTGTCATCGGGTCATTGGGCGAAACGGCACCATGACCGGTTATGCGGGGGGTGTTCAGCGTAAAGAGTGGCTTTTGCGCCACGAAGGCTATCTTCTTCTTTGATGTTATGTGCCGTTTTCCGGAACCATTAACTGCAAGAGAGCCTAAAGGCTCCAAATAATATATTAATTATCAATAAGATAAAATGCGTAAACTATTTACCTTTTTAATATTGGGTGAATCAGGACTTCGCTACTTACCTGCTCTCCAAAAAGATGTTAAAATTGACCAATATCAATTACGGCTTGAGCAGACTTATGATCCCGGAAAAGCGAATTATACGACGCATTCAATCTGGCGGTTGTGCTATCCACTGTCAGGATTGCAGCATCAGCCAGCTTTGCATCCCGTTCACTCTTAATGAACATGAGCTTGATCAGCTGGATAACATTATCGAGCGTAAAAAGCCCATCCAGAAGGGTCAGACCCTGTTCAAAGCGGGTGACGAGCTGAAGTCTCTGTACGCGATCCGTTCAGGCACAATCAAGAGCTACACCATCACCGAACAAGGCGATGAACAGATTACCGGTTTCCATCTTGCGGGCGATCTGGTTGGCTTCGACGCCATCGGCACCGGGCACCACCCGAGTTTTGCGCAGGCGCTGGAAACCTCAATGGTCTGCGAAATTCCGTTCGAGACACTTGACGATCTTTCCGGGAAAATGCCTAACCTGCGTCAGCAGATGATGCGTCTGATGAGCGGCGAGATCAAAGGCGATCAGGACATGATCCTGCTGCTTTCCAAAAAGAATGCGGAAGAGCGTCTGGCGGCGTTTATCTATAACCTTTCTCGTCGTTTTGCGCAGCGTGGTTTTTCTCCGCGTGAATTCCGTCTGACCATGACGCGTGGCGATATTGGTAACTATCTTGGCCTGACCGTTGAAACCATCAGCCGTCTTCTGGGGCGTTTCCAGAAAAGCGGTATGCTGGCGGTGAAAGGGAAATACATCACCATCGAGAACAGCGATGCGCTGGCGGTTCTCGCGGGGCACACGCGTAACGTCGCCTGATTTCCTTCTGTTTTACACATTAAAAAGGGAAGCTATTCGCTTCCCTTTTTTATTCAGCTTATCAGGCAATTAGCCACGAATAAATTTCAGAATATCCGCGTTAATCACGTCCGCATGCGTGGTATGCATACCATGCGGGTAGCCTGGATAAATACGCAGCGTGCTGTTACTTAGAAGTTTATCCTGCAAAATGGCCGCATTTTTGTACGGCACAACCTGGTCATCATCGCCCTGAAGTACCAGAACCGGTACGGTGATCGCTTTCAGATCTTCCGTTTGATCGGTTTCTGAAAACGCTTTGATACCTTCATAATGCGCCTTCGCACTACCCGTCATCCCCTGACGCCACCAGTTCTGAATCGTCCCCTGAGACACTTCCGCGCCGTCACGGTTAAAGCCGTAGAACGGGCCGGACGCGACGTCGAGATAAAACTGCGCGCGGTTTGCCGCCAGTGCTTTACGGAAGCCATCAAATACTTCAACCGGCGTACCGCCAGGGTTAGCCTCTGTTTTAACCATTAACGGAGGAACGGAACTCACCAGTACAGCTTTCGCTACACGTCCCTGCGGTTGACCAAATTTCGCCACATAACGCGCCACCTGACCGCCCCCGGTTGAGTGCCCGACATGCACAGCATTGTGCAGGTCGAGATGTTCAACAACGGCTGAAGCATCTGCAGCATAGTGATCCATGTCGTGCCCTTCACTCACCTGATCGGAACGGCCATGCCCACGACGGTCGATAGCGATAACCCGGAACCCCTCAGCGAGGAAGAACAGCATCTGGTTGTCCCAGTCATCAGCGCTTAACGGCCAACCGTGATGGAAAACAATCGGTTGTGCCTCTTTCGGGCCCCAGTCTTTGAAGAAAATATTGACGCCATCTTTAGTCGTTACGAATGCCATAGAATGAACCCCTTGTGTCGATTAAATGCCGTTAACGTAAAGTGGTACGCAGGTAGATGAAGGTACTGCTAAAACCGCACCAGCCCATTGCCTGAAGCACTGGGAATCTGTTTGGGTCAGATGCAGTATAGTCGATGGGAAAAACGTTGATGTATTTCCTGCCATCCTTTTTATATGTGCCAACCTCTGCGGGTCAGGAGTAAAATTACGCCGCACTCACCATTATGTATATTCGTAAATAACTATCGGATTAATCATTTTAATCAACTCGACCCAATCCTGTTATATTAGTGATATGGTTCTTTCAGCCGTATAATTTTTCCAGGGTATTTCTTAAAAATAAAAAAAAGCCGCAGCATTGTGCGGCTTCATGAGATACGATAGTGAATTACCAGAACTGTTCAGCTATTTCGGTAATTAATTTGATTTTGTCCCACTGCTGTGCCGGTGTCAGGCTGTTCCCTTCTTCTGTTGAAGCGAAACCACACTGTGGGCTGAGGCAAATTTGATTTTTCGCCACAAACTGAGAAGCTTCCTCCAAACGAGCCTTGATTCCTTCTGGGTTTTCCAGCTCACCATTTTTGGTAGTCACCAGCCCAAGCACGACCTGCTGATGACCGGGACGAACGAAGCGTAGCGGTGCGAAATCCCCGGAACGGTCATTGTCATATTCCAGATAAAAAGCATCGACATTGACGCTGCCAAATAATATTTCCGCTACAGGCTCATAGCCGCCCTCTGAAATCCAGGTCGAACGGAAATTACCACGGCAAACATGTAAGCCAATTATCAGGTCTGCCGGTTTATTCTCCAGCGCCTTATTAATCACGCGAGCATAAATACGCGCGAGCTGATCCGGATCGTCCCCACGCTCACGAATTTGCTGACGTTGCGCATCTGAACATAAATAGGCCCATACGGTGTCATCAAGCTGTAAATAACGGCAGCCGGCTGCATAAAACGCCTGAATCGCATCGCGCCAGGTGGTCGCCAGATCGTCAAAATAAGCCTCAAGATCGGGATAGACATCCGCATCAATATCTTTACGACCACCGCGAAAATGCAGCACGCTGGGGCTGGGAATGGTCATTTTAGGCGTCGCGTTACCGCTGATGCTCTTCAGATAACGGAAGTCATTGAGCATCGGGTGTTCACCAAAGCCTAACTTACCCGTCACGCGAACCCCGTGCGCTTTGGTTTGCACGCCATTAAACTGAATCCCCTGCTCTGAATCATAACGTTCGACGCCCTGAAGGCCATCGAAGAAGTCGAAGTGCCACCATGCGCGGCGGAATTCACCGTCGGTAACGATATGCAAACCGCATGAGCATTGTTGTTCCACTACGTGGCGAATCGCCTCATCTTCGACCGCACGCAGTTGCTGTGCAGTGATCTCCCCCTGCGCAAATTGCTGGCGGGCGAGCTTAATGGTGTCCGGTCGTAAAAAACTGCCCACGACATCGGCGCGGAACGGAGCGTGTTGACTTTGCATGTGATCTCCATAACGTCCAGTTAACCATTGCTGAACGTGATTATTTGTTTTTTGAATAAAGACTTCTGGATGGCTATACGTCCACAATCACACAACAAACGTTCGTATGCAAACGAGAAAATTTCAGTAAACTTGAAGAAAATTCATGTTTAAGTTTCCTAAAACATGTCAAAAAAGTGGATCTTGATCACAGTCAGCAGTACCTTAAGAGTCAGTATCTGCGCGTTAACGTGGAAAGAAGTATCTGGCCAAACGGGCCGTTAAAAGAATAAGTTGGTTGAGAGTATGAGTTTTGTTGTGCAATGGACCCTGGGCTGCATCGCGGTCGCATGGGTGATGAGAGCGTTTCTGCACGCGTAAGGGCGGAAATATCAGGGTCGCAGCGATGCGGCCTTTTTGTTTAGACTTTCCTCTCCGGGATAAGCGCGTTTTTCTCACTGTTTTATTTCCCTTCAGATTTATCCTCCCGTCTTTATTAAATTTCCCTCATTTATTGATCTTGCGAAGGTTCTCCCCTGTTTCATTCACTCCATATGAGTTATCTTTTAAAGACGAACTGAGGTTACAGTTGTAAGGAGACCCTGTATGGCCAAGTATCAAAACATGCTGGTAGCCATCGATCCTAACCAGGACGATCAGCCCGCATTGCGGCGTGCCGTTTATCTACATCAACGGATTGGTGGCACCATTAAGGCATTTTTGCCTATCTATGATTTTTCGTATGAAATGACGACGCTGCTGTCTCCCGACGAGCGAACAGCCATGCGCCAGGGGGTCATTAGCCAACGTGCCGCATGGATCCGCGAGCAGGCGAAATATTACATTGAAGCAGGCGTGCCCATTGAAATCAAAGTGGTCTGGCACAACCGTCCTTTCGAAGCCATCATTCAGGAAGTCATTAGCGGCGGTCACGATTTACTGCTGAAAATGGCGCATCAGCACGACAAACTGGAATCCGTTATTTTCACCCCAACCGACTGGCACCTGCTGCGTAAATGCCCGTGCCCGGTGTGGATGGTGAAAGACCAACCGTGGCCGGAAGGCGGGAAAGCGCTGGTAGCGGTCAACCTCGCCAGCGAAGAGCCCTATCATAATGCGTTAAACGACAGACTGGTTAAAGAAACGCTGGAACTGGCGCAACTGGTAAATCATACAGAAGTGCATTTGGTGGGTGCCTACCCTGTTACGCCGATCAATATTGCCATTGAACTGCCCGATTTTGACCCAAGCGTTTATAACGATGCGATTCGTGGTCAGCATTTGCTGGCAATGAAAGCATTACGTCAGAAATATGGTATCGATGAGAAGTTTACCCACGTCGAAAAGGGGTTACCTGAAGAAGTGATCCCCGATCTCGCAGAGCATCTTGAAGCGGGGGTTGTCGTGTTGGGTACGGTCGGTCGTACCGGGCTTTCTGCGGCATTCCTGGGCAATACAGCGGAACAAGTTATCGATCATCTGCGCTGTGATTTGCTGGCCATTAAACCGAACGACTATGAGACACCTGTCGAACTGGATGACGACGAAGACGATTAAGGGATAACACTGACGTCAGAAACAATAAACCCGCCATTACGGCGGGTTTATTTTTTGCAGCCGCGCTGCATTAATGAATACCGTAGCGCCAGGCAAGGTCGATCTCTTCTTTCAGCTCAAGAGAAGAAAGCGCCATCAGGTCAGCGAATTCTAATTCCAGCTGTTTCAGTTTTTTGAGGTATTGCGCGGGCGTAAGCACAGTGGTATCACGACGAAGATATTCAATAGCCAGCTGTGCGGGGGTCAATTCGGTATCCATAAAAGCCTCTGTTTTTGAAGGAACCTGTGAAGTATATCACATTGCAGTGTCTGTTTTTTGACCAAAAGCAATCCTGTGCAAAAAAAAACCGTCTCTCGAAAGAGACGGCTTCTCTGACATGACTCTTACAGAGATTTCAGAATCGCATCGACACTGGCTTTCGCATCACCGAACAGCATCTGCGTGTTCTCTTTAAAGAACAACGGGTTCTGTACGCCGGCATAACCCGTGTTCATGGAACGTTTGAAGACGATGACATTCTGCGCCTTCCAGACTTCCAGAACCGGCATGCCCGCGATAGGACTCTTCGGATCGTCCTGCGCCGCCGGGTTAACGGTGTCGTTAGCGCCAATGACCAGCACGGTGTCTGTATCACTGAAGTCGTCGTTGATTTCGTCCATTTCCAGCACGATGTCATACGGCACTTTGGCTTCCGCCAGCAGTACGTTCATGTGCCCCGGTAAACGCCCGGCAACCGGGTGAATACCAAAACGGACGTTAACCCCGCGTGCACGCAGCTTCTCGGTGATTTCCGCCACCGGATACTGCGCCTGCGCCACCGCCATGCCGTAGCCTGGGGTGATGATAACTGAATGCGAATTCTTCAGCATTTCCGCGGTATCTTCCGCAGTGATTTCGCGGTATTCGCCCATCTCTTCATCGCCGCCGGTCGAAGAACCGTCGGAGCCGAAGCCGCCCGCTATCACGCTAAAGAATGAACGGTTCATCGCTTTACACATGATGTACGACAGAATCGCACCGGAAGAACCGACCAGCGCGCCTGTTACGATTAGCAGGTCGTTACTGAGCATGAAGCCCGCTGCCGCTGCCGCCCAACCAGAATAGGAGTTCAGCATTGACACCACCACCGGCATATCCGCCCCACCGATGGATGCCACCAGATGCCAGCCAAAGGCCAGCGCGATAGCGGTCATGACAACCAGCACCAGCCCTTGCAGACCGACGCTATCCGTGCGAACGAAAACCACCAGCAGCAGGAAGGAAACCACCAGCGCCGCCAGATTCAGTTTATGGCGGTTCGGCAGCATCAACGGTTTAGACGAGATTTTGCCGCACAATTTACCGTAGGCCACCACCGAACCGGTGAAGGTCACCGCACCGATAAAGATCCCTAAGAACACTTCCGTCAGGTGGATATTGACCAGAATCTGTTCCTGACCAGCATCGTGATGCAGGTAACTGTTAAAGCCCACCAGCACCGCGGCGAGACCGACAAAGCTGTGCAGAATCGCCACCAGTTCCGGCATTTCGGTCATTTCGACTTTCTTCGCCAGACGGATACCAATCGCGCCGCCGATCGCCATTGCGATAATAATCCACACCACATTATGCGTATCCGGCCCAAAGATAGTGGCAATTAGCGCAATCGCCATCCCCGTGATACCAAACGTATTCCCCTGCTTAGATGTCTCGTGCTTTGAAAGCCCGGCAAGACTGAAAATAAACAGGATTGCGGCAACAATGTATGCAGCAGTAACTAATCCTCCAGACATGTGCTACCCCTTAGTTCTTCCGGAACATTTTCAGCATGCGCTGAGTGACGGTGAATCCACCAAAAATATTAATGCTGGCGATCAGCACCGCGATAAAGCTCAGGAAGCTTACCCAACCACCGTCGCCAATTTGCAGCAACGCGCCGACGACGATAATCCCCGAGATGGCGTTAGTGACCGACATCAGCGGGGTATGCAGTGCATGTGAGACGTTCCACACCACGTAGTAACCCACCACGCAGGAAAGCGCAAAGACGGTAAAGTGACCGAGGAACTCTTTCGGCGCAACGTTGGCAAGCCAGCCAAACAGAATTATCGCCAGGGCAATCATGGCGTATTTACGCCACGGGGAGACGGGTTTCTCCGGCTCTTTTGGCGCTTCAACAGTCTTCGCAGCGGCCTGAGGCTGAGCGGAAACGGGAATCGGCGGCGCAGGCCAGGTGACTTCTCCTTCACGTACCACCGTCACGCCACGCACAACAACGTCTTCGAAATCGATGGTAATAGAACCCTCTTTCTCTTTGCACAGCAGTTTCAGCAAGTTCAGCAGATTAGTCCCGTAAAGCTGGGACGATTGCGTCGGCAAACGACCGGGTAAATCCGTATAACCAATCACTTTCACACCGCCCGCGGTGGTGACCACTTCATTGGCGACCGTATATTCACAGTTACCGCCATTTTGCGCCGCGAGGTCAACAATCACACTGCCCGGCGTCATGGAGTCAACCATTTCGCGGGTGATGAGCTTCGGTGCCGGTTTGCCCGGAATCAATGCCGTGGTGACAATAATGTCGACCTCTTTTGCCTGTGCAGCGAAGAGTGCCATTTCCGCTTTGATAAACGCATCAGACATCACTTTGGCATAGCCGTCCCCACTGCCCGCTTCTTCTTTGAAGTCGAGCTCAAGGAACTCCGCGCCCATACTCTGTACCTGCTCTTTCACTTCAGGACGAGTATCGAAGGCACGTACAATCGCGCCAAGGCTATTAGCTGCGCCAATTGCCGCCAGACCCGCTACGCCAGCACCAATGACCATCACTTTTGCCGGCGGTACTTTACCTGCGGCAGTAATCTGCCCGGTGAAGAAACGACCAAATTCATGCGCCGCTTCGACAATCGCCCGATAACCGGCGATATTGGCCATGGAGCTCAGGGCATCAAGCGACTGCGCACGCGAAATACGCGGCACGGAGTCCATCGCCATCACGTTAATACTGCGCGCGGCCAGTTTTTCCATTAATTCCGGATTCTGGGCCGGCCAGATAAAGCTAATCAGCGTCGTGCCCGGATTGAGCAGCGCAATTTCTTCCTCCAGCGGCGCATTAACTTTCAAAATAACGTCGGCATGCCAGACATTATCACCGTCGACAATTTCTGCGCCCGCCTGAGTAAACGCGTCGTCCTCAAAACTTGCCAGTTTACCCGCACCGCTTTCCACCGCCACGCTGAAGCCAAGTTTTAGCAGTTGTTCCACCGTTTTCGGTGTTGCCGCCACTCGCGTCTCCTGGGGCCACCTCTCTTTTGGTACACCAATACGCATAGTTTTCCCTTCCATCGGTTTTTAATGATGGTTTGCCGTCATACCAGGTCAGAACCGCTGGCGCAATAAACGCACAGTCGTTCATCAACCCAAAAATAAAACAGTAACAAACTTTCTATAACCTACTGAAAATACCCGTTGTGATCTACAACCTGAAAACACTATTTTTGATTTTATGCAGGAAAAATTACTTTGCATAAGCAGGTCAGGGATATTTACCTGAAATTGATAGCCAGGCCTGATAATTCGCTTAAGCGAAGCGGCAAAACATGATTTTTCGCCAGAGTGATGAAGCGATTTAACAATATATTAACTTGAAAAAGTGATATCGATGACCCGCTTTTCCGGTCAAGAGCCTGTTTTTTCAACATATCGCGAAAAGTTATGCAAAACAGTTATCCGCTTCGCATCTGATGTGAAAAATCACGCAGACAGTGAGTCGAATTAAATGCAATAATCATTGGGTTTTCAGTCAACAACAACACCAGTACCTGGTTTGCGCAAGGCGAAGGATTATTTTTATGAAGCTTAAGAACACTCTCCTCGTGTCCGCTCTGTTGTCTGCCGCGGCTGTGTCCGCTCACGCAGCGACAGAATTGACGCCGGAGCAAGCAGCCGCACTGAAACCTTACGACCGTGTCGTGGTTACCGGCCGCTTTAATGCGATTGGCGATGCCGTTCAGGCCGTTTCCCGTAAAGCAGATAAAGAAGGCGCTGCCTCTTTTTATGTGGTTGATACCTCCGATTATGGCAATGGCGGTAACTGGCGCGTGACAGCCGATCTCTACAAAGAGGATGCTGCCAAAGCCGATGCCCCGAATAACCGCATCATTAACGGCGTGATGGAACTGCCAAAAGATCAGGCCGTGACTCTCGAACCGTACGATACCGTGACTATCCAGGGCTTCTACCGCAGCCAGCCGGAAGTGAACGACGCCATCACCAAAGCGGCAAAAGCTAAAGGAGCATATTCGTTCTATATCGTGCGTCAGGTTGATGCCAACCAGGGCGGCAATCAGCGCATTACCGCCTTCATCTATAAAGAAGATGCCAAAAAACGCGTGCTGCAAAGCCCGGATGCGATCCCGGCTGATTCCGAAGCAGGTCGTGCAAAACTGGCGAAAGGTGGCGAAGAAGCCAAAACCGTGGAGATCCCTGGCGTGGCAACCACTGCTTCCGTGGGCGCCGGTACCGGTGTAGGTCGTTTCTTCGAAACACAGTCATCTAAAGGCGGACGTTACACTGTCACGCTGCCGGATGGCACTAAAGTTGAAGAGTTGAACAAAATCACTGCCGCGCAGATGATTCCGTTCGACAGCGTGAAGTTCACCGGCAACTACGGCAATATGTCTGAAGTCTCCTACCAGGTTGCCAAACGCGCAGCCAAAAAAGGTGCGAAGTACTACCATATTACGCGCCAGTGGCAGGAACGTGGCGGGAACGTCACCATCAGCGCCGACCTCTATAAGTAATTTAGGTTGTGCATAAAGGCGGCGCTTGCCGCCTTTTTTACGCTTTTATGCCTGAACTCATTGCATGCACTCCCCACACTCCGTAAAATCGCGCGCCTGGCGCAATCTTCCATGTTTATGCGATTTCGCCAAATAAATATTCTGGTTTGATGTCGTTTACAACAGGATCCTCATGGAAAAGAAACTTGGCCTTAGCGCCCTGACCGCCCTTGTTTTGAGCTCCATGCTTGGCGCGGGTGTTTTCAGCCTTCCACAGAATATGGCGGCTGTCGCCAGCCCGGTTGCGCTGCTTATTGGCTGGGCCATTACCGGGGTTGGGATCCTGTTTCTGGCAATTGCGATGTTAATCCTGACCCGCATTCGCCCGGACCTGGACGGCGGTATTTTTACCTACGCCCGTGAAGGCTTCGGCGAACTGATTGGTTTCTGCTCTGCATGGGGCTACTGGCTGTGTGCGGTTATCGCCAACGTCTCCTATCTGGTTATTGTCTTCTCAGCGCTGAGCTTTTTTACCGATACGCCAGAACTGCGTCTGTTTGGCGACGGAAATACCTGGCAATCGATTGTCGGCGCCTCTGTTCTGCTGTGGATCGTTCACTTCCTGGTATTGCGCGGCGTACAAACGGCGGCGGGTATTAATCTTGTCGCGACGCTGGCAAAACTGGTACCGCTCGGTCTGTTCATCGTTCTCGCGGCTATTGCCTTCAAAATGGACACCTTCTCGCTCGATTTTAGCGGCATTGAACTGGGCGTGCCGGTATGGGAGCAGGTGAAAAACACCATGCTCATTACCCTGTGGGTGTTCATCGGCGTGGAAGGCGCGGTGGTGGTTTCTGCACGCGCACGTAACAAGAAAGATGTAGGCCGCGCTACGCTGCTGGCGGTGCTTTCCGCTCTCGGGGTTTATCTGCTGGTGACGCTACTGTCGCTGGGTGTGGTTGCGCGTCCGGAACTGGCGGAAATGCGTAATCCATCGATGGCCGGATTGATGGTCAAAATGATGGGCTCCTGGGGTGAAATCGTCATTGCCGCCGGGCTGATTGTCTCCGTGTGCGGGGCTTATCTGAGCTGGACGATTATGGCGGCGGAAGTGCCGCTGCTGGCGGCGACGCATAAAGCTTTTCCACGCGTGTTTGCTCGCCAGAATGCCAACAATGCGCCGTCGGCATCGCTTTGGCTGACTAACATTAGCGTGCAGGTGAGCCTGGTGCTTATCTGGATGACGGGCTCGGATTACAATACACTGCTGACCATCGCCTCCGAGATGATTCTGGTACCCTATTTCCTCGTAGGCGCGTTTCTGCTGAAAATTGCCACCCGACCGCTGCATAAAGCCGTGGGTATCGGTGCGTGCATTTATGGCTTATGGTTACTGTATGCGTCCGGGCCGATGCATCTGCTGTTATCCGTTGTGCTCTACGCGCCCGGGCTGTTGGTGTTTCTCTATGCGCGTCGCACTCATGTCGATAATGTGCTGCTAAAACGTCGCGAACTGGCATTGATTGGCTTATTACTGGTTGCCGCCATCCCGGCAACGTGGCTGTTGATGGGGTAAAGATGTCCCCATCGTTAAACGATAAGGAGACGACGATGGGAGAGACGCTTTCGCGCCCAATCCTCATTACCGGCGCAGGCCGTCGCATTGGCCTGGCGCTGGCCCACCACTTGCTTAATCAACAGCAACCGGTGATTGTCAGTTATCGAACCCATCTTCCCGCCATTGATGTGCTGGAGAAAGCCGGTGCACAGTGCATTCAGGCTGATTTTTCAACCGATGGCGGTATCATCGCGTTCTCCGAAGAGGTGAAAAGTCGCTGTAGAGGCCTGCGCGCGGTGATTCATAATGCCAGCGCATGGATACCGGAAAATCCACGTCAGCCGCTGAGCGACGTGATGCACGCCATGATGCAGGTACACGTCAATGCCCCTTACCTGTTGAACCACGCACTGGAAAGCCTGCTGCGCGGCCATGGGCATGCAGCCAGCGATATTATCCACTTTACTGATTACGTGGTGGAACGCGGCAGCGAAAAGCACATCGCTTACGCAGCCAGCAAAGCGGCGCTCGACAATATGACCCGTTCTTTTGCCAAAAAACTGGCGCCAGAAGTCAAAGTGAATGCCATCGCGCCATCGCTGATCCTGTTCAATGAAAGCGATGACGCGGCCTATCGTCAGCAGGCACTGAATAAATCACTGATGAAAATTGCCCCAGGCGAGAAAGAGATTATCGATCTGGTCGATTACCTGCTCACCAGTTGCTACGTGACCGGACGAACCTTTGCCGTCGATGGCGGGCGACCGCTCGCTTAATGAAAGCGGCTCCAGACCAGAATTAGCAGCCAGGCGCTCACGCTCCAGCAAACTACCGCTCCTGCCAGCGCCAGGGGCAGTCGCAGAAAGCCGGTGAAATACCACAGCGACAGCAGATAGAGAAAATAAGGAATAATCGACCACATGCCGAAAACGATAGTGGCACGTAACGCTTCCGTGCCGCGCTCGCTGGCGACAATGTAGTGCGCGATCATCGCAAAAGTAGGAAACAGCGGGATTAACCCGGCAATATAGTAATTTTTTGTTTTTGCCAAAATCCCTATCAGCAAGACCACCAGCGCACCCAATAGCGCCTTAATCAGCAGTGCCATTTTTCTTCAGCCAACCAACAAGATGTGTTCGCAGCATAGCTGAATTTATGTTGTTTATGAATGATTAATGGAAGGCTACGCACTGCAGGTGTATGTTAATTCTTTTAAGTACATCTGAGCACATGAATAAGATCGTTTTCGTAGAGGATGATCCAGACGTTGGCGCGCTGATCGCCGCGTATCTGGCAAAGCACGATATGGATGTTGTGGTCGAACCCCGCGGTGATACTGCCGAAGCAGCCATTGCCCGAGAGCAACCCGATCTCGTTCTGCTGGATATCATGCTACCCGGTAAAGATGGCATGACTCTGTGCCGCGACCTGCGTGGTCAGTTTCCGGGCCCGATCGTTTTGCTCACCTCGCTCGACAGCGACATGAACCATATTCTGGCGCTTGAAATGGGTGCCAGCGATTACATCCTGAAAACCACCCCGCCCGCTGTGTTGCTCGCGCGTGTACGTCTGCATCTGCGTCAGCACGCACCTTCCTCGGCCGGAATTGCCCCACAACCCGCCATGACGCCGCATAAAGCGATTCGCTTTGGCACGCTGTTCATCGACCCGGTAAACCGTCAGGTGGAACTGAGCGGTGATACCATTGCCCTTTCTACCGCCGATTTTGACCTGCTGTGGGAGCTTGCGACCCATGCGGGGCAAATTATGGACCGCGACGCGCTGCTGAAAAATCTGCGTGGCGTCAGCTATGATGGCATGGATCGCAGCGTTGACGTGGCGATTTCGCGGCTGCGTAAAAAGTTGCTGGATAGTGCGACCGAGCCTTATCGGATTAAAACAGTTCGCAATAAAGGCTATTTGTTTGCACCACACGCCTGGGATAACTGATCGTGAAAAAACTGTTCGTGCAGTTTTACCTGCTGCTGTTTGTCTGCTTTCTGGTGATGACCATGCTGGTTGGGCTGGTGTATAAATTCACCGCCGAACGTGCAGGCCGACAGTCGCTGGACGATTTGATGAAAAGCTCGCTTTATCTGATGCGCAGCGAACTGCGCGAAATCCCGCCGCGTGACTGGAGCAAAACGTTAAAAGAGCTGGATCTTAATCTCTCCTTTGATTTGCGCATTGAGCCACTGAATAAATTCCACCTCGCTGAGGTGTCGATGAAACACTTGCGAGAAGGCGATATCGTCGCGCTCGACGATCAGTACACCTTTATTCAGCGAATTCCGCGCAGCCATTATGTTCTGGCGGTCGGCCCGGTGCCCTATCTCTATTTCCTGCATGAGATGCGTCTGTTCGATGTGGCGCTGATGGCCTTTATCGCCATCTCACTGGCCTTTCCGGTGTTCATCTGGATGCGTCCGCACTGGCAGGATATGTTGCGCCTTGAGAGCGCCGCGCAACGTTTTGGCGAGGGCCATCTTGGCGAACGCATCCATTTTGACAGTATGTCCAGCTTTGAGCGCCTGGGCGTGGCCTTTAATCAGATGGCCGATAACATCAACGCGCTGATTGCCAGTAAGAAACAGCTTATCGACGGGATCGCCCACGAACTGCGTACGCCGCTGGTGCGACTGCGTTATCGTCTGGAGATGAGCGAAAATCTGAGCGACGCCGAATCCCAGGCGCTGAACCGTGATATCAGTCAACTGGAAGCGCTGATTGAAGAACTGCTTACTTACGCCCGTCTCGACCGCCCTAAAACGGAGCTTTCGCTCACTACGCCTAACCTGGCCGTCTGGATTGCATCGCACGTGGAAGACGTTCAGGCCGTCACGCCCGAGCGAACGCTTTCGCTGAAGCAGTTGATGCCAGGTGACTATGGTGCGCTGGATATGCGCCTGATGGAACGTGTACTGGATAATCTTGTTAATAATGCCCTGCGTTACAGCCAGAAGCAGATTCAAATTAGCCTGACGCTTGACGGCAGCCGCGCCTGTTTACGCGTAGAGGATGATGGCCCCGGCATCGCGCCGTCCGAACGGGAACGGGTTTTCGAGCCGTTTGTGCGCCTTGATCCCAGCCGCGATCGCGCCACCGGTGGATGTGGGCTGGGTCTGGCAATTGTACACTCCATTGCGGTGGCGATGGGCGGTGAAGTCCGTTGCGACGATAGCGAACTGGGCGGCGCGAACTTCAGCCTTCACTGGCCCGTTTATCACCACATCACCTTTCCCCCCGCTGCCTGACGCAGATTTGCACGTAGCCCGATGCCGGGCTATAGTGCAATAATTAAAAAGTATGTTGTAACTAAGGTGGTAAAATGGCTGACTATGATCTTGTTGAACGCCTGACCAGCACATTTCGTCAGCTTGAGCGCGAATTGCTCGCGGTGCGCGAGCAACTCGCCGAATGCCGCTTGCTGGCTGCCCGCATTTTTGAACTGCCGGAGATCCGTAAAGAAGACGAGCACGCCCCTTTGTCGGAAATTCAGGTGGTACAGCATATCGGTAAAACTGCGCTGGCCATGGCGCTGTCGCATTTCGGGCATCTGTTTATTCAGCAGCAGTCGGAAACCCGCAGCAGTAAAGCCGCGGTGCGCCTGCCTGGTGCCATCTGCCTTAACGTGACAACGTCACAACATGAAGCACTGCGTGAACGCATTTTGCGCGTAAATACCCTGAAGGGCGCGTTTGAAAAGATTATTACGGTTGATTCCGGGCTCCCGTCCGTCGCCCGCTTCGACTGGGTTCATCGCCATCTTCCGGGGCTTATCACACTCAATGCCTATCGCACGCTGACATTGCTTGATGACCCCAGTACCATTCGATTCGGCTGGGCAAATAAACATATCATCAAGAATTTAACTCGCGACGAAGTACTGGCGCAGTTAGAAAAAAGCCTGCAATCGCCACGCGCGGTGCCACCGTGGACGCGCGAGCAGTGGCAGGCGAAGCTGGAACGTGAGTATCAGGACGTTGCTGCGTTACCGCAAAAAGCGCGGCTAAAGATTAAGCGCCCGGTGAAAGTGCAACCTATCGCGCGGGTGTGGTATGCCGGAGAACAAAAGCAAGTACAGTACGCCTGCCCTGCATCGCTGATTGCGCTGGTTTCCGGTCAGGGAGCGGTCAGCGTCCCCGATTTAGGTGAGTTGCTAAATTACGATGCCGATAACGTGCAGTATCGTCACAAACCGCAAGCACAGCCGCTGCAATTGATTATTCCGCGGCTGCACTTATGGCTGGCGACCGATTAACCTTTTGCGGTCATACTTCCGACCATCGACTCCGGACGCACCCAGCTATCAAACTCAGTTTCTGTGAGGTAACCCAGCGACAGCGCGGAAGCTTTCAGCGTCAGCCCCTCTTTATGGGCTTTTTTGGCAATTTCAGCGGCTTTATCGTAGCCAATATGCGTATTCAGCGCGGTGACGAGCATCAGTGACTCATTAAGCAACTGATTAATACGCTCGCGGTTCGGTTCAATGCCCACCGCACAATGCGCGTTAAAACTCTCCATGCCGTCCGCCAGCAGACGGATGGATTGCAGGAAATTATGGATAATCATCGGGCGGTAGACGTTCAGTTCAAAGTTGCCCGATGCCCCGCCCATGTTGATGGCGACATCGTTGCCCATCACCTGACAGCAGAGCATGGTCATCGCTTCACACTGCGTCGGGTTGACTTTGCCCGGCATGATGGACGAGCCTGGCTCATTCTCAGGAATAGCAATTTCACCAATGCCGCAACGCGGGCCAGAGGCCAGCCAGCGCACATCGTTGGCGATTTTCATTAGCGACGCCGCTAAGCCTTTCAGCGCCCCGTGGGCGTGAACCAGCGCATCACAGGTCGCGAGCGCTTCGAATTTATTGGGCGCAGTAATAAACGGCTGATGGGTAAACTCCGCCAGTTCTTTCGCCACGCGTACCGCATATTCGGGATGGGTATTTAGCCCCGTACCGACCGCCGTGCCGCCCAGTGCAAGTTCACCGACGTGCGGCAAACTGAGTTCAATGTGCTTCAGGTTGTGCTCCAGCATCGCCACCCAGCCAGAGAATTCTTGCCCCAGCGTCAACGGCGTGGCGTCCTGTAGATGAGTACGGCCAATTTTGACGATATCCTGGAAAGCATCCGACTTCTGCTTCAGCGTCTCTTTCAGCTCGTTTAGCTGCGGGATCAACTGTTCGCGCAGGCCAATCAGCGCCGCAACATGCATTGCCGTTGGGAATACATCGTTTGAGCTCTGGCTTTTGTTCACATCGTCGTTGGGGTGAACCTTACGCTCCATGCCACGAACACCGCCGAGGAGTTCACTTGCCCGGTTAGCCAGTACCTCATTCATGTTCATGTTGGTTTGCGTACCGGAACCGGTTTGCCAGATAGCCAGCGGAAACTCATCGGCATGCTTGCCTGCCAGCACTTCATCCGCTGCGCGGATTATGGCATCGGCTTTTTCCGTCGGCAGCAGCCCTAAATCCTGGTTTACCTTCGCCGCCGCACGCTTGGTGAGCGCCAGAGCGGAGATCAGCGAGACCGGCATTTTCTCCGTGGAAATTCGAAAATGCTCCAGCGATCGTTGGGTTTGTGCGCCCCATAGTTTCTCGGCGGGGACATCAATAGCGCCCATTGAATCGTTCTCGCGGCGTGTCGTTGTCATTACTTTCTCCTTGATAACAAAGTGATTGTGAAGTGACATTGCTCATGCAAACCATTTTTAATTATGGAAGGTTTTACGCCTTTAAGCATAAAAAAACCGCCCCGTAGGGCGGCTAACTCATTTTACGCAGCGGGTGCACTGTGAGGCCTGAATCTGCTGGAAGAAGTCATTCCCCTTGTCATCGACAAGAATAAACGCCGGGAAGTCTTCAACTTCAATTTTCCAGATGGCTTCCATCCCGAGTTCAGGATATTCCACACATTCCAGGCTTTTGATGCTGCTCTGCGCGAGCACCGCCGCCGGGCCGCCGATGCTGCCCAGATAGAAACCGCCGTGCTTGTGGCACGCGTCGGTGACCTGCTGGCTACGGTTACCTTTCGCCAGCATGATCATGCTACCGCCTTGCGACTGAAGCTGGTCGACGTAGGAGTCCATACGCCCTGCGGTGGTTGGGCCCAGCGACCCCGAGGCATAACCTTCCGGTGTTTTTGCCGGGCCAGCGTAGTAAATCGGATGATCTTTAATATACTGCGGCAGGCCTTCACCGCGATCCATGCGCTCTTTCAGTTTGGCGTGCGCAATATCGCGCCCCACGATAATGGTGCCGGAAAGCGACAAACGCGTAGAAACCGGATATTGCGAAAGCTGTTTAAGGATTTCGCTCATCGGGCGGTTCAGGTCAACTTTTACCGCTTCGCCCTCGCCCGCTTTACGCAGCGATTCCGGAATGTATTTCCCCGGGTTGCTCTCCAGTTTTTCAATCCAGATGCCATCACGGTTAATTTTGGCCTTGATGTTACGGTCAGCCGAGCAGGATACGCCCATGCCCACCGGACAGGATGCGCCGTGACGCGGCAGACGAATCACGCGAATGTCGTGAGCAAAGTATTTGCCGCCGAACTGCGCGCCCAGGCCAAGGTTTTGCGCTTCAATCAGCAACTCTTTTTCCAGTTCGATATCGCGGAACGCCTGACCGTGCTCGTTCCCTTCCGTCGGTAAGCCATCGTAATATTTGGTCGAGGCCAGTTTCACGGTTTTCAGGGTTGTTTCGGCAGATGTCCCGCCGATCACGAACGCGATGTGATACGGCGGACAAGCCGCAGTACCCAGCGTGCGCATCTTCTCAACCAGATAATTTTTCAGTTTCGCCGGCGTGATCAGCGCTTTGGTTTCCTGATAAAGATAGGTTTTGTTAGCGGAACCGCCGCCCTTGGCGATGCACAGGAATTTGTATTCGTCACCATCGACGCTGTAGAGATCAATCTGCGCAGGCAGGTTGGTGCCCGTGTTCACCTCTTTGTACATGTCCAGCGGTGCGTTTTGCGAATAGCGCAGGTTATCTTCAATAAAGGTGTCATACACCCCGCGTGACAGCGCTGCCTCGTCACCGCCACCGGTCCACACGCGCTGGCCTTTTTTACCAACAATAATCGCCGTGCCAGTGTCCTGACAGGTGGGCAGGATGCCTTTCGCGGCGATATCAGAGTTACGCAGGAACTGAAGCGCAACGTACTTATCGTTTTCGCTGGCTTCCGGGTCGCTGAGGATATCGGCAACCTGCTGTTGGTGGGCGGGGCGGAGCATGAAAGAGGCATCATGGAATGCGTGTTTTGCGAGGAGCGTCAGGGCTTGCGGGTCAACTTTCAACACTTCCTGGCCGGCAAACTCGTCAACGCTGACGTAATCGGAACTGAGGAGGTAATACTCGGTTTCATCCTTTTTCAGTGGAAAAGGATCCTGATAGTAAAAAGGTTTGTTCGACATTGTATTCTCACTTACTGCTTCAGGTGATGTTTTCTACCCATTTGGGAATGTAGGGCAAACATGCAGAGCACATATCCATTTGCCCGGCTCAAAAGCGAGTCACCCTATCGTACACAATTTTTTAACAAAAACTGAGACTAGTACGACTTTTTATTTTTTCCGGTGACGCCATAGCGCATTTATTGCTTTAATACCGCCAAAGAATCCACATTGATACAGGGCTTGATAATGCAAAAACTCATCAACTCAGTGCAAAACTATGCCTGGGGCAGTAAAAGTTCGTTAACGGAACTCTACGGCATCGCCAACCCGGACAATCTGCCGATGGCAGAACTCTGGATGGGCGCGCATCCGAAGAGCAGCTCAAAAATCACCGATAATCAGGGAACCGTACGTTCACTGCGCGACGTGATTGACGCCGACAAAGCGACGCTGCTGGGCCGCGAGGTCGCCGAGCGTTTTGGCGAGCTGCCGTTTTTATTTAAAGTACTGTGCGCCGCACAGCCGCTTTCGATTCAGGTACACCCGAATAAACGCGCCTCGGAAATTGGCTTCGCTAAAGAGAATACGGCGGGTATCGCCATGGACGCGCCTGAACGTAACTACAAAGATCCGAACCATAAGCCGGAGTTGGTCTTTGCCCTGACGCCTTTCCTGGCGATGAATGCCTTTCGCGAGTTCAACGAGATTGTTTCACTGCTGCAACCGGTAGCCGGAGCGCATAACGCCATTGCTCATTTCCTCGAACAGCCGAATGGCGAGCGTCTGAGCGAACTTTTTGCCAGCCTGCTTAACATGCAGGGTGAAGAGAAAGCGCGCGCACTGGCGATCCTGCGTTCCGCGCTTGCGAGCCAACAGGGCGAACCCTGGCAGACCATCCGTGTCATTTCAGAATTTTACCCGGACGACAGCGGTTTGTTCTCGCCGCTACTGCTGAACGTGGTGAAACTGAAACCAGGCGAAGCGATGTTCCTGTTTGCCGAAACGCCGCACGCCTACCTCCAGGGCACCGCGCTGGAAGTGATGGCCAACTCGGATAACGTACTGCGGGCCGGGTTGACGCCGAAATACATTGATATCCCGGAACTGGTGGCAAACGTGAAGTTTGAGGCCAAGCCCGCGGCCGAACTGCTCACCCAACCGGTGAAAAACGGCCCTGAACTGGACTTTCCAATTCCGGTCGATGACTTCGCGTTTTCGTTGCACGATCTCAACACACAGCCGACAGCTATCGCCCAGCAGAGCGCCGCCATCCTGTTTTGTCTGGAAGGCGAAGCGCTCATCAGTAAAGGGGGGGAATCTCTTCACCTGAAGCCAGGCGAATCCGCGTTTATCAACGCGGCGGAATCACCGATTCAGGTAAGCGGCAACGGCAAACTGGCACGCGTCTATAATAAGCTGAAGTAAATACTGAAGTTTTAACGTGGGCTTGCTAATCTTAAACACAGCCTTATGACATAACCGGGCGATATGATTTCGCCCGGTTTCATTTTATGGATAAATGCTATGAAAAAATCGCTGGTCGCTGTTGGGGTTGTTGTTGCGTTAGGGGTTATCTGGACAGGTGGTGCCTGGTACACCGGGAAACAGCTGGAAAGTCGTTTTGCGGACATGGTGGCGCAGGCCAATGCCCAACTGAAACGTACCGCACCGGAAGCAGGCCTGGAGCTGAGCTATCAGGATTACCAGCGCGGCATCTTTAGCAGCCAACTGAAAATGGTGGTTAAGCCTATCGCTGGCGCAGATAAAGCCCTGCTGAAACCGGGCCAGAGCGTGGTGCTTAACGAGGATGTCGATCACGGCCCGTTCCCGCTGGCGGCGTTAAAACGCTTTAATCTCGTTCCGTCTATGGCCTCGGTGAATACCACTCTGGTGAACAATGACGTGACTAAGCCGCTGTTTGATATCGCCAAAGGCGAAACGCCGTTTGTGATAGACACCCGTATTAGCTATGGCGGTGATACCCACTCGGCTATCAATCTCAAACCGCTGAACTATGAAAAAGACGCTGAAAAAGTGGCGTTCAGCGGCGGTGATTTTGAACTTTCGGCAGACCGTGACGGTAACGTTGTGTCGCTCACCGGCGAAGCGGAAAGCGGTCTGGTCAATGCAGTGAACGAGTACAATCAGAAGGTACAGCTCACTTTCAATAATCTGAAAACCGAAGGCAGCAGCAAACTGGCGAGCTTCGACGAGCGCGTCGGCAACCAGAAAATCAGCCTGGATAAAGTGGCGGTTTCCGTAGAAGGTAAAGAGCTAACCGTGCTGGAAGGCATGACGCTGGATGGTAAATCTGACCTTTCTGCTGACGGCAAAAAAGTGAACAGCCAGCTCGATTACGCAGTGAAGAGCCTGAAGCTGCAAAGCCAGGACATGGGTAGCGGCAAACTGACGCTGAAAGTCGGCAATATTGACGGCCAGGCATGGCACCAGTTTAGCCAGCAGTATAATGCCCAGGCGCAGGCGCTACTGGCTCAGCCGGAACTGCAAAGCAACCCGGAACTGTACCAGGAAAAAATTACCGAAGCGTTCTTTAGCGCACTACCGGTGTTGCTGAAGGGCGATCCGTCAATCACCGTCGCGCCGCTCAGCTGGAAAAACGCCAAAGGTGAAACCACCCTGAATCTGTCGTTGCTGCTTAAAGATCCCGCGCAGGCCACTCAGCCGGTACAAACGCTGGCGCAGCAGGTGGACACGCTGGTGAAATCAATCGACGGTAAGCTGGTTATCCCGATGGATATGGCGACCGAATTTATGACCCAGATTGCGAAGCTGGAAGGGTATCAGCAGGAAGAAGCCGAGAAGCTGGCCAGCCAGCAGGTGAAAGGCTTCGCCGCGATGGGCCAGATGTTCCGTCTGACCACCACGGAAGACAACCAGGTGACCTCCAGCCTGCAGTATGCCAACGGTCAGGTGACCCTCAATGGTAATAAGATGCCGCTGGACGACTTTGCGGGAATGTTTGGTTTGCAGGCTCCTGCCATCCAGCAGGATGAACCGCAGCCGCCAGTCGCGCCGAGCGAACCGGCACCGGCACCGGCACCGGCACCGGCACCGGCACAGTAAACTATCAGGCCCCTCATTCGAGGGGCTTAAATTTCTGACAACGTGTGCGTTGTTCTTGCCGGATGCGGCGTAAACGCCTTATCCGGCCTACAAAACAGTGTAAATTCACTATATTGCAGAAATCAGGCAATTTCGCACTATTTTCTGGCCACCAACCTTGGCGGCATGATCACATTACGCGTCGACGTCTGCCCGGTCTCAATGCGCTGCAAAATTCGCTCCGCTACACTTTCACCCATCTCACGCGCAGGCGTTGTCACCCACGTTAACGGCACGTCATCTAACGCACTTTCCGGCACTTCTGCAAAGGCAGCCAGCGTAACGCGTTGATCAAAATAGCTCTCGACGCTGCCTTCCCCGCTTTGGCGCCCGCCACGCATCAGGCCAAACCAGGCCCCCATCGCAATGACATTGTTGTAGCACAGCACGGCGGTGATGGTTGGGTTATGGCGCAATAACGACGTTATGGCGTCTGCCGCCTGCTTTTGACTGGATTCACACTCAACGACCCATTCACTGTGAAACGGCAGGCCGAATTTAATCAGCGTTGAGCAATAGCCGCCAACCCTCTCGGCGCGCGTTAACGACGCGCTCTGTCCACCCAGCCAGGCAATACGTTGGTGCCCACGGCGAATGAGATCTTCGGTCACCACCTGCGCCGCCTGCATGTTATCGGGGCGAATTAAATCCACCTCATCGAGATAACTCGCACGAGAAGCGAACACCAGCGGAATGTTCGACGCCTCCGCTTTCTCGCGCAGCTCGCTGGCTTGATCCACCGCCCCGGCGATCACCACACCATCCACACCCTGCGCCACCAGCGCGTCAAAGCGCGCCAGCATGTTCTCACCTTTGCGCCCGCTTTGGGTCAGAAAAACCATTTTGCCCTGCGACTCCAGCGACGCCGTCAGTCCAGCGGTCAGCTCCGCATAAAACGGTGACGACAGTGACCCGACAATCAGCCCAATGACGCCGGTTTGCCCGCCGCGCAACGACACTGCCTGGCGGTTACGCACAAACCCCAACTGGTCGATGGCCTGATACACCCGCTCACCGGTCGCGCTGGAGATCCGCCCTTTCCCACTGAGCACCAGTGAGACTGTACTCACTGATACACCAGCGGCCAGAGCGACATCGTTAATCGTGACTTTTTTTGCAATTGCCATAAGGACTGGCGATTCCTTTTAAGTGATCGATAAAACGTTTTACCTAATAAGATACTTTATAAACGTTATCATCATTTCATTATGTGATTTCACTCGCACTAAAATTGGGTAAAACGTTTTATCTTGCGCTCCACAACCTCTTTAACCCATTTTTTGTACAAGGAGTCGTTCGATGACGACCAGAGCAGCACAAAAAGTCACATTGTGGGAGTTCTTTCAACAGCTTGGCAAGACATTCATGCTTCCTGTCGCCCTGCTGTCCTTCTGCGGGATCATGCTGGGGATCGGCAGTTCCCTCAGCAGCCATGACGTTCTCACGCTCCTGCCGTGGCTCGACACCCCGTTCCTGCAGGCGCTCTTTATCTGGATGAGCAAAGTCGGATCTTTCGCGTTTAGCTTCCTGCCGGTGATGTTCTGTATCGCCATCCCGCTGGGTCTGGCACGAGAAAACAAAGGCGTCGCCGCCTTCGCCGGTTTTGTCGGTTACGCGGTCATGAACCTGGCGGTCAACTTCTGGCTGACGGCTAAAGGTATTCTTCCCACCACCGATGCCGCGGTTCTGAAAGCCAATAACATCCAGAATATTCTCGGTATTCAGTCTATCGACACCGGTATTCTTGGCGCGGTGATCGCCGGGATCATCGTCTGGCTGCTGCATGAACGTTTCCACACCATCCGCCTGCCGGATGCGCTGGCGTTCTTTGGCGGCACCCGTTTTGTTCCGATTATCACCACCGTTGTATTAGGCCTGGTTGGTCTGGTCATCCCGCTGATTTGGCCGGTGTTTGCGATGGGTATTAATGCGCTGGGTCATGTTATCAACAGCGCGGGCGACTTTGGCCCGATGATTTTTGGTACCGGTGAACGTCTGCTGCTGCCCTTTGGTCTGCACCACATTCTGGTCGCACTGATTCGCTTTACCGAAGCGGGCGGCACGATGGATGTCTGCGGTCATTCTGTCAGCGGTGCGTTGACCATCTTCCAGGCGCAGTTAAGCTGCCCGGAAACTCACGGCTTCTCCGAAAGCGCCACGCGCTTCCTGTCTCAGGGTAAAATGCCTGCTTTCCTCGGTGGACTGCCGGGTGCGGCACTGGCGATGTACCATTGCGCTCGCCCGGAAAACCGTCACAAAATTAAAGGGCTGCTGATTTCCGGCGTGATCGCCTGCGTCGTGGGCGGCACCACTGAACCGCTGGAATTCCTGTTCCTGTTCGTGGCACCGGTGCTGTACGTCATTCACGCGCTGCTGACTGGCCTGGGCTTCACCATGATGGCGATTCTTGGCGTGACGATTGGCAACACGGACGGCAACGTTATCGACTTCGTGGTCTTCGGCATTCTGCACGGCCTCTCCACCAAATGGTATATGGTGCCAGTGGTGGCTGCCATTTGGTTCGTCGCCTACTACGCGATTTTCCGCTTCGCCATTACGCGCTTTAACATCAAAACGCCGGGTCGCGATATCGAAACCAGCAGTGCCGTCGAAAAAGCAGTCGCCGGGACTATCGGTAAATCCGGTTACAACACCCCGGCCATTCTTGCGGCTCTCGGTGGTGCTGAAAATATTGTTTCTCTGGATAACTGCATCACCCGCCTGCGTTTATCCGTCGAGGATATGTCAAAAGTCGACGTAGAAGCGCTGAAAGCTAACCGCGCGATCGGTGTCGTACAGCTTAACCAGCACAACCTTCAAGTGGTGATTGGCCCACAGGTACAATCCGTCAAAGACGAGATTGCGGTGCTGATGAATACCGTTCAGGCATAAAACGCCCTTTGCCCCTGCCTCGCGCAGGGGCAAAATAGCGTCCTCGCTGACAGTTAAGGATTTCACATGTTTGACTTCTCAACGGTGATAGACCGGCATGGCACATGGTGCACCCAGTGGGATTATGTTGCCGACCGTTTTGGTGACGCCGACCTCCTGCCGTTTACCATCTCCGATATGGATTTCGCCACCGCCCCCTGTATTCTCGATGCGCTGACCAAACGCCTGGCGCACGGTGTCTTCGGTTACAGCCGCTGGAAAAACGATGCGTTTCCCCCCGCTATCGTGCACTGGTTCTCCCGCCGTTTTCATAGCGTGATCGACGAGGAAAGTATTGTTTACGGGCCGTCCGTCATCTATATGGTGGCGGAGATGATTCGCCAGTGGTCCGCGCCCGGGGATGGCGTTGTGGTACACACACCCGCATATGATGCCTTCTTCAAAACCATTACCGGTAATCAGCGTACGATTGTCGGCGTACCGCTGGAGAAAGCCGAGAACCAGTGGATTTGCGATATGGCAAAACTGGAAGCGGCGCTGGCACAGCCACAAAACAAAGTTTTGCTGTTGTGCAGCCCGCATAACCCCACCGGGAAAGTGTGGACGCGCGATGAGCTCAACACGATGGCTGAGCTGTGCGAGAAGCATGGCGTGCGGGTCATCAGCGATGAAATCCACATGGATATGGTGTGGGGAAAACACTCGCATATTCCGTGGTGCGACGTGGCGCGCAGCCCATGGGCGCTGTTCACATCGGGTTCAAAAAGCTTCAATATTCCGGCCTTCACCGGGGCCTATGGTTTGATAGCCGACGAGATCGCGCGCAACGATTATCTGTTTGCACTGAAAAGCCGCGACGGCCTCTCTTCCCCGTCGGTACCAGCACTCGTGGCGCACATCGCGGCCTACCGCGAAGGCGAGCCTTGGCTGGATGCTCTGCGCAACTATTTACAGGATAATATGCGCTACATCGCGCAGACGCTGAATACCGCATTCCCGGAACTGAACTGGGCGATGCCCGAGTCAACGTATCTGGCCTGGGTCGATTTGCGTCCACTAAACATTGACGACAACGCGCTACAGGATGTGCTGATCAAACAGCAAAAAGTGGCCATCATGCCGGGTTATACCTATGGCGAAGAAGGTAACGGTTTTATTCGCCTCAATGCTGGCTGCCCTCGCTCGAAGCTAGAACAAGGCGTCGAACGTTTGATTGCGGCCATCAACACGTTACGCTAACGATTTTGCGCAACGATAATTTTTCGTTGCGCAAATAGCTTTTTGCAGTGAAATGTTTTTATAATAGCGCGCACTTAATCTAAAAAAGAGTGCGACCATGATTGATACTACGCTCCCCCTCACTGACATTCATCGCCACCTTGATGGCAACATTCGCGCCCAAACTATTCTCGATCTTGGCCGTCAGCACAATTTAACCCTTCCTGCCTCCAGCCTTGAGGCATTAATTCCGCATGTGCAGGTCACCAGTAATGAGCCCGATTTAGTGAGTTTTTTAAGCAAACTCGACTGGGGCGTCAAAGTGCTTGCCGACCTCGATGCCTGTCGCCGCGTAGCGTACGAAAATATCGAAGATGCGGCGCGTAACGGCCTGCACTATGTTGAGCTGCGTTTTTCTCCGGGTTATATGGCGATGACTCACCAGCTTCCGGTTGAAGGCGTGGTGGAAGCCGTGATTGCAGGTGTTAGTGAAGGCTGCCGTGATTTCAACGTTGAAGCGCGATTAATTGGCATCATGAGCCGCACCTTCGGCGAAACCGCCTGCCTGCGTGAACTGGACGCCCTGCTGGCGCATCGTGACGGTATTACCGCGCTGGATCTGGCGGGTGATGAACTCGGTTTCCCGGGTAGCCTGTTCCTGAGCCACTTCAACCGCGCACGTGATGCAGGTCTGCGCATTACCGTGCACGCCGGCGAAGCGGCTGGCCCGGAAAGCATCTGGCAGGCGATTCGTGAATTGGGTGCAGAACGCATCGGTCACGGGGTGAAAGCCGTTGAAGACGCAGCGCTGATGGAATTTTTAGCGAAACAGCGTATCGGCGTGGAATCCTGCCTGACGTCGAATATCCAGACCAGCACGGTTCCCTCACTGGCCCAGCACCCGCTCAAAACCTTCCTGGAGCACGGCGTGCTGGCGAGCATCAATACCGATGATCCGGCAGTTCAGGGAATTGATATTCAACACGAATACCGCGTTGCAGCACCGGCTGCCGGGCTGACGCCTGCGCAAATTCGTCAGGCGCAAATTAACGGACTCGACATCGCTTTCCTGTCGGAAGCCGAAAAATCCGCGCTGCGCGCACGCGTACAAAGCGCATAAAAAAACGGGCGCACACTATTTGCTGTGCGCCCGTTATTCATTCCCGTCATCAGGTCAGAGAAAGCACCGCGCGGTGTTTCGCAGATTCAATGCCTAGCTCAATCAATTCCATAATCTGAATCGCCTGGCTTGCCGGAACCGGATTCTCACCCACGCCGTTTAACGCATCACGAATCGCCGCATAATAAGCCGGGTAGTTTCCCGGTGTGGTGAGCAGCGTCTCTTCAACGCGATCTTCACCTTCTACACGCGTCAGTACCCCATCGCGCATGTCATAGCCCCAATCTTCCTGCGGCAGACGTTCACCGTTCTTCAGGCGTTCTTCCTGTGGGTCGAGGCCGTATTTCACGTAACTTGCGCGCGAACCGTGCACAATGTACCGCGCGGTTTCGGCAGCAGCCAGCAGCGTGCCGTGCAGAACCACACGGCGTTGTGGATACGCCAGCACCGCATGAAAGTAATCCGTCGCCTGCGCGCCAGGACGTAACTGCGCAAGATCGACTGACAGGCTGACCGGCAAACCAAAAAGATTCACTGCCTGATCCAGCAGATGCGGGCCTAAATCGTACCAAATGCCGCTACCCGGGCCAGCCAGCTCGCGCCAGCGATTACGCACCTGCGGCCGATAACGGTCAAAGTGCGATTCAAAATAGGCCACCTCGCCCAGTCGGCCTTCGTTAATCAACGACTTCACCGTTAAGAAATCGCTGTCCCAGCGACGGTTATGGAACACTGACAGCAGTTTCCCCTGATTTCTGGCGATGGCGTCCAGTTCGCGTGCTTGTGACAGTGTCACGGTGAAGGGTTTATCAACCACCACGTGTTTTCCCGCTTCCAGCGCGGCCTTTGCCAGCGGGAAGTGGGTATCGTTTGGCGTAGGGATCACCACCAGGTCGATAGTAGGATCGGCGAAAATGTGTTTAGGTTCAGAGAACACACTGACATTCGGCCAGTCGGCTTTAACTTTGTCGGCGTCGCTACTGGACACCACAGCCAGTTCCATCCCCGGTGTTCCGCTGATAAGCGGCGCATGAAACGTTTTGCTGGCGTAACCATACCCAATTAATCCGACACGAATACTGTCACTCATAATAGCCTCTTATTTGTGCTGTTTTTGCCCGACCCGGTGATGTACCCGTCGCCGTGTAATCGATTTCTTATTTCACAACATATTGCGGTGATGAACAACAGATTAATAACATTATGGTGTACAGAGGTGGAGAATAATCGGAAAAAAAAGCAAAAGAGATGAATCGTTTCTGCTGAGGACTTGCGTTGCGCGCCAGGCGAGGTAAGATCTTCGTCCGTATTATTAATATTGTCGAAATTGTCTTAATTACTATGTCTACTGTCTTTACACGGATCGTTGAACTGATCGGTTGGGGCGTGCTTGGCGTCTCGGTTCTGCTTCTTGTTATCGCACACCACATTGATAACTACCAACCGCCAGAACCGATTGCGGCGGCTCAAAAGAAATAAGTCCGTTCGCTGAACAGTGACGGCGATCGCAACTGTGTAACCGGTTTCTGAAACCGGTTGCAACCCAATCATTCCCCTCTTTACACTCACCTTATTGCACAGATAAGGAGAGTTTCATGGCTGCTTTTCCAAAAGATTTCCTCTGGGGCGCTGCAACCGCGGCCTACCAGGTCGAAGGCGCATACAATGAAGACGGCAAAGGGCTGTCTATCTGGGACGTTTTTTCGCACCAGCCCGGCACAACCTATCAGGGAACAAATGGCGACGTTGCGGTAGACCACTATCACCGCATGCTGGAAGATGTCGCACTGATGGCGGAAATGGGCCTGCAGAGCTATCGTTTTTCCATCTCCTGGCCGCGTTTATTACCGAATGGTCGCGGCGAGGTAAATGAAGCCGGGGTAAAATTTTACAGCGATTTGATTGATGCCCTGCTGGCGCACAATATTGTGCCGATGATTACGCTTTATCACTGGGATTTACCCCAGGCGTTGCAGGATGAAGGCGGCTGGGAAGTCCGCTCAACGGCGGAAGCCTTCGAAGAGTACGCGCGTCTGTGTTACGCCCGCTTCGGTTCACGGGTCAAGCATTGGGCGACGTTTAACGAAACCATTGTCTTTATCGGTCACGGTTATATTACCGGCAGCCATCCGCCGTCGGTGAAAGATCCGGCGCGGGCGATTCAGGCTTGCCATCAGGTATTTATCGCGCATGCCATGGCTGTAAAAGCCTTCCGGGAAATGCATATTGACGGCCAGATTGGCTTCGTTAACGTCCTGCAACCCCATACGCCGCTTACCGATTCGCCAGAAGATACCGCCGCCAGTGAACTGGCTGACGCCATTCATACCCACTGGCTATACGATCCAGTACTGAAAGGCACTTACCCGGCTGAGCTTCTCGCTCAAACACAAGCCCTATGGGGCGTGCCGCGCTTTGCGCCTGGAGATGATGAATTATTGCGAAATAACCGCTGCGATTTTATTGGTCTGAACTACTATCGTCGTGAGACCGTGACCGCCAACCCCGGTGAGACGCAAACACAGTCTAATCATAGCGGTGAGAAAAATAGCGGTGGCGAATTTGGTTTTAAAGGCTTGTTTAAATTTGTCCGTAATCCTCACGGCGTGTACACAGATTGGGACTGGGAGATCTGGCCACAAGGATTGACCGACGGCATTATGATGATCAAAGAGCGCTATGGGGCTATTCCTATCTACATCACGGAAAACGGGCTTGGCGCGAAAGACCCAATTGTGGACGGCGACATCGTTGACCAGCCGCGTATTGATTATTTACGTATGCATATTGATGCGCTGGAAAACGCCATTGCGTTAGGTGCCGATGTGCGTGGTTATTATCCATGGTCATTCATCGACCTGCTAAGCTGGCTCAACGGTTACAAAAAACAGTACGGTTTTGTTTATGTCGATCATCAGCAAAACCTGGCCCGTAAGCGCAAGAAAAGCTTTTACTGGTATAAAGAAGTCATTAGTAGCCACGGCAGCATCCGTTAATCCATTGTGGGCGCCGAACGGCGCCCAACCACTTTTCGTGATATCCTCATTTCCTGCGATATATCAATAACGCCATTTTCTGTTCTTGAATTTGTCATTATTAACCCAAATAATTACAGCGTCCTGAAGAGAGTGTGCCCATTGTGGGCTGAACTCTTAATAAAAACGGGTGTCGATAAACTGATTGTCAAACTGAGCGATACGCCCTTGCGGTGTTGCGCTTTTGCGCCCCTTCAGGCCCTGCGTGATTTAACATTATAAAATGGATACCTACAAATGACCGTCCTGGATTATTTACTGAAATTCCGCAAAGTCAGCTCGCTGGAAAATCTCGAAAAGCTTTATGATCATCTTAACTATTCCCTTTCCGACACCAATGAATTAATCAATATGTATCGCGCTGCCGATCATCGTCGGGCTGAGCTGGTTTCTGGCGGTCGTTTGTTCGATATCGGCCAGGTGCCGAAATCCGTTTGGCATTACGTGCAGTAACTATTGTTATCATCAGCGTCAGTTGCTTATACTCCACCGCCATATTTATAACTGACGCTGATAATCAGGAGACGAAATGTCGTCAAACTCCGCAGAACGAATTGGTGGATGGCTGCTCGGCCCACTGGCGTGGCTGTTAGTAGCGCTGCTCAGCATCAGTCTGCAACTGCTGATGTTCGTTAACGCCCTGCTTAATCCGCAGATCCTGAGCCTGTTAAAGGCACAAAGCAGCACGCAACTAGCCCTGTGGGTGCTTTCTTTAGCGTTCGTGATTGCCATGTGGTATTACACATTGTGGCTGACCATGGCTTTCTTTAAGCGCCGTAAAAATGTGCCTAAGCACTATATTATCTGGTTACTGGTCTCATTATTGCTGGCGCTTAAGGCGTTTGCATTCGCACCGGTTTCCGATACCATCGCGCTGCGCCAATTATTGTTGCCGTTAGCCGCTGCGGCGCTGATTGTGCCGTATCTCAAACGCTCATCCCGCGTGAAGCGTACGTTTGTGAACCCTTAATAACCACACTCTTGCCCAGTTGTCGATGAACGCACTTTCGTCGATAATAGGCGGCTTTTTTTGTTACAGGTCGAATGATGACTGACTATTTATTGCTCTTTATCGGTACCGTACTGGTAAATAACTTCGTCCTGGTGAAGTTCCTCGGGCTGTGCCCGTTTATGGGCGTGTCCAAAAAGCTGGAAACCGCGATGGGTATGGGGCTCGCGACCACTTTCGTCATGACACTGGCGTCCATTTGCGCGTGGCTTATCGATACCTGGATCCTGATTCCGCTTAATCTGATTTATCTGCGCACGCTGGCCTTTATTCTGGTCATTGCCGTAGTAGTGCAATTCACCGAAATGGTGGTGCGCAAAACCAGCCCGGCGCTTTATCGCTTGCTGGGCATCTTCTTACCGCTGATCACCACCAACTGCGCGGTGCTTGGCGTGGCGCTGCTCAATATTAACCTCGGCCATAACTTTTTGCAGTCGGCGCTGTATGGCTTTTCTGCCGCCGTGGGTTTCTCGCTGGTGATGGTACTGTTCGCCTCTATTCGTGAACGCCTGGTGGTGTCGAATGTGCCTGCGCCGTTTCGCGGTAATGCTATTGCGCTGATTACCGCAGGGTTAATGTCTTTGGCGTTTATGGGCTTTAGCGGATTGGTGAAGTTGTAATGATGACCTTCTGGATTGCCGTCGCCGCAATCAGCGTTTTAGGGCTGATTTTCGGCGTCATACTGGGATACGCCTCACGCCGTTTCGCGGTGGAAGACGACCCGGTTGTCGAAAAAATTGATCAACTCTTACCGCAAAGCCAGTGCGGGCAGTGCGGCTATCCGGGCTGTCGCCCTTATGCCGAAGCAGTTAGCAACGGTGAAAAAATTAACTGCTGCGCCCCCGGTGGCGAAGCGGTAATGCTGAAAATTGCCGAATTACTCAACGTCGATCCGCAACCTGTCGATGGCGATACCGCCGTTCAGGAGCCGGTACGGATGCTGGCCGTGATCGACGAAAACAACTGTATCGGTTGTACCAAGTGCATTCAGGCGTGCCCGGTTGACGCCATTGTCGGCGCAACCCGCGCGATGCACACGGTGATGAGCGACCTCTGCACCGGCTGCAACCTCTGTGTTGCCCCCTGCCCGACACAGTGTATTGAACTGCGTCCGGTCGCCACCACAACCGACAGCTGGAAATGGGATCTGCAAAGTATCCCGGTACGTAATATTCCTGTGGAACAACATGCTTAAGTTATTTTCCGCGTTCAGAAAAGAGAAAATCTGGGATTTCGATGGGGGGATTCACCCACCGGAAATGAAAACTCAGTCTAATGGCACGCCGCTGCGTCAGGTTCCCCTTGCGCAGCGTTTCGTCATTCCTCTGAAGCAACATATTGGTGCTGAAGGCGAGTTGTCGGTAAAACCCGGCGATCGCGTGCTGCGTGGTCAACCGTTGACGCGCGGCTGGGGGCGAATGCTGCCCGTACACGCGCCAACGTCCGGAACCATCGTCGCCATTGAGCCGCACGCCACGGCACACCCCTCCGCATTGCCGGAAATGAGCGTCATTATTGATGCCGATGGCGAAGACCAGTGGATTGCGCGCGACGGCTGGCACGATTATCAGAATCGTTCACGCGAAGAATTGATCGAGCGTATTCATCAGTTCGGCGTCGCGGGGCTGGGTGGTGCTGGCTTCCCAACCGGTACAAAACTGCGCGGCGGCGGTGATAAAATCACCACGCTGATTATCAACGCGGCAGAGTGTGAACCGTATATCACGGCCGATGACCGACTGATGCAGGATTGTGCGGCGCAGGTCATCGAAGGTATTCGAATCCTGGGGCATATTCTGCAACCGCAGCAGATTTTAATTGGCATAGAAGATAACAAGCCGCAGGCTATTTCGATGCTGCGTGCGGTGCTGGCGGGCGCGCATGATATCAGTCTGCGCGTTATTCCCACCAAATATCCCTCCGGCGGCGCGAAACAATTAACGCAAATTCTTACCGGCAAGCAGGTTCCGCACGGCGGACGCTCATCCGACATTGGCGTATTGATGCAAAACGTCGGTACCGCGTTTGCAGTGAAACGCGCAGTGATTGACGGTGAACCATTAACCGAACGCGTGGTGACCTTAACCGGTGAATCCGTGAGTCGCCCGGGTAATGTCTGGGCGCGTCTGGGCACGCCGGTCAGCCATCTGCTGGAAGACGCGGGTTTCTGCCCCTCCGCTGAACAGCTTGTGATTATGGGCGGCCCGTTGATGGGCTTTACCCTGCCGTGGCTGGACGTTCCGGTGGTTAAAATCACCAACTGCCTGCTGGCACCATCGCCATCCGAAATGGGCGAGCCTGAAGAAGAAAAAGGCTGTATCCGCTGTAGCGCCTGTGCGGACGCCTGTCCGGCCGATCTACTGCCTCAACAGCTTTACTGGTTCAGTAAGGGCCAGCAGCACGATAAAGCGACAGCGCACAATATCGCTGATTGTATCGAGTGCGGTGCCTGCGCATGGGTCTGTCCGAGCAGCATTCCACTGGTGCAGTATTTCCGTCAGGAAAAAGCGGAAATCTCTGCGATTCGTCTAGAAGAGCAGCGCGCCGCGGAAGCGAAAGCCCGCTTCGAAGCACGTCAGAATCGCCTTGAGCGTGAAAAACTGGCGCGTGCCGAACGCCATAAAAAAGCAGCCGTACAGCCCGCGGCGAAAGATCAGGATGCGATCAACGCGGCACTGGCACGTGTGAAAGAGAAACAACAGCAGGCCACGCAGCCGATCATCATCAAAGCGGGCGCACTGCCCGATAACAGCGCCGTGATTGCAGCTCGCGAAGCACGTAAGGCGAAAGCCCGTGCTGCCCAGGCAGAAAAACAACCATCGGAAAACGGTGATGCGGTTGATCCGCGCAAGGCCGCCGTTGAAGCCGCCATCGCGCGCGCCAAAGCGCGTAAAGCGGAACAGCAAGCGGCCAGTGAGCCTGTTGCAGTAACGCAAGCCGTTGATCCACGTAAAGCCGCTGTTGAAGCCGCCATCGCCCGCGCCAAAGCGCGTAAAGCGGAACAGCAAGCGTCCAGTGAGCCTGTTGCGGTAACGCAAGCCGTTGATCCACGTAAAGCTGCCGTTGAAGCCGCTATTGCACGGGCCAAAGCGCGTAAAGCAGAGCAGCAAGCAGCCAGTGAACCTGCGGCAACAGTGGATGCCATTGATCCACGTAAGGCCGCCGTTGAAGCCGCTATTGCGCGGGCCAAAGCGCGTAAAGCCGAACAACAGGCCGCAAATGAGTCGGCTGCCAATGATGATCCACGCAAAGCTGCCGTGGCAGCAGCTATTGCCCGCGTTCAGGCCAAAAAAGCCGCGCAAGCTGTAAACGAGGAATAAATGGTTTTCAAGATAGCGAGTTCTCCTTATACCCATAACCATCGCCAGACGTCGCGTATCATGATGCTGGTGATTTTGGCCGCCCTGCCCGGCATTGCGGTGCAAAGCTGGTTTTTCGGCTGGGGAACCCTGATTCAGCTTCTGCTGGCCTCATTAACGGCCTGGGCTACGGAATCATTTGTATTGCGTCTGCGTAAGCAGGCTATTGCCGCAACGCTTGCGGATAACTCCGCCTGGCTGACCGGCATTCTGCTGGCCATCAGTATTCCGCCATTCGCCCCATGGTGGATGGTGGTACTGGGCACCGCCTTTGCGGTGATCATCGCTAAACAACTCTATGGCGGCTTAGGGCAGAATCCGTTTAACCCGGCGATGATTGGCTATGTTGTACTGCTTATCTCCTTCCCGGTGCAGATGACCTCCTGGCTGCCGCCGCATGAAATTGCAGCCAACACGCCGGGTTTTATCGACGCATTACAGGTGATTTTCACTGGCCACACGGCTGCGGGCCAGGACATGAACGCGCTGAAAATGGGCGTAGATGGCATCAGTCAGGCCACACCGCTGGATACTTTCAAAACGTCGCGTCATGCGGGTCATTCTGTCGAGAGCATTATGCAATCGTCGATTTATCACGGTGCGCTGGCGGGCATTGGCTGGCAATGGGTTAACCTGGCGTATCTGGCGGGCGGGCTGTTTTTACTGTGGAAAGGCGCTATTCGCTGGCACATCCCGGTGAGCTTCCTGTTGAGCCTGGCAGTCTGCGCCACACTTGGCTGGCTGTTTAACCCGGAAAACGTCGCCTCGCCGCAGATGCATCTGCTGTCCGGCGCCACCATGCTGGGTGCATTCTTCATTCTGACCGACCCGGTGACCGCCTCTACCACCAACCGTGGACGCCTGATTTTCGGCGCGCTGGCAGGCCTGCTGGTGTGGCTGATTCGCAGCTTCGGGGGTTATCCGGATGGCGTTGCTTTTGCCGTATTGCTGGCAAACATTACCGTACCGTTGATCGACTACTATACGCGCCCGCGCGTTTACGGCCATCGCTGAGGATTGATGATGTTAAAAACGATGCGTAAACATGGGATAACCCTGGCTCTGTTTGCCGCAGGCTCTACCGGCCTGACGGCGGCAATCGACCAGTTGACCAAAAATACCATCGCCGATCAGGCGGCTAAACAGCAGAACGCGCTGTTTGAGCAGGTGCTACCGGCGGATCACTATAATAACGATTTGCTGCAAAGCTGCTATCTGGTCAGCGCGCCGGCGCTGGGGAAAGGCACGCATAGAGTGTATATCGCACGTCAGGGTGAGCAGGCTGTCGCCGCTGTGATGGAAGCTACGGCACCGGATGGCTACTCCGGCGCCATTCAATTACTGGTCGGCGCCGATTTCAACGGCACCGTGCTGGGAAGTCGTGTCACAGAGCATCACGAAACGCCGGGTCTGGGCGATAAAATTGAGCTGCGAATTTCCGACTGGATAACTCATTTTGCCGGGAAAACCATCGCTGGCGAGAGCGACGCAACGTGGGCGGTGAAAAAGGATGGTGGCCAGTTCGATCAGTTTACCGGCGCGACCATTACGCCTCGCGCAGTAGTAAATGCGGTAAAACGTGCCGGGCTGTATGCTCAAACGTTACCGAATCAACTTTCTAACCTGCAGGCCTGTGGAGAGTAAACCATGAGCGAAGTCAAAGAGGTTATTGTCCAGGGGCTGTGGAAGAACAACTCTGCACTGGTACAGTTACTGGGGATGTGCCCGCTTCTGGCGGTGACGTCAACGGCGACCAACGCGCTGGGCCTTGGCCTGGCGACTACGCTGGTTCTGACGTTAACCAACTTTGCCATCTCCTGCCTGCGTCGCTGGACGCCTGCAGAGATTCGAATCCCTATTTATGTGATGATTATCGCGTCGGTAGTGAGCGCTGTGCAAATGCTGATCAACGCCTATGCTTTCGGCCTCTACCAGTCGCTGGGGATTTTTATCCCGCTGATCGTAACCAACTGTATCGTCGTGGGGCGTGCCGAAGCCTTCGCGGCCAAAAAAGGGCCAGCGTTATCGGCACTGGATGGGTTTGCCATCGGCATGGGCGCAACCTGCACTATGTTTGTGCTGGGCTCCCTACGCGAGTTATTAGGTAATGGTACGCTGTTCGACGGCGCAGACGGCCTGCTGGGTAACTGGGCGAAAGCGCTGCGAATTGAAGTGTTCCATACGGATACGCCCTTCCTGCTGGCAATGCTCCCGCCAGGTGCCTTTATTGGTCTCGGCATGCTGCTGGCGATTAAATATCTGATTGATGAACGGACGAAACAACGCAAGGCGAAAGCCGTGCCCGCCATGGACGTCGGCGTTGAAACTGCTGAGAAGGCCTGATGAACAAAGTAAAACGGCTGGAGATTTTAAGCCGCTTGCGGGACAACAACCCGCATCCGACCACCGAACTCAATTTTAACTCCCCTTTCGAGTTGCTGATCGCGGTTCTGCTGTCAGCACAGGCTACGGATGTGAGCGTTAATAAAGCCACAGCCAGGCTTTATCCTGTGGCGAATACGCCGCAGGCGATGCTGGAACTCGGCGTGGATGGCGTGAAGTCTTACATCAAGACTATCGGCTTGTTTAACAGCAAAGCTGAGAATGTGATAAAAACCTGCCGGATGCTGATTGATTTGCACAACGGAGAGGTTCCGGAAGATCGCGCGGCGCTGGAAGCGCTGCCTGGCGTGGGGCGCAAAACGGCAAATGTGGTGCTCAATACCGCCTTTGGCTGGCCAACTATCGCGGTTGATACCCATATCTTCCGCGTCTGTAATCGCACGCAATTTGCTCCGGGCAAGAACGTTGAGCAGGTTGAAGAAAAGCTTCTGAAGGTGGTGCCGGCGGAGTTTAAGGTCGACTGTCACCATTGGTTGATCCTTCATGGCCGCTACACCTGCATCGCCCGTAAACCGCGCTGCGGTTCCTGTATCATCGAAGATCTCTGTGAATACAAAGAGAAAGTCGACATTTAGTTGTGTAAGGCGGCGCGTTTCCTCACCGCGTCGCCGTTAAATTCCCGCCGCTTCGATGTTAATCATTAGAATCCAGAGCATTACTGGTGTGAATACCCTGCCCTAAACAGTTTTTCTGGTTAATTCTTTTTTTAACACCTGAATTTTCTATAGCTTTTGCGTTTTGTACACTCTGGTAACATTGTGTTATCTCAATGTTATCCTTTGTTCATATAACGCCCATCAATTCAATGTGTCACCCTGATGACACGAGACGATCAACCAGTTATTTTTCAGAATCCAGGCTATATCACTACTTCCAAAGCAAATCAGTAGAAGATATGGTCACTACGCCGTTTATCCCCGTGCCAGGCAGAGTAAAACGCTACCTATTGGCAATGCAGAAAATTTAAATCTGAATAACATTTATATATATGGTCATTTGTAGTACCTTACGTATTTGTAACAGGGTATTACAAAACCCTTGTGCGAAAGCACCGGATAGTGAACATTACTCCCCGTTTCCCCTCCAGAATAACTATAAAGGCGGATGTCGATACGAATTTCCGTCCAGTAACGCCCCGTTAAGATGGGATGTAAAAAAAGAGGTATATGTGTCTACTGCAAACAATAAACCAACTGAAAGCGTAAGTTTGAACGCTTTTAAACAACCGAAAGCGTTCTATTTGATCTTCTCGATCGAACTTTGGGAACGTTTTGGTTACTACGGCTTGCAAGGTATTATGGCTGTCTACCTGGTTAAACAACTGGGTATGTCCGAAGCCGATTCGATTACGTTGTTCTCCTCCTTCAGTGCCCTGGTCTACGGTTTAGTCGCTATCGGCGGCTGGCTGGGCGACAAAATTCTGGGGACGAAACGCGTTATTATGCTGGGCGCAATTGTGCTGGCGATTGGTTATGCGCTGGTCGCGTGGTCTGGTCATGACGCGGCTATCGTATATATGGGTATGGCGACCATTGCGGTTGGTAACGGTCTGTTCAAGGCTAACCCATCCTCCCTGCTCTCTACCTGCTACGAAAAAGATGATCCGCGTCTGGACGGTGCATTTACCATGTACTACATGTCCGTCAACATCGGTTCCTTCTTCTCTATGCTGGCAACCCCATGGCTGGCAGCGAAATTCGGCTGGAGCGTGGCGTTCGCACTGAGCGTTGTGGGCATGCTGATTACCGTCGTCAACTTCGCGTTCTGCCAGCGTTGGGTGAAACAGTACGGTTCTAAACCTGACTTTGAGCCAATCAACTACCGTAACCTGCTGCTGACTATTGTCGGCGTTGTTATCCTGGTCACTATCGCGACCTGGCTGCTGCACAACCAGGATATCGCACGTATGGTGCTGGGCGTGGTTGCGCTGGGTATCGTAGTTATCTTTGGTAAAGAAGCGTTCGCGATGCAGGGTGCTGCTCGCCGTAAAATGATTGTGGCATTCATCCTGATGCTGGAAGCGATTGTGTTCTTCGTCCTTTACAGCCAGATGCCGACCTCTCTGAACTTCTTCGCTATCCGTAACGTTGAGCACTCTATCCTGGGTATTGCGTTCGAACCGGAACAGTACCAGGCGCTCAACCCGTTCTGGATCATCATCGGTAGCCCGATTCTGGCCGCTATCTATAACAAGATGGGCGACCGCCTGCCGATGCCGCACAAATTTGCTATCGGTATGGTGCTGTGCTCTGGTGCCTTCCTGGTGCTGCCGCTGGGTGCGAAATTCGCCACCGACGCGGGTATCGTTTCTGTGAACTGGCTGATCCTGAGCTACTGCCTGCAGAGTATCGGTGAACTGATGATCTCCGGTCTCGGCCTGGCGATGGTGGCGCAACTGGTTCCTCAGCGTCTGATGGGCTTCATTATGGGTAGCTGGTTCCTGACCACTGCCGGTGCGGCGCTGATTGCTGGCCGCGTCGCCAACCTGATGGCTGTTCCTGAAAACGTCACCGATCCGCTGATGTCTCTGGATGTTTACGGTAAAGTGTTCCTGCAGATTGGTGTTGCCACCGGTATCATCGCCCTGCTGATGCTGCTGACCGCATCGAAGCTGAATCGTATGACTCAGGACGACGACAAAACCGTTACTGCGCAGGAAACCGCTTCCGCGTAATGTCATCGGGAAACATTTGAATTTGAGCCGTTAACGCAAGTTAGCGGCTTTTTTTTTATCCTCGCGGGCACTAACATAGCGAAATGCCCTTCGTCACCGCTGTGTGGCTCAAGATAAAAAAACCGATGACATCTGCCAGAAGGAGTTAGCCATGAAACTGTTCTATAAACCCGGTGCCTGTTCACTTGCATCGCATATTTCGCTGCGTGAAAGCGGTCTGGACTTCACACTCGTGGGCGTAGACCTGCAAAAGAAAGTGACCGAAACCGGGGAGGATTTCCTGCAAACCAACCCTAAAGGGCAGGTTCCCACACTCCAGTTGGACGACAACACTGTTCTTACAGAAGGCGTGGCTATTATGCAGTATATTGCCGACAGCGTTGCCGATCGTCAGTTGCTCGCGCCAGTCAGCAGCATCAGCCGCTATAAGACGCTGGAATGGCTTAATTTCATCGCCACCGAGTTACACAAGGGCTTTACCCCGCTATTCCGTCCTGATACTCCGGAAGATTACAAACCGACCGCGCGCGCGCTGCTGGATAAAAAAATGGCCTATATCGATAGCGAACTGGCCGATTGCGAATGGATTAGCGGTTCACGCTTTACCATTGCCGATGCGTATCTCTTTACCGTTTTGCGTTGGGCTTTTGCGGTGAAACTGGAGATGGACGGATATAAAAATATTGCGGCCTATATGGCGCGTGTCGCCGCGCGGCCTGCCGTTGCAGCAGCCATGGCGGCGGAAGGTCTGAAATAACATAAACCCGGCCGGATAAGCGTAAGTGTCATCCGGCAAGATACTGCTTCAGACATAAAAAAGGGCGTGATTTCTCACGCCCTTTTTCATTCCTGTTGTACTGAATTATTTCCAGCACACCAGACAGTAGTTTTTCTTACCGCGACGCAGCAGCGTGTAGCGGCCATACAGGCGATCGCTTTCGCTGAAGGTATATTCCGGGTCAGACTGTTTCTCACCGTTGATGGTAACCGCTTTCGATGCGATAGTTTTACGCGCCTGACCGCGAGACGGTTGCAGCTCTGAATCCACCAGCGCCTGCATCAGGTCAGCACCTTTCTCCATCTCGACCATGGGTACGCCGTCCTGCGCCAGCTGTTCGAAGTCTGCTTCACTCAGCGCGCTCAGGGTGCCGTTAAACAGGCTCTCGGTGATACGTTTTGCCGCCACCAGACCATCTTCGCCGTGAACCAGACGGGTAACCTGCTCAGCCAGAACGTACTGGGCGCGCGGGGCTTTACCGCTGTTTTTGTCTTCTTCTTCCAGCGCATTGATCTCTTCAATGTCCATGAAAGTGAAGAATTTCAGGAAGCGATAAACGTCCGCATCGGCAGTGTTGATCCAGAACTGGTAGAATTTATACGGGCTGGTTTTCTTCGGATCGAGCCATACCGCGCCGCCTTCGGTTTTACCGAATTTGGTGCCGTCCGCTTTGGTGATCAGCGGAACCGTCAGGCCGAATACCTGATTCTGGTGCAGACGACGGGTCAAATCGATACCGGAGGTGATGTTGCCCCACTGGTCAGATCCGCCAATCTGTAATGAAACACCGTGCAGTTTGTTCAGGCAGGCAAAGTCATAGCCCTGCAACAGGTTATAGGAGAACTCGGTGAAGGAGATGCCCTGATCGTCACGGTTAAGGCGCTGCTTAACCGCTTCTTTGTTGATCATCTGATTAACGGAGAAGTGTTTGCCGATATCGCGCAGGAAGGTCAACACGTTCATGCTGCCAAACCAGTCGTAGTTGTTCGCGGCAATGGCTGAGTTGTCGCCACAATCGAAATCGAGGAACGGCGCAACCTGTTTGCGGATTTTATCCACCCACTCCTGAACCGTATCTTCAGTGTTCAGTTTACGCTCGGCAGCTTTGAAGCTCGGGTCGCCTATCAGACCGGTCGCGCCACCTACCAGTGCAACGGGCTTATGGCCCGCCTCCTGGAAGCGTTTCAGGCATAACAATGGAACAAGATGCCCCAAATGCAAGCTGTCAGCGGTGGGATCGAAGCCGCAATAGAGCGCGATCGGGCCTTGCGCCAGTCGCTCTGCTAACGCTTCCTCGTCCGTCACCTGGGCCACGAGGCCCCGCTCTTGCAATTGTTTAATCAAGTTACTGCTTGCCATCAAATTCTCCATGTATAAACGACTGCACCTCTGTCGGTACACGACTTTTTCGCCTGACGCGAAAGGGATATAGAATAAAGCGCCAGCCCTTTCAGCACCAGCGCTTAACACAACAATTTTGCCCTTAAGGCGCGAGTCGGTCGATTTTCCAGTCGTTCGCGTCGCGCTGGTATAAAAAACGGTCGTGCAGACGGTGTTCACCGCCCTGCCAGAACTCCATCTGTTCGATCGAGACGCGATACCCGCCCCAGAAACTCGGCAGTGGCACGTCGCCCTGCTGGAACTTCTGTTTCAGTTCAAGGAATTTGCTTTCGAGGATGCCTCGCGCGGAAATACGGCTCGACTGTTTTGATACCCAGGCGCCAATTTGACTGTCGCGCGGACGGCTGTGGAAGTATTTAACCACTTCAAGCGTAGAGAGGCGTTCTGCTTTGCCGGTGACCATCACCTGACGTTCCAGCGTATGCCACGGGAACAACAGGCTGATACGCGGATTCTGTTCCAGATGATGCGCTTTGCGGCTGCCGAGGTTGGTGTAAAACACCATCCCTTTTCCATCATAGTGCTTGAGCAAAACGATACGCTGGTAAGGTTGTCCGTTTTCATCGACGGTCGCCACCACCATCGCAGTAGGATCGGCAAGCTTCGCCTCACAGGCCTGAGACAACCAGCGCTCAAACAGCGTCAGCGGGTCAGCGGGAAGATCGCGGCGGCGAAGACCGCCACGGGTATACTCTCGGCGCAGATGCGCAATTTGCTGCAATTCGTCGTTATCGGACATAGCGATTGTGATTGTCAGAAATGGGTAGCGTTATTGTGCGCCGCCCGGGTGAAAATCTCAACGCTTAGGGTTTTGTAACTGACAGTTATTCAGCACGATACGGTCACGTTTGTAGACGGTGGCGTCGTTGCCTTTCGACCAGAAGACGTAAATACCATCAGTGTAGCGCGCCCCGGATGCCGACAGCCCCTGCGGCAGATGCAACTGCTGGTTGTCATAAACGAAGCTGACTTCCTGGCGAGGATTATTCAGTTTAACGGTGAGAGGTTTTTCATCGCACTGGTACTCAAGCGTGTCGGTTTGCATCCGTTCCATAAACTGGTTATAGGTGCTGCAACCAGCCAGCATTAAAGGGATAACAGCGATAAGTAATTTTTTCATTGGCGTGCCTTACGACTTTCCTGGTCCACAGGAGGTACGAACCCTCCCTTTTTTCTGAGTTTATCGCGCGGCACGCCAGGATGATTTCAGCAAACTCTTATTTGCGGGGATTTGCCGGAAAAATAGCCCCCAGAACGCTTTCATGCGTAGCCCCCGTCACCGATGGCAGATTTCCCGGTAAACCCGCGAGGGTACGCCAGGCGAGCCACGCAAAGGCCAGCGCCTCCATATCGTCCCCGCTTATACCATACGCATCCGTCGCGGCGACTTCCGTTCCCGGCAGCATACCGGCCAAGCGCGTCATGACCATCGGGTTGCGGCTACCGCCACCGCACACCAGCAGACGATCGCAGCCACCGCTCAGCAGCACCTGCTCGCTGATAGTCGTGGCCGTGAGTTCTGCAAGCGTCGCCTGCACATCCTGAGGACGTAACCCAGGGAATTGCCCAAGCACGCGTTCTATCCAACCGTAGTTAAAGTACTCGCGTCCGGTACTTTTTGGCGCAGGCGCGGCAAAATAGGGATCGCAAAGCATCTCCTGCAGCAGCGGTAGGAGCACTTTGCCTTCGCTGGCCCATGCCGCATCTTTGTCATACGGTTTTTTCTGGTTGCGCCAGATCCAGGCATCCATCAGCATATTGCCCGGGCCGGTATCAAACCCCCGAACCGGCTGACCGGGAATCAGCAAAGAGAGATTGGCAATACCGCCAATATTCAGAATCATTCGTCGCTCAGTGGGATGCGCCAGCAACGCATGATGGAAAGCGGGCACCAGCGGTGCCCCTTGGCCGCCTAACGCCATATCGCGACGACGAAAATCGCCGACTACGGTGACACCCGTTTGCGCCGCGATGATATTGTTATCACCAATCTGCAGCGTATGTGGCGCAGTACCTGTCGGTTCATGCCAGACGGTTTGCCCATGGCACCCCACCGCCACAATATCCTCGGGCTGAAGTTTTTCCTGCGTCATCAGCGCCTGTACCGCATCAGCGAACAATCGTCCCAAACGCGTATCTAGCTGACCAAACTGTGAGAGCGTCAGCTGTTGTCCCTGACAAACGGCCAATACCGCCTCTTTCAGTTCGATGGGTATAGGGAACGAGAGGCTGGCCAGTTGCGCGACGCTGCTTTCATCAATAGCCGCCAGTACAACATCAACCCCGTCGAGACTGGTTCCGGACATCACGCCAATATAACGGCCTGATTTCATACGCCTTCCTTAGTTGCATAAGCAGTGGAATTACACTCCACCATAAAGCAATGCCCAATGCTATGATGCAATAATAATTTTTAGTGATATTTTATACAGCAGACGCGCGCATGGACAAAAAATGTGCGGTTTTCAGGGGGAGTGTTTAACGTTGGTTAAGTTATTCCACGTTATTATTTGCCTATAGTTATGCAGAATATATAACCTGCGATGAGCAAATACCATATAATTACCTGATACGGATGCTCGCATGAGCGTTTCTTGGTGAACAGGAGATTCATAAATGATGTTACGTGTTTTGACCGCTTCTATGATCGGTTTATCGTTAGCAGGGTGCGTAAGCAGCAGCGGTCTGTCCGGCGATGTCTATTCAGCTTCCGAAGCCAAGCAGGTCCAGAATGTCACTTACGGTACTATCGTTAACACGCGTCCGGTACAAATTCAGGGCGGTGATGATAGCAACGTCATTGGCGCAATCGGTGGTGCGGTGCTGGGTGGTTTCCTCGGCAATACCATCGGCGGCGGTACGGGCCGATCTCTGGCAACCGCAGCAGGGGCTGTCGCGGGCGGCGTAGCCGGCCAGGGCGTCCAGGGTGCAATGAACAAAACCCAGGGTGTTGAGCTGGAAATTCGTAAAGATGACGGCAACACCATCATGGTTGTTCAGAAACAGGGTGACACCCGTTTCTCTGTTGGCCAGCGTGTCGTAATGGCAAGCAACGGCAGCCAGGTGACCGTTTCCCCGCGTTAATGATTTTCAGCGTGGCCCAATCGGGTCACGCTTTCTTGCATGACTCCGCTGACATTTCCTTACTTATCCCCGGAATCCTTTAGATATATTGATGGCGTGAATATAAATAAGCCATTCTTCAATGTTATTATTTGCGCAAAAACAATATTCCTTCGGATAAATTCATCTAAGATTAATCCCGCCGGGCGGGATGCCCTGGGAAGCTGTGAATACTTTCACTCCGAATAATATTGGAATGTTGTCTATGCTGATGAAATTGAAGTTTCCGTTACAGCGTTTTTTGGTTTACTTCACCATTTGTATAATGGGGATTGTTATCCTCAATCATTTTTCTGCGGCGATAATTCATCGTACCCCTACGATTGCGCCGTTACTTTTCCCTATTTTGACTATGTTTTTAATGGTTTTTCATGCCATGATCGCCGCCTTCATGGTCATGAAATACTCCTGCGATAAACATCGTCTTTACCTCACGCCTATCGCCTTTGCATTCGCTGGGTCGGCCCTCCTGATGCTGGGAACACTGGACAGCTTCCCCGACTGGTTCATGTGTACCGGGCTTACTCGGGTTAACTATAACGACACGTTGATATTTTATTTTTTCCGCAACATCATGATGGCATTTCTTTTTATTTTCGCCGTCATTTTGTATGCCTTAAAAAAACGTGAGATGCATACATTTAAGATCCATGCGATTATTCTCGTAGGCATCCTCCTTTTTACGCTAAGCATGCTGATATTATCCTGGCTTTACTCCAGCCATTACGAATTGCTCAGCATCAATTTTGTCGATAATAATACTTATCAGTTTACGCAGTTATGGGGTAATTTGCTGGGATGGATATTAATAGTCCTGTGGATTATCGCTCTACTGACAATTCTGTTTGTTACTCAGCTCAACAATATTTTCTGGTATAGCGGCGCCTTCTTCTGCGCCTGCTATATCTTTACGCTGATTGTGCTGATGTCTTCCGGGCATAGTGCGGGTTACACCTGGTATGAAGCCCGTTTGTTCGAGACCATCTCAACCCTGTTTCTGATTCTGGTGTTGCTTTGCGATGTCTTCACGCTCTATCGCCAGTCCAACACCAGGTACATGCACTCCTATCAAAACTCAATTCGCGATCCGCTGACGCAACTCTTTAACCGCAGTTACTTCTATGACACGTTCACCGCATTGATGCCAAAAGTCGCCCCTGGCCACCCTATCTCGGTGATTGTCAGCGACCTGGATCACTTTAAACGCATCAATGACAAATATGGCCACTTGCAGGGTGACAAGGTGATTCAGTTTGTCTCAAAAGTACTGCAGGATTCCGTGCGACAAAATGATGTCGCCGCGCGCATCGGCGGAGAAGAGTTCGCCCTGCTACTGGTCGGTGCTTCTTCAGGCGTTGCCCAGGGCATTGCCGAGCGTATCCGTGTTGCTATTGCCAGCCAGGATGCTGAAAGCAGCCAGTCGCAATTGCCGGAACCTATCACCATCAGTATGGGCGTTTACACTGCCACTGATCTATCCGTTCACGTAGAAGAGTGCGTACGTCGGGCAGATGAAGCGATGTACCGGGCAAAAGAGGCTGGACGTAACCGCGTGGTCGTTTGGGAATAAGAGGTAAAAAATCCCTGCCTTGTGGCAGGGATTTTGTCGAACAACATCAATCTCTGGATTGCAGGTCGATAATGTTTTGTTCCAGCTTGTGGATGAGCGCAACCAGTTGGTCAGTCTCTTCCGGCGAAATCCCCGAAAGAATTTCGCCTCGCGTCTGACTGATCACCGCTTCCATCTCTTCAATCAATGGCTCGGCTTTTTCGGTCAGTTTTATTCGCTTAGCACGGCGATCGTTTGCGCACGTTTGGCGAGAGATAAGCCCTTTCTCTTCCAGTTGATCCAGTGTGCGTACCAACGACGGCTGCTCGATACCGATCGCTTTAGCCAGCTGGATCTGCGACTGCTCAGGGGGCAACTGATGAATATTATGCAGCGTGACCCAGTGTGTCTGCGTGAGTTCCAGAGGTTTGAGGCGATGGTCGATCAGAGCACGCCAAATGCGCACCAACCGTGCCAGATCAGAACCTAATGGCGATTCCAATTTCATCTCCTTATAATTAGCTTGCTAAGTTATTATACTGATTTTAGAATAGTGTGCAGTATTTAAATACTCAAAACAAATGTATTGCCGCCTACGCGCGATGCAGAGCAATGATTTACACTGTGTTAAAGTTGTCTGTATTTCGTTAGCGTTACGCTCACTATCGAGTCTTAACTCTTCAATTGCAAAGGATTTCTGCTTGTGAAGTCGATTCTTCAACTCCCGGGACTACCGCTGCAAGACCTCGTGGTGGGTGCCTCTATCTATTTTCCACCGCTATTTAAAGCCGTCCTGCTCGGCTTTCTTATCTGGCTCGTTGCACACCAGCAACTGCGTGACTGGATGTACGCGGGCGATATCTGGCATCCCTTGCTGATGGATCTCTCGCTGTTTGCCCTGTCCGTTTGCGGCGCGTTGCTGATTTTAGTCCTGTGGTGAAGCTATCTAAATGAAAAAATTAAAATATTTCTCTACGCTTCTGGTTGCTGCTCTGGCGGCTATCGCGGTCTGGCTGTGCTGGAACTACTACATGCAATCGCCCTGGACACGTGACGGAAAAATTCGTTCAGAGCAGGTGAATATTACCCCGCAGGTTTCCGGTAGCATCCTTAAGCTGAATGTGAAGGATAACCAGTTTGTTAAAGCAGGTGACGTCCTGTTTGAGATTGACCCCACGCCTTGGCGCATCGCTGTAATGAACGCTGAAGCGCAACTGGCAAAAGCGCAGTCCGATCTGGTGAAAGCTAACCACGAGGCCACACGCCGACAGAACCTGCCGCATAACTATATTTCAGCAGAAGATCTCGATAGCGCAAATATGTCGGTCAAAGCCGCCAAAGCCACCGGGGATGCCGCTGCCGCAGAACTGGAACATGCCCGCTGGCAGTTGACGCAAACCCTCGTTAAAGCACCCGTCGATGGCTGGGTTACAAACCTTTCTACTCGTGTCGGGAACTACGCCACTCAGGGGCAACCTGTGTTTGCGTTGATTGACAGTCATTCATTCTATGTTGTCGGCTATTTTGAAGAGACCAAGCTGCGCCATATCTCGCCAGGCGATAGCGCCACAATTCAGCTCTACAGCAACGGCAAAACGCTACAGGGTCACGTTAACAGTATTGGCCGTGCGATTTACGACCAGAGCCTGGAGAGTGACAGCAGCCTGGTCGCCGATATCAAACCCAATATTCCGTGGGTTCGTCTGGCACAGCGCGTTCCGGTGCGTATCGAATTTGATAGCTTACCGGATGACGTTGTGCTGGTCGCCGGGACTACTTGCTCCGTGTCGATTGGCAGCAAAAAATGACCTTACCGAGTCTGAGCCTGGCGTCACTACCCTGGTTTAAGGCAACCCCGGCACAGTGGCGATACGCATTACGTAACGGCATCGCCATGTGTCTGGCGCTGAGCATCGCCTACTACCTGCAACTGGATGAACCATACTGGGCGATGACCTCTGCGGCGGTGGTGAGTTTCCCTACCGTCGGCGGCGTTATCAGCAAAAGTTTTGGCCGTATCGCCGGTAGTCTCTTTGGAGCCTGGGCTGCGGTGATTATTGCGGGTCATACCCTAACCGATCCGTGGCTGTTTTTAGTCTGTATGGCGGGCTGGATAAGCTTTTGCACCTGGGCGTGCGCGATGTTCACCAACAACGTGGCCTACGCCTTTCAACTGGCGGGCTATACCTGCGCGATTATCGCTTTTCCGGTGATCAACGTCGCCGATGCCACCGAACTGTGGACGATTGCTCAGGCGCGTGTTTGCGAGGTCATTGTCGGCATTTTATGTGGCGGGTTGATGATGATGATTCTGCCCAGCACGTCCGATGGTACCGCACTGCTAACCGCGCTTAAAAACATGCATGCGCGCCTGCTGGAACACGCCAGCCTGCTCTGGCAACCGGTGACTACCGATGCCATCCGCACCGCGCATGAAAGCGTGATCGGCCAAATTCTCACCATGAATCTGCTGCGTATTCAGGCTTTCTGGAGCCATTACCGCTTTCGCCAGCAAAATTCATTGCTGAATGCCCTTCTGCATCAACAATTACGGCTGACCAGCGTCATTTCCAGCCTGCGGCGCATGCTGCTCAACTGGCCCAATCCACCGGAAAATATTCGCCCGGTGATCGAACAACTTTTACAGGCGCTGGCACGGCCTGGTTGTGACGTCTACACCGTAGCGCGAATCATTGCGCCGCTGGCCCCGACCGATCCAGAGGATTACCGTCATCGCGCCTTCTGGGAACGATTACGTTATTTTTGCCGGGTCTACCTCGACAGCAGCCGCTGGCTTTTACGGCTGGAAAACGCCACCGCTATTTCGGAATTCCGTGTGCCTGCAGCCCCGGCACTGATGCGTCATACGGACCACGCGGAAGCTGCCTGGAACGGCGTGCGGACTTTCTGCGCTTTGCTGGCTGTCGGCGCCTGGGCCATCAGTACCCAGTGGGAATCCGGTGCGGCGGCACTCACGTTGTCGGCTATCTGCTGCGTGCTCTATTCCGTCTCTCCTTCGCCGTTTAACTCCCTAACATTATTGATGCGCACCCTGGTGCTGCTCTCGCTCTTCAGCTTTGTGGTGAAATTTGGCCTGATGGTACAGATCACCGATCTGTGGCAATTTCTGCTTTTCCTGTTTCCGCTGCTGACCACGATGCAATTGTTCAAATTACAAATGCCCAAACGCGCGGGATTATGGGGGCAACTGATTGTTTTTATGGGCTCGTTTATTGCCGTGACCAATCCTCCGGTCTACGACTTTGCCGATTTTTTAAATGACAATCTGGCTAAAATGCTCGGCGTAGGGCTGGCGTGGATGGCGTTTGCCGTACTGAAACCCGGCTCCGATGCGCGCAAAAGCCGCCGTCATATTCGTGCGTTACGACGTCACTTTGTTGATCAACTCAGCCGACACCCAACCAACAGCGAGCACGATTTTGAGTCGTTGGTTTATCATCATATCAGTCAGTTAAGTAACAGTAAGGATGAACTGGCTCGGCGCTGGCTGCTGCGCTGGGGCGTAGTGTTGTTGAACTGTAGTCACGTCGTGTGGCAGTTACGTAGCTGGGAAGCGCGCTCTGACCCGCTTTCACAGGTACGCGATCTTTGTATTAGTCTGCTGCGGGATGTGATGAGCGAGCGCGGCGTACAGCAACGCCCGCTCACCACGTCATTACAGGAATTACAACGTATTTCCGAGGCGCTGTCCCATCATCACCAGCCCGCCGCCCGTGAACTGGCGTCGATTATCTGGCGACTGCACTGTTCACTTTCACAACTGGAACAGGCACCGGTAGCCGGAACGATTACCGAACGAACTACTTAATTACCCCACAGGCATAGCGCGCCCCGCCGCCGCCCAGCGGTTTGGGATGATCGGACATGTTATCGCCGCCAACGTGAATCATCAGCGCTTTGCCTTCAATGTCCGCCAATTTCTTCAGGCGTGGTGCATACACCGGGGTGGTGGCTTTGCCGTCTTTATCAACGATAAGCGCCGGTAAATCACCGAGATGACCTTTACCATCCGGCCCTTCATGTTTACCGGTGTTTTCAGGATCGAAATGCCCTCCTGCGGCTTCCGCGGCGCTGGCTTTTCCGTCTTTGATGGCTGGCTGACAACTGCCGTTGGCGTGGATATGAAAACCGTGCTCTCCAGGCGGCAACGCCTTGAGATCGGGCGCAAACTCAAGCCCTTTATCGGTTTCACTGATTTTGACGCTACCAATTGACTGGCCGACGCTCTGGGATGTGACAAGATTCATTTCGACATTGTCACCCGCTGCCTGCGCTCCAGCTGAAAAAGCCAGCGCCAGGATCGTCAGAGTAAATCGTTTCATGATGCCTCCGTTACTGTCGTGTCCCCGTTAAGTGTAAACCAGGGACACGATTTTCACCGGAAGCCGGGGAAATCACTCAGGGAACATCATAGCCTAACGCCGCTTTGCGGATGCGGAACCACTGTTGGCGCGTCATCTCCAGTGACAGGGATTCAATCGCTGATCGCACACGCTCTATTTTGCCGGATCCGATGATGGGCAACGGTTTCGAGGGCAGACGCAGCACCCATGCGTAAACCACCTGCTCAATACTGGCGGCGTTCAGCTCTGTGGCGACCTGCGCCAGTTCAGCACGTAGCGGCTGGAACTCGTCGTCGTTAAACAAGCGACCACCGCCCAGACAAGACCAGGCCATCGGACGAATGCGCAGTTGCTGGAGTTGATCCAGCGTACCATCCAGAATGGCTGGCTGATGAATCGGCGAGATTTCTACCTGGTTGGTCGCCAGAGTAAACGGCAGACGCGACTGCAACAACGCAAACTGTGCTGGCGTAAAGTTAGAGACGCCGAAGTGGCGCACTTTTCCGCTCTGATGCAGGTTCAGAAACGCTTCCGCTACTTCATCGGCGTCCATCAGTGGGTCTGGACGATGAATCAGCAGCAGGTCAAGACGGTCGGTCGCCAGGTTAATCAGCGACTGCTCTGCGCTACTAATAATGTGCTTGCTGTCGGTAATATAGTGGCCCAGAACGTTTTCGGTTTTCGCCGTAGTGGCGATACCGCATTTGGTGACGATTTCCATACGATCGCGCAGATGCGGCGCAAGCTTAATTGCTTCGCCAAAGGCGGCTTCACACTGGTATCCGCCGTAGATATCGGCGTGGTCGACTGTCGTCACCCCGAGGTCGAGATGCTCTTCAATGAAACTGACGAGCTGACGGGCGGACATGTTCCAGTCCATCAAACGCCAGTATCCCATGACGAAACGTGAAAATTCCGGGCCTTGCGGCGCCAGGGTAATACGCTGAACCATAGCAGCTTCCTCAATGAAAATTTGCTATGAGTATACGCAATTCTGCCCTTAAAACAGTGAGGGTTGCTGAGGTTCTTCGGCATCGACCGTCTTGTTTGCGCGTATTTTACGCAGCAAACGTTGTCGACAGAGGCGTAACACCTCCTGCTTTTGCCCATCGCTCATCTTTTGCCAGTTGAAGCGCTCATCGCGGCTGCGCATACATCCACGGCAATATCCACGCTCATCACTCTGACAAATTCCCCGGCACGGACTCTGCACCGGGAAAAATTCCAGTTGCTCCGCCACGTTGGCCTCCTGTTCTCGATATATCATCTCATTGAAGACGTTTACGCCCGGCTGTGCAACTTTATCGTCAACGGGAGGGATGAAAAAAAACTTGCACTAGACCGATTGGTCTATTAGATTATTTTTCCATGAGCAAACATAGTGAACATGATACCCGCGAACATATTCTGGCCACCGGCGAGCAACTTTGCATGCAGCGCGGTTTTGTTGGAATGGGCTTAAGCGAACTGTTGAAAACGGCGGAAGTGCCGAAAGGATCGTTCTACCACTATTTCCGTTCAAAAGAAGCCTTTGGCGTCGCCATGCTTGAACGCTATTTTGCCGACTACCACCAGCGCCTCGCGCAACATTTTGCCGCTGGTGAAGGAACGTATCGCGACCGCCTGCTGGCTTACTATCAGCAGGCCGTTAATCAGTTTTGCCAGCAGGGTAAGATTAGCGGCTGCTTAACCGTGAAACTCTCCGCTGAAGTGTGCGACCTGTCGGAAGACATGCGTGCAGAAATGAATAAAGGCGCCAGTGAAATCATAAACCTGCTCGCGCAGGCGCTGGAACAAGGCCGTCGTCACGGTTGTTTACGCTTCGACGGCGAGGCGCATACCCAGGCAGAAGTGCTCTATTCACTCTGGCTTGGCGCGAACCTCCAGGCCAAGATTTCTAAGAGCTCAACGCCGCTGGAAAGCGCGCTGGCTCACGCCAAAATTATGATTGCCGCGCCCGCGTAATAAGGGCGTTTTATTTTACCGAATTACTAGACGACCGGTCTACTCAGGAGTCACCATGTCGCAAGAAAAACTGTTTACCCCACTGAAAGTGGGTGCTGTTACTGCCCCTAACCGTGTCTTTATGGCCCCGCTCACCCGCTTACGCAGCATTGAGCCGGGCGATATCCCAACACCGCTGATGGCCGAGTATTACCGTCAACGTGCCAGTTCAGGGCTGATTATCTCTGAAGCGACGCAGATCTCCGCCCAGGCGAAAGGTTATGCTGGCGCGCCAGGTCTTTACAGTGCAGAACAAATTGCTGCGTGGCAGAGAATCACCGCCGGCGTTCATGCTGAAGGGGGGCGTATTGCCGTGCAATTCTGGCATACCGGGCGTATTTCCCACTCAAGCCTGCAACCTGACGGCCAGGCTCCGGTTGCCCCGTCTGCTCTGAGCGCGGGGACACGTACTTCTCTGCGTGACGAAAACGGTCATGCCATTCGCGTGGAGACGTCGATGCCGCGCGCCCTGGAAACCGAAGAGATCCCGGGAATTGTGAATGATTTCCGTCAAGCAGTCGCCAATGCCCGTGAGGCCGGATTCGACCTGGTTGAACTGCACTCTGCACACGGTTATCTGCTGCATCAGTTCCTGTCGCCTTCTTCTAACCACCGTACCGATCAGTACGGCGGCAGCGTCGAAAACCGTGCCCGTCTGGTGCTGGAAGTGGTTGATGCCGCAATTGAAGAATGGGGTGCCGACCGCGTTGGGATCCGCGTCTCGCCGATTGGTACCTTCCAGAGCCTGGATAATGGCCCGAACGAAGAAGCCGACGCGCTCTATTTGATAGAGGAACTGGGCAAACGCGGGATTGCTTACCTGCACATGTCTGAACCAGACTGGGCCGGTGGCGAACCCTATAGCGAAACTTTCCGCGAGAAAGTGCGCGCCCGCTTCCAGGGTGTGATTATTGGTGCCGGCGCCTATACTCCTGAAAAAGCCGAAGATCTGATTCAAAAAGGGTTAATTGATGCCGTTGCCTTTGGCCGTGCGTATATCGCCAACCCGGACCTGGTGACCCGTCTGCAACGCAAAGCGGAACTCAACCCTCAGCGTCCGGAAAGCTTCTACGGCGGCGACGCCGAAGGTTACACCGATTACCCTACCCTGTAATCGCACATTGATAGCGGCAGGGATCCGCCGCTATACTAAAATAATGTTTTGTTTTGAATAATGATTATCCAGTGAGAGGAAATTATGCGCTTATTACACACCATGCTTCGTGTTGGTGACCTGCAACGTTCCATCGAGTTTTACACCAAAGTCCTGGGTATGAAACTGCTGCGTACCAGTGAAAACACTGAATACAAATACTCCCTCGCCTTCGTCGGCTATGGCGATGAAAAAGACGAAGCCGTGATTGAGCTGACCTATAACTGGGGCGTCGATAAATACGATCTCGGCAATGCGTATGGTCACATTGCCCTGAGCGTCGATAACGCGGCTGAAGCCTGCGAACGCATTCGCAACAACGGCGGCAACGTTACGCGTGAAGCGGGCCCGGTAAAAGGCGGCACCACGGTTATCGCCTTCGTTGAGGATCCGGACGGTTATAAAATCGAACTGATTGAAGAAAAAGATGCCGGCAAAGGCCTCGGCAACTGATTCCCCACGGACGCTACGGCGTCCGTTCTTTTATCCGCTTTTACTGCATCCCCTGGCAAAATTTGCCATAATGCGCGCTACTTTTTTCAGGTTAAGAGATTCTAATGTCCGACAATGCGCAACTGAATGGTCTGTGCGACCGTTTTCGTGGTTTTTATCCCGTGGTGATTGATGTAGAAACCGCCGGATTCAACGCCAAAACTGATGCTCTGCTTGAAATTGCAGCGATCACGTTGAAAATGGATGAAGATGGCTGGTTGATGCCGGACACTACTGCACATTTCCATGTTGAGCCGTTTGAGGGTGCGAATCTGCAACCGGAAGCGCTGGCGTTTAACGGTATCGATCCGACTGACCCGGAGCGTGGCGCCGTGAGCGAATATGATGCGCTGCATGCTATTTTCAAAATGGTGCGCAAAGGCCTGAAGGACGCGGGCTGCAACCGTGCCATTATGGTCGCGCATAACGCCACCTTCGATCACAGTTTTATGATGGCCGCCGCTGAGCGCGCGAATCTGAAACGTAACCCGTTCCACCCTTTCGTCACCTTCGATACCGCTGCCCTGAGCGGTCTGGCGCTGGGGCAAACCGTTCTGTCGAAAGCCTGCATCGCAGCAGGTATGGCCTTTGACGGCGAGCAGGCACACTCCGCGCTGTACGACACGGAACAAACCGCGCAGTTATTCTGCGAAATCGTCAACCGCTGGAAACGTCTGGGCGGCTGGCCGCTACCAATAGCAGCAGAATAAATCTCATAAAAAAAGCGACCGTTCCAGGTCGCTTTTTTGTGCCCTCTGACGCAAAAGCGCCTTTCGCGAATTACTCCGCTTTTGGCTCTTCTTCTTTATATTTTGCAGCAGTTTCTTTGATCAACTGCTGCAATTCGCCGCGCTGGTACATCTCGATGATGATGTCGCAGCCGCCAACCAGCTCGCCATCAACCCACAGTTGCGGGAAGGTCGGCCAGTTTGCGTATTTCGGCAGCTCTGCGCGGATCTCCGGATTTTGCAGAATATCTACGTAAGCAAAGCGTTCGCCACAGGCAGAGAGCGCCTGCACAGCTTGTGCGGAAAAACCGCAGCTCGGCAGTTTCGGGGAACCCTTCATGTACAGCAGGATGGGGTTCTCAGCGATCTGACGTTGGATTGTTTCAACAGTTGTGCTCATTGTCTTACTTCCTTAACTTCGAATACCACATGTAGTCTGACATTGTAGCGTTTCAGACCTCAGACGGAAAATAACATTTTATTCACGCTTTACTATTTTAACGTCTGAGCACAGAAGATGCCTGTGAAATGTCACTTTAGCAACCTGCTGACTAAAAAACTGTCCATTTTTTAGCTCATTGTATTTCAATTGCTGTTTTTTTTTGCACTTGCTAACGAAACACTATTTTAGATACAAAATCGCTATTAACTTTATTGCTTTATATGGATTAGAATTGATGAGTTTTGTAAATCATACCCAGGCATGAATTTTTATGCCTCCATACTCAGAGGATTGCTCAGTGGCGCGAATAAAAAAAATGTCGATCACGCTCTGTGCTTTGCTGTTTTCATCATTAACATTCTCGCCGCTCTCGCATGCTTCCGGTCATACGAAAGCCACGTCGGCGCAAAAATCGCTCTCCGCAAAGGGAAGCGAACGGAAGAAGAAAAATACCGTCAGCAAAAGCAGCAGCAAGAAGAAGTCCACCGCCTCAACCAGTAAAAAAACCACCACGAAGGCGACGGCAAGTAAAAAAATCGCCTCTACCGCCAGCAAATCATCCCGCACCGCGCGCGCCGCCAGCACCACCAGAACGGCCTCAACGCGCCGCAGTAAGAGCAGCGCGATGAAAACCGCAGCGGCAAACGTCACCACCAAATGCGTTGCCCGAAAAGGTCACAGGAAGTCCTGTACCACCAGCAAGGTGGAGAGCAAACCGTTAACTATCGCTGAAGCGCACAAGGCGCGCGTGCAGAAAGCACAAAAAACTGCGATGAACAAATTGATGGGCCAGATTGGCAAACCTTACCGCTGGGGTGGCACGTCTCCGCGCACCGGTTTTGATTGCAGCGGTCTGGTTTATTATGCCTATAAAGATCTGGTGAAGTTCCGTATTCCGCGTACAGCTAACGAAATGTATCACCTGCGCGATGCCCGTGCGATTGACCGGGGTGAGCTGGAGAGCGGCGATTTAGTGTTCTTCCGCACTCGTGGACGCGGCACCGCCGATCACGTTGGTGTCTACATCGGCGGTGGAAAGTTTATTCAGTCTCCGCGTACCGGTCGCGATATTCAAATTACCTCCCTCAGTGAAGACTACTGGGATCGCCACTACGTCGGCGCACGCCGCGTAATGACGCCGAAAACCATCCGCTAACCCCTACCCTGCCACATAACTGGCAGGGTAACCTTCTCTTTTATCACACCTTTTAATTTGCTACTCTATCCACACTCAGTACAGGGTTACTGGGGATATTAACTATAAAAAGGAGAGTAGCAATGTCGTTCGAATTACCTGCATTACCGTATGCCAAAGACGCTCTGGCACCGCACATTTCTGCCGAGACGCTCGAGTATCATTATGGGAAACACCACCAGACTTACGTTACCAACCTGAACAATATGGTTAAAGGGACGGCGTTTGAGGGCAAATCACTGGAAGAGATCATTCGCACCTCCGAAGGCGGCGTGTTCAACAACGCAGCACAGGTCTGGAACCACACCTTCTACTGGCACTGCCTGGCACCGAATGCCGGTGGCGAACCGACCGGTGACGTGGCGGAAGCCATCAACCGTTCTTTCGGTAGCTTTGCTGAGTTTAAAGCGCAGTTCAACGATGCAGCCGCGAAGAACTTCGGTTCTGGCTGGACCTGGCTTGTGAAAAAAGCCGACGGCAGCCTGGCAATTGTCTCCACCTCTAACGCGGGTACGCCGCTGACGACGGATGCCAAACCGCTGCTGACGGTCGATGTGTGGGAACACGCTTACTATATTGATTACCGTAACGCACGCGTTAGCTATCTGGAGCACTTCTGGGCGCTGGTAAACTGGAAGTTTGTTGCTGAGAATCTGGCGGCATAAAGAAAATGACGCAGAAGGGTTTCCCCTTCTGCGTTGTTGTTACTGGCTTACCACGACCTCTTCACCCTGAGAGCGGCTGCTGAAGAAAACCAGCAGCAGCGCCAATCCTGCCACAATCGCCCCCATCACCGGCACAAAGCTGTAACCCAGCCCGCCAGAAATCACCGCACCACCGGCTACGGCACCTAACGCATTACCGAGATTAAACGCGCCAATGTTGACAGAAGAAGAAAGCCCCGGCGCTTCATGCGCAACACGCATTACGCGCATCTGCAACGGTGGCACCACCGCAAAGGTCGCCGCGCCCCACACCACCATACTGAATGCGGCACCGATTTCCGTGCGCGCCAGGAACGGGATCGCCAGCATAATCAACATTAACAGCAGCAGAAAACCTTTCAGGGTACCGCTGACTGAACGGTCTGCAAATTTACCACCAAGATAGTTGCCGATGGAGAAACCTACACCAATCAGCACCAACATCAATGTGATAAAGGCAGGTGTCGCATCTGTGATAGTGTGCAGCACCGGCGAAATGTAGGTATAGAGCGTAAACATCGCCCCCGCGCCCAGCACGGTGGTGAGCAACGCAGACAGTACCTGCGGGCGAACCAGCACCGACAGTTCACGCTTCACGTCCGGTTTCTCACCCGCCCCACCTTTCGGCAGCGACAGCCACAGACCAATAATCGCAATCACGCCAAGCCCGGCCGTCGCCAGGAACGACATACGCCAGCCGATCGTTTCTCCGAGCCATGTTGCCGCCGGAACGCCGCCGATGTTGGCGATGGTCAGCCCCATAAACATGGTCGCGACGGCGCTCGCTTGTTTATCTTTCGGTACCACGCTTGCGGCAACAACCGATCCCAGACCAAAGAACGCACCGTGATTGAGGCTGGTAATAATGCGTGACAGCATTAACGTAGTGTAATCCGGTGCAATCGCGGAAAGGACGTTGCCCAAAGTGAAAATCGCCATCAGGAAGATTAACGCGTTGCGCCGTGCGCGATGTGAAAGCAGCAGCGTCATCAGCGGCGCGCCAACCATCACACCGACAGCGTAAGCGCTGATCAACATGCCAGCGGCGGGAATCGAGACATCAACCCCTTTGGCAATAACGGGTAATAGCCCCATTGGCGAAAATTCGGTGGTACCGATTCCGAATGCGCCTACGGCTAACGCCAGTAAGGGATAATTCACTTTCATGCTTTGACTCCGGTTTGCCGCAAACGCAAGGCGGCGTGACAACAGATGGCAAAAGCATGACATCAATCACAAAAAAACAGAAGTGAACAAATTAGCAAAATATTTTTGCTGAATTGATAACAATCGAAGAGAGGGAGAGCCGTCTCTCCCTTTAGGATGGGTTAATGCAGGACGGCGGTCAGCGCGGCAGCAACGATCAGCGCCAGCGTAATAACCGTGGTGGTAATTGACATCTTCAGTTCGGTACTCATCAATTTTTCTCCTTATTATCCCCACACCAAAAGTGAGCTATGTCATTTTTGCACACTTAATCGCAAAAATCTTCCCGGATTTCACGCAATAACCGATTTTGCGCTTCCACTTTTGTCAAAGATAAGACAAAATTCGACGCTTATTAAAAAGTGTATCGGCCATTGACCCCCTCCTGTCGTCCTGTGTCGTTTTCCCGGCGAACCGCAATTCATAACATTGCGCCAGGGTGAGTGAAGGCAAACGTTTTCGTATTGAATCGATCAGGGGCAGGCCCGGGTCTGGAGTGAGATGGAATGGCAACTATTAAAGATGTAGCGAAGCGCGCAAACGTTTCCACTACAACTGTATCACATGTGATTAACAAGACGCGTTTTGTCGCCGAAGAGACGCGTGAAGCGGTGTGGGCGGCAATCAAAGAATTGCACTACTCTCCCAGCGCCGTGGCCCGCAGTCTGAAGGTCAATCACACCAAATCCATTGGTTTGTTGGCGACCAGCAGTGAAGCTGCCTACTTTGCAGAAATTATTGAAGCCGTTGAGAAGAACTGCTTCCAGAAAGGCTATACCCTGATCCTCGGTAATGCGTGGAACAATCTTGAGAAACAGCGCGCGTATCTCTCAATGATGGCGCAGAAGCGCGTGGACGGCCTGCTGGTGATGTGTTCAGAATATCCGGAATCATTGCTGCAAATGCTGGAAGAATACCGCCATATTCCGATGGTGGTCATGGACTGGGGTGAAGCGAAAGCCGACTTTACCGACTCGGTTATTGATAACGCCTTTGAAGGCGGCTACATGGCTGGTCGTTATCTGGTGGAACGTGGGCATCGCGAAATCGGCGTGATCCCAGGCCCACTGGAGCGTAACACCGGCGCGGGTCGTCTGGCTGGCTTTATGAAAGCCATGGAAGAAATGATGATCAAGGTGCCGGAAAACTGGATTGTGCAGGGCGATTTCGAGCCGGAATCCGGCTACCGCGCGATGCAGCAAATACTGTCCCAGAATCCGCGCCCTACCGCTATCTTCTGCGGCGGCGATATCATGGCGATGGGCGCGTTGTGCGCCGCAGACGAAATGGGCCTGCGCGTGCCGCAGGATATCTCGCTGATTGGTTATGACAACGTGCGCAACTCGCGTTTCTTTACGCCAGCACTGACCACTATCCACCAGCCGAAGGACTCCCTCGGGGAAACCGCCTTCAATATGCTGATGGACAGAATCGTTAGCAAACGCGAAGAGTCGCAGTCCATCGAAGTGCACCCGCGCCTGATTGAACGCCGTTCCGTAGCCGACGGCCCGTTCCGCGATTACCGCCGTTAAGCGTCTTTGCGGACGCTCGAGTCGGGCGTTCGCAACCATTCATTGTTCAGCGTTTCACTGTCCCCTAAATAGTCGAGTAACCAGCTTAGCGCCGGTGAACTGTCGTTTTGCTGCCAGGTCAGACAACAGGCGGCATCGGGAAACGGGTTTTCCAGTGCCAGTGCCGCCCATTCGCCTTTATCAATCTTTGGTTGCGCAAAATGATCTGGCACCATTCCAACGCATAATCCAGCAGATAAACAGGTTTCTGACGATTCCCAGTCCGGTACCACGACCCGCTTCTGGTTATCCAGTAACCAGGTGGTACGTTTAGGTAACGAACGCGACGTATCTTCGCGCACCAGTGACGGCCAGTTGCGCAACACGTCATCACTGAGCGGCCCCTCCATTTGTGCCAGTGGATGCGAGCGGGCGACCACGCACTGCCAGCTCAACATGCCCATATCCCGGAACGCATATCGCCCCCCTACGGGTATCGCACGTGTCGCGCCAATCGCCAGTTCAACTCGCCCATCCGCCAGCGCATCCCATACGCCATTAAAAACTTCCTGGTAGACCAGCAGCTCTACATCACTGAAGTGGCGATAGAAATCAACAATCATCTGTCGTGTGCGTTCGGGTTTGACAATGTTATCCACGGCAATCGCCAACTGCCCGCGCCAGCCGTTGGCTATTTGTTGACACTGCTGACGGGTGATCTGCATTTTTTTGATAACAGAGCGCCCCTCTTTCAAAAACCATGCCCCTGCAGGGGTTAATTCCACATCCCGGTGTCGACGTTCAAACAGCGGAACCGCCAGCCACTCCTCGAGTTGCCGTACTGTATAACTGATTGCAGAAGGCACACGGTGGAGCTCATTTGCCGCGCCGCTAAAGCTTCCGTTCCGCGCGACAGCATCCACAACTTCCAGCGAATATTCAGACCACATTTTCTGCTCACAAAATTTTTGAAACCACTACGCAAATATTAGCGTTTCACAAGGCAGTTTTCACTCTCTACACTCTCAGCCTCCTCATCTGTACAAAAAAGGCGTTTTTATGCAACCTGGGAAAGGATTTTTAGTCTGGCTGGCGGGCCTGAGTGTTTTAGGCTTCCTCGCCACCGATATGTATCTTCCGGCTTTCGCCGCGATTCAAAGCGATCTGCAAACACCGGCTGCCGCCGTGAGCGCGAGTCTGAGTTTATTCCTTGCCGGGTTTGCCGTAGCACAGCTGCTGTGGGGCCCGCTCTCAGATCGCTATGGCCGCAAGCCTGTCCTGCTGATTGGCCTGACGATTTTTGCCCTGGGTTGTCTGGGAATGCTGTGGGTACGCGATGCCACCACCCTGCTCATTCTGCGATTCGTGCAGGCAGTCGGCGTATGTGCCGCAGCGGTAACCTGGCAGGCGATGGTGACCGATTATTATCCGGCACAGCGAACTAACCGTATTTTCGCGACCATTATGCCGCTGGTCGGGCTTTCTCCGGCGCTGGCACCGCTGTTGGGAAGCTGGATCCTGCACCACTTCGAGTGGCAGGCTATTTTTGCTACGCTCTTTGCCATCACCCTGATTTTGATGATCCCCGCGTTGCGCCTGAAACCCGCTCACAAAAAGGTCACGGTAAGTGGCGATAAGCTGACATTTATGAAGCTGTTACGCAGTCGCGATTATCGCGGTAACGTCCTGGTGTATGCGGCCTGCTCGGCAAGCTTCTTTGCCTGGTTGACGGGCTCACCGTTTATTCTGAATGCGATGGGATATAGCCCGACCGTGATTGGACTGAGTTATGTGCCACAAACCATTGCTTTCCTCGTCGGTGGTTATGGCTGTCGCGCGGCACTGCAAAAGTGGGATGGCGCAAAACTGCTGCCATGGCTGCTGTTGATTTACGCTGTCAGCGTCCTTGCCACCTGGGGCGTCGGCCTCACCGCGCATGTCTCGCTCACCGCCCTGCTGATCCCGTTCTGCGTGATGGCAATGGCCAACGGCGCCATTTACCCGATTGTGGTAGCGCGCGCACTGCGACCGTTCCCTCAGGCAACAGGCCGTGCGGCAGCATTACAGAATACGCTGCAATTAGGTCTTTGCTTCCTGGCAAGCCTGGTGGTTTCTTCACTGATTGCCGCCCCGCTGCTGGCAACCACCAGCGTGATGGTCGCCACCGTCGTTCTGGCCGGAATAGGCTACAAGATGCAGGCTGGCGCAGAGGAAAATTCAGCAGAAGAAACTTCACGCGCCTAACATCATGAATATCAATGTTATTGACTCGTAGTTAGTTTGCTAAGATTTTTAATTGAATCAGTAGATTTTGCGTCCTATACTGAATCGGTGTCACATAATTACGATAGTTATTACTTATTAACGGGAGCAGGACGCCTCCCGATTCCCCATGGATGGTCTTTTCGGCAAGGGAAATCTCCCTTCCTCTGTGCTACGTCGGATAGCAGGCTCACGGAAATTCCGTGAGAGTTCTCACAAACTCTAAAAAGCGTCTACGCTGTTTTAAGGTTCTGATCACCGGGTCGGGATGGAGAAGCTATGAGCTCATCGTGTATAGAAGAAGTTAGCGTACCGAATGATGACTGGTACCGTATAACCAACGAACTGTTAAGCCGGGCAGGCATCGAAATTAACGGTAACGCCCCCGCAGACTTGCAGATCAAAAATCCCCAGTTCTTTAAGCGTGTTTTGCAGGAAGGTTCCCTGGGGTTAGGCGAAAGCTATATGGACGGTTGGTGGGAATGCGAGCGTCTCGACATTTTCTTTCAGAAAGTCCTGCGCGCTGGCCTTGAAAATCAACTGCCCCGCCACCTGAAAGATACGCTGCGCATCGCCGCTGCCCGCCTGTTTAATCTGCAAAGTAAAAAACGCGCCTGGATGGTCGGCAAAGAGCATTACGATCTTGGCAACGATCTCTTCAGCCGCATGCTGGATCCCTTTATGCAGTACTCCTGCGGGTACTGGAAAGACGCCCAGACTCTGGAAGAGGCCCAGCAGGCGAAGCTCAACCTGATTTGCCAGAAACTGAATCTTGAACCCGGCATGCGCGTGCTGGATATTGGCTGCGGTTGGGGCGGGCTGGCGCAGTATATGGCGGAGCATTATGGTGTCAGCGTTGTAGGCGTGACCATCTCCGCAGAACAGCAGAAAATGGCGCAACAGCGCTGTGAAGGGCTGGACGTGACGATTCTGCTTCAGGACTACCGTGACCTGAACGATAAGTTTGACCGCATCGTGTCCGTCGGTATGTTTGAACACGTTGGGCCGAAAAACTATGCCACCTATTTCTCGGTGGTCGACAGGAACCTGAAACCTGACGGTTTATTCCTGCTGCATACTATCGGTTCAAAACGTACAGACCTTAACGTCGATCCATGGATCAACAAATACATCTTCCCAAACGGTTGCCTCCCTTCCGTACGCCACATCGCGGATGCCAGTGAACCACACTTTGTGATGGAAGACTGGCACAACTTTGGCGCGGATTACGACACCACGCTGATGGCATGGCATGAACGTTTTCTGGAGAGCTGGCCGGAAATTGCTGACAACTATTCGGAACGGTTCAAGCGGATGTTTACGTATTACCTCAACGCCTGCGCGGGGGCATTTCGCGCGCGTGATATTCATCTCTGGCAGGTGGTTTTCTCGCGCGGCGTGGAACACGGTTTACGCGTCGCACGCTAGTAAAAATCCCCCGGCATCAACCGGGGGATTTTTTTATGCTTCAGGCTGCGCCGCCGCGATGGCTGCGGCTTCTTTCGCTGCCAGTACGCGCTCGACCGTATCAACAACGGCCTGAGTCTGCGGGTCAATCTCAATGTTGATTTTATCCCCCAGACGTTTCGCCCCCAGCGTGGTACGCTGCAAAGTTTCCGGAATCAAGTGCACGCAGAAACGGGTTGGCGTGACTTCACCGACCGTCAGGCTAATCCCATCAATACCAATAAAACCTTTATACAGGATGTATTTCATCAGTGAGGGATCCTGGATTTTAAACCAGATCTGCTTGTTGTTCTCGGAGGTGACAATTTTCGCCACTTCAGCGGTCGTCATAATATGGCCCGACATCAAATGCCCGCCAATTTCGTCGCTGAATTTGGCCGCGCGCTCAACGTTCACCACATCACCCACATTCACATCACCCAAATTCGTAATGCGTAGCGTCTCTTTCATCAGATCGAAGCTAATCTGATTGCCATTAATTTCGGTCACGGTCAGGCAGCAGCCGTTATGCGCTACCGATGCACCCGTTTCCAGGCCATCCAGCATGTAGTCCGGCAGCTCAACAACGTGCGTGCGGAAATTCGGTTTTTCATCGATGGACACGATTTTTGCCGTGCCCTGCACAATACCAGTAAACATGCACTTAACTCCTGTCGATAATTACTCCGGCGGGGCTTACAGCCACACCGTATTTTCTGATACGAACAATAACAGTTGCCCAAACAGGTTGCCAGCCTCGGCGCAAAGACGACGATTTTTAGACTGGCTTAATGGCAAATCCCCGCTACAATAGCTGGCAATCCTCTTTTTTATCTTCTTGCTGCCTGTTCAGGCGGCTTTTCTGTCTCTCAAATAACAAAAAATATAGGTGTTAACGTGCAGAAGTATTTTAGCGAAGCGCGTCAGTTATTGGCTCTGGCTATCCCCGTGATTCTTGCGCAGGTTGCCCAAACGGCAATGGGGTTTGTGGATACCGTGATGGCGGGCGGTTACAGCGCGACCGATATGGCCGCCGTGGCTATCGGTACCTCCATCTGGTTACCGGCCATTTTATTTGGTCACGGTCTGCTGCTGGCGCTGACGCCAGTCATTGCTCAGCTCAATGGTTCGGGCCGTCGCGAGCGCATCGCAGCGCAGGTTAGCCAGGGATTCTGGCTGGCGGGCCTGGTGTCCGTGTTAATTATGGTTGTTCTGTGGAACGCGGGCTATATCATCCGCTCGATGCATAATATCGACCCGGCACTGGCGGATAAAGCCGTCGGCTATTTGCGCGCACTGTTGTGGGGCGCACCTGGCTATCTGTGCTTCCAGGTCGCACGTAACCAGTGCGAAGGGCTGGCAAAAACCAAACCGGGTATGGTGATGGGGTTTATTGGTTTACTGGTCAACATTCCGGTGAACTATATCTTTATCTACGGTCATTTCGGCATGCCGGAACTGGGCGGCGTGGGCTGCGGCGTTGCTACAGCGGCGGTCTACTGGGTAATGTTTATCAGTATGTTCTATTACGTTAAACATGCCGGTTCCATGCGCGATATTCGCAATCAAAAGGGTTTTGTTAAACCCGATATTGCGGTACTTAAGCGCCTCTCGTCACTCGGACTGCCCATTGCGCTGGCGCTGTTTTTCGAAGTCACGCTGTTTGCCGTGGTGGCGTTGCTGGTGTCCCCGCTGGGTATTGTCGATGTCGCTGGCCACCAGATTGCGCTGAACTTTAGCTCGCTGATGTTCGTTCTGCCGATGTCGTTGGCCGCGGCGGTCACGATTCGCGTAGGATTCCGACTGGGCCAGGGTTCTACCCTCGATGCCCAAACATCAGCCTGGACCGGGCTGGGTGTCGGCGTTTGCATGGCGGTGCTGACGGCCATTTTCACCGTCTCACTGCGCGAGCATATCGCCCTGCTGTATAACGATAATCCCGAGGTGGTCACGCTCGCAGCGCAGTTAATGTTGCTGGCGGCGCTGTACCAGATTTCTGACTCCATTCAGGTGATAGGCAGCGGTATTCTACGCGGCTATAAAGATACGCGTTCTATCTTCTTTATCACCTTTATAGCTTATTGGGTGTTGGGCCTGCCAAGCGGTTACGTGCTGGCGCTTACCGACCTGGTGGTTGAGAGAATGGGCCCCGCCGGTTTCTGGCTCGGCTTTATTATCGGCCTGACCTCTGCAGCGATTATGATGATGCTGAGAATGCGCTTTTTACAGCGTCAGCCGTCAAGCCTGATATTGCAGCGAGCTTCGCGCTAATCCTTTGAAGGCCGCCTCCGTGCGGCTTTTTCATTAATGATGTAGCATTTCATCCACAACTTGTTCTGTGGTCATTTGCCATGGATAGTAGGTCGGCCAGTTATCCATCTCTTTTAGCAGCGCTTCCTGGGATGTATTACCCATAAAAATGTGGAAATGGGCGGATTTACGCGGCGCAATGGTGTGATCGCTGAACTGTACGTATTTTGGCGCGGCTGAACCTGCATCCTGACACTCGAAAAGATAGCGTACCCCCTTCTTACCTGACGCGTAGGTCAAAATTTTATGCCCGGCGTAACGGTAGTGACAGGCGTTAACCTTATCGCCTATATGGAACTCCATCACCCCATTTTCGATACCAATCGTTTCGACATTGGTGGCATACCCTTTGCGGTAGTAAGCCTTGATTTGCTCGGCAGTTTTGCCTGATTCCTTTGCTGCTTTCTGCTTAAATACCGGATCAAGGTCGCCATTTAGCAGAAGGCCGTTAACGGATTGCCACACGCCATCCCAGTCAGAAAGCGCACGATCTTTTACCGCGTTATCCTCGAAAATACCGTTTGCCGCCTGCTGTTCGGCTACCGTCAAAGGTACGCCATGACTGTGATTCCCATGTGCGGACACTGCGCTGCTCGTTATCAGCGCAGCAATGGTCAGTGTTATTTTCCCCAGATGCTTCAACGTCATTCCCTCATTCGCGAAAAAAATGAATGTTATATTATAACATATCAAACATCAACACGAGACGAGCACAATGTCATCACCTCTCTCACCCGGAAGCACCGTGGGTCAACGATTAAACCTTAACGGCAGAAAAATGCGCCAGATATGCGTAAAACTTCTCCAGTCACATGAAATTGCACATTTTCCCCTTGCCACATCCCGCGGCTGCCGCTAATATTCGTCCCCGTTGTCACGGCAACAATGCGTTCGTAGCTCAGTTGGTTAGAGCACCACCTTGACATGGTGGGGGTCGTTGGTTCGAGTCCAATCGAACGCACCATTTTGCGTTTATAGCTCAGTTGGTTAGAGCACCACCTTGACATGGTGGGGGTCGTTGGTTCGAGTCCAATTAAACGCACCATTATGCGTTCGTAGCTCAGTTGGTTAGAGCACCACCTTGACATGGTGGGGGTCGTTGGTTCGAGTCCAATCGAACGCACCATTCTCTTTTCTCTCCCCTCTTTTTCTTATCCTTTTTTTTTCTGCGCATTAGTTATTTCGAACAAATAAAAAGCACCATGAGTAATGAACAACGATTTGCCCATTACCCACGATGCCTTCAATGTTGTTCAGCGATAAGTAATCTGTAATACCTGTAAATCAGGATGGTCTGCAACGCTATAAACTTGTGCAGTCGCGAGATGCTGCATCATTGTAAATTGAGCGCCCTCACGTAACGATTGCGTTTCACGCTGCTGCTTTCCGTCACGGAAACAGGAGACGTGAACTACATCACGCTCAGGATTGACGCGGCAGGCTTCTTCAACAATCGAGCCGCGGAAATGAATCACCCCTGAATTAGCGTTCGCTAATAGCGGGCATGCAAAGAGAGCGGCCATCAGGCCATACTGAAGAGTACGTTTCATCCGTGTATACCTCACGTCCTGTGAGAAAGTCCGGTGACGCGGTGAACGAAAACCCATCAATCATTGATAAGCGTTTATTTCAACCGTCCCACATCACATCCCAACAAACTGAGAATCATTTAAGAATTTTCTCAAGCTCAGAATTAATGTAGCGTGATTTTTTACGGCTGAAAATAGTATTACCCGCAATGTCTTCTCTCGATAATCAAAAATGAGATCTGACGCAGATACGTGTCGTAGATCTCATCCTCATATTATTTGCGACATGATGATGACCCGCGGGAAATGCAGTTCATGGTCAAAATAGCGTTCTGCTCGGGCTGGTAGTCCTGGCTTAAAGAGCCGCTAATCCGAAACATTTACACATACTTGCAATCGCGCCTCACTTCCCGACACTTTCAGCAATCATAATATCCGTTTATGTTTTAGCGACTTGTTAACTGGATGAACATGATGAGTAAACAAAGACGTTTTACCCGCTGGGCAATGGGCATTGCGCTTGCCGCCACCGTAGCGTGGAGTCTGCCCGTTTCCGCCAATACCTGGCCGCTGCCATCCAACGGCAGCCGTCTCGTCGGGGAGAACCGCTATCACGTAGTTGAGAATGACGGGGGCTCGCTGGAGGCAATCGCTAAAAAGTATAACGTCGGTTTCCTTGCTCTGTTGCAGGCAAACCCGGGCGTAGACCCTTACGTTCCGCGTGCGGGCAGCGTGCTGACGATTCCGCTGCAAACGCTTTTGCCGGACGTGCCGCGTGAAGGCATCGTCATCAATCTCGCGGAATTGCGCCTCTATTACTACCCACCAGGAAGCAACAAAGTAACCGTCTACCCTATTGGCATTGGTCAGTTAGGCGGTGATACGGTGACCCCAACCATGGTGACCACCGTTTCGGACAAACGTGCCAACCCAACCTGGACTCCCACGGCAAATATTCGCGCGCGTTATAAAGCACAGGGCATTATTCTGCCGGCGGTAATGCCAGCTGGACCGGATAATCCAATGGGCCATCACGCCATTCGCCTGGCGGCTCAGGGCGGCGTTTATCTGCTGCATGGAACCAACGCCGACTTTGGTATCGGCATGCGCGTCAGTTCCGGCTGCATTCGCCTGCGTGACGGTGATATTCGCAACTTGTTTGAGAAAGTTACCCCGGGGACCAAAGTGAATATCATCAACACGCCTATTAAAGCCTCGGTCGAACCTGGCGGCGTACATTTAGTTGAAGTTCACCAGCCGCTATCGAAACATATCGATGATGACCCGAAAACGCTGCCTATCGTACTGAATGAGACGATGCGCGCGTTTAAAGAAAAGACACAGACAAATACGGATGTGATGAACTATGCGATGGAGCTGCGCTCCGGCATGCCAGTTGACGTCACCCGCCATCACATTGCGCAAGAGCAATCGATGTAACGCTGATTCCAGACAAGCAAAAGCCCTGAGTGATGTGATCACTCAGGGCTTTTTTGTGGCAGTGGCTTATTTAAAACGGCATTAATGAGGGAGTTAATGCTTATTTATAAATAACAGCCGTACCATGCAGGTTGTTCGGACCACTTACGGAAGTGATACGGAACGATTTAGCGCCCATTTCGTCTGCCTTCTGAGACAGCTGATCTTCCAGAGAAGCCAGGTTCGGGCCTGCTGATGCCGCAATGGTACCAACTTTATGCTGATCCGCCGGGGTGGACTGAACTTCAACCGCAGCGAAACTTGCAAATGAGAGTGAACTCAGAACAGCGGCGAGAGCCAGAGTTTTTACGTTTTTCATGATTATGACCTATGCAGATGAACTATGATGTAGAGCAATCTTTATTAACTTAACGATCGATAAGGTAATGATAATGAGATCTGGATCACTCGTCAACATGATTTTTATAACGATCATTTAAATAATTAAAATCAGCCTATTTTTCATACCCATATGAATTATTTATTTTTGGGAATTCACCGCTGGCAGCCTGAAGCGATTATTTTTATAATGAGCGTTCACTTAAACCGAAAGAGGTACAACGGCACTATGACAACTGAGACGCAAAGTTGCGCTAAAAAGGGCCGTGGTCGACCAAAAGTATTTGACCGGGAAGCTGCGCTGGATAAAGCAATGACGCTTTTCTGGCAGCATGGCTACGAAGCCACGTCACTCTCCGATCTCGTAGAGGCCACGGGGGCAAAAGCACCTACCCTGTATGCAGAATTCGTGAATAAAGAGGGGCTCTTCCGTGCCGTTCTCGATCACTACATCGCTCACTTCGCCGCAAAACATGAAGCGAAGCTCTGCTGTGATGACAAGCCAGTTGATGAGGCGCTGAAGGATTACTTCACCGCTGTCGCGACTTGCTACACCAGTAAAGACACGCCTGCGGGCTGTTTCATGATTAACACCTCAGCCGCGCTGGCGGCATCGTCAAAAGAGATAGCGAAAACCATTAAATCCCGCCACGCCGTTCAGGAACAAACGCTGCGCGAGTTTTTACAGCATCGTCAGGAGAAAGGCGAAATTCCGGCCGGGAAAGATGTGAAAGAGCTGGCGCTGTTTTTAAGCTGCGTATTGCAGGGCATGTCGATTAGCGCCCGCGAAGGCGCAAGCTTTGACACATTGATGCAGATTACCCGCACGACGCTGGGGTTGTGGCCGCATATGTTGGGTGAGTGAGGACTCGATCGTACTGTGATGAATGAGGGAGTCTGCGTTGACGGGCTCCCGCTTTATTAAAAGCCAGGCAGCTGGTGTTAGTCCTCATCATCGACTGTATCGTTTGCAATATCGCTAAGTCTTTTGTAGAGAATTTTGCGTAGGAAGGCATCTAAGGCTCTCGAACGGAAGATATCAACGCATTTGTACATGACCATATTCGCTTATGCCAAATCACCTTTCGATGTGCTGGGCTTGTAAAAATCACCCGTTTTCTCTTCTATGTAACTGGCTAACACATTATTTCGTTTACTATAAAACCCTAGCCCCGCATCAATATCGATGTAACATCCCCGGATATTTACCTTCTAGAGTAGCTTTAATAAGACCAACTCCGCCCGGTTCCACCACCCGTAAGATTGGTCTCTTCGGTGGTGGTTTTAACGTCTACTTATCGGAGGTTGCCTTATGGCTACAGTCCTCACCCCTGATTATGATTTACTGTCCGCTCCTTTCAATTCCGCCACCGATTTCACCGAACTGGCCGATCACTGTGACCATTTCGCTGAAACTCTTATTGAATGCCACGATCCGGCGCTGAAAATGGCGCTATATGGGCGGCTTCGCGCCTGTCTCGCTATTCTGCATCCTACGCTGAACGATCCCATTCCACCCCATCTGGTGGACAGCCTGACACTTGATGATCTGCCGACCTCGTTTCCGCGCTTTGAGCCAGACCCGGAACAGTTATGCCAGTATTGTCTGGCGCTGATCCAGATTCTGACGGAACAGATACAGGGATCGGAAACGGAACAGTCCCTGACGGGATTGTTGTGTGAACTGGTCTGGTTCTTTGCAACAAAACTGAAAGCACCACGCTGGTTGCGTACTGCTGATGGCGTGGTCTTTATCGACGATCTGATCGATTCATAATATTGATATCCCCGGATTTTCGCCTGTAAGTGCAGGCAGAGATCCGGGAGAATACCCGCATACATTCAGCGCAAACATTCCTGCCAGACCATCCGCGCGCGGTTCCTCTGTCAGTCACAGTCCGCATCGTAGATGAACTGATGTTCCGTAGCTGATGTAATTAAACTCATATATCCGTAAGTGATTTAAAATCAGCAACACGGGCAAATTCCTTTTTCGGTAGTACCAAAGACTCTAGTCGTGCTGATAGCAGTTCAACCATAAACTCTGCCCACCCTAAGTCAAATTCATCACAAAGAGGTCCACGACTTTCATTTATAACTATTTTCCAATTACAATTTTTTTCTAATTTCCAGAATAAAACCTCTCCACTATCAGTTATACCAAACGGGAGAACACCATCTTCCGATGGAAAAAAATTGTATGGGAATTTTTCGCCATGAAGTTTGACCTCAGCAAGAGCCGAATTTATTTCCTTTGCTTGCTCGATTAAATTAATATATGGATTATCAACAAACGGACTAAAGATCCAAAGGAATCCATTTATTCGTCCTATCCCATATTCATCAATAAAGGATTTATAATCTTCTGGCAACAAAATACCTAGCCTAGACTCTGCTTTCCCCCAGTCATTGACGCCATTATAATCGTCAATAAGGTTTTTATAATCATTAGACAATTGAATACCGAGTTCAGATTCCAACCGTCCCCAATCAGTAGTTATTTTCTCATTAATAACTGCTGGTGGCGGCATTATTTTCTTTATCATATCAATAGACATTGTCAGTTCCCTATTGGATTCAGTATAGTCACATCAAGGTTAAATCCCTGATCTCCTTTTGCTGTAATGGTCACGCCTCTTGGCGCTAAGTTATCTCCTTTATATACAGGAGTTGAGGTATACTCAATGGTTTCTCCTTTTTCCACAGCCACCCGGACCTGGCCCTCAAAATCCCGCATGACGGGTGAGTTGACAGGATTTTGTTGAAGTGTTACTAAATTTTCTGGGACATCGCCTGAACCACCCAACTGTCTCCCTAACAAATGCCCACGCCCTTGATTATATTTTGTGCCATTGCCAGACCATCCAGGAGGTTCAATTGCTGAATTAGCTTTCGTCCCTGTCCCCATCATATCTCTGGTCAGCGTTGCTTTTACCCCTGTTGGTCTACCTAACTCATCAAGAGGACCATACTCTATATCAGGAGGGCAGCCTGCCAGTCCCCATGGATCACACCAGCCCACCGGGTCATGCACATACGACTGCGTGTTCAGCCCGCCGCTCAGTTTCAGCGGATCCGGACTTAAATACTGCCCCGTTCCGGCGTCGTAGTAGCGGTGTAAATTATACCACAGCCCGCTCTCCTCATCCTGCCATTGCCCTGCAAAACCCGCATCGCAGCTTTCACGCCCGTTATCCGGCGAGTCGTTCGCTGCCAGCCCCCACAGGCTGCGGTGTTTCGTCCACACCTTCTGCCCGTTCGCGCTGTACATCTCCTGCGGTGCGCCGTCCGGGCCGGTCACTATCGGGTAAAAATAGCTTCTGTCATCATTCGCCGCCCGGCGTTCCTTCGCCCGCAGTTCAAACCCGCCACGGTAGTGCCACTGTTCCCGCAGCGCCAGGCTGCCGTCCGCGTACCGTTTCTCACTGGCGGAAAGCGCCATGCCCAGCCACCGGTAGCGTACTTCGCTGATGGCGTGCGGGCTTCGTTTCCACGCCGCCCGGATAACGCAGCGTTTTGCAGTTCGTCTGCCAAAGGCGTCGTAGCT